>JAFEFG010000009.1 GCA_018240685.1 Pseudomonadota bacterium | reverse complement strand
CCGGTTCTCCTTTTTATTTCCTTTTTAAAAAACGTTACCGGGCGGTAACTGCCCTCGCCGGGGGGCTAGCGGACCTTGGCGCGCGGGTGGGCGGCCCGGTAGACGGCGCTCAGCCGGGCGGCGTCGACGTCGGTATAGCGCTGGGTGGTCGACAGGCTGGCATGGCCCAGCAGCTCCTGGATGGTGCGCAGGTCGCCGCCGGCGCCCAGGAGATGGGTGGCGAAGGAGTGCCGCAGCGCGTGCGGCGTCACGCTCTCGGGCAGGCCGAGCTGCGCGCGGATCTCGCGCACCCGCTTCTGGACGATGGCGGGATCGAGCGGCCCGCCGCGCGCGCCGAGGAAGAAGGCGTCGTTGGGGCCGAGCGCGGCGAGGTCGGGGCAGGCGTCGCGATAGGCCGCCAGCGCCTCGAGCGCCTGCGGCAGCAGCGGCACGATCCGCGTCTTGTTGCCCTTGCCGGTGATGGCGAGCGTGTCCTGGCCGCTCTTCAGCAGCGCCTCGACCGTGCCCTTGCTGAGCCCGAGCGCCTCGGCGATGCGCAGGCCGGCGCCGTAGAGCAGCAGCAGCACCGCGGTGTCTCGCTTGTCGATCCAGGGCGCGCGCTCGCGCTCGGACTCGGCTTCGAGGACCTCCTCCATGTCCGGCTCGGACAGCGCCTTCGGTACCGCGCGCGGCAGCTTCGGCGTCTTGAGCGCACCGATGCTCGCGTTGCTGGCCAGTCCGTTCTTGTCGAGGAAACGGAAGAAGGAGCGGACCGAGGAGAAGGCCCGCGCCGTCGAGCTGCGCGCCATCCCCTGGCGCGCGCGCTCGGCCAGCCAGGCGCGGAACTCGGCGGGCTTGAGCTTCGCCAGCGCCTCGAGCGTCGGCGGCGCGCCGAGATAGGTCGTCATGAAGTCGAGGAAGGTCGCGACGTCGTGCTCGTAGGCGACCAGGGTATGGGCGGCGAGCCGCCGTTCGCTCTTCAGCCAGTCCCGCCACGCCTCGCGCGCGGCTGTCAGGCGCGCGGCCACGCGGTCGGCCTACTCGGGCAGGTCGAGCCAGGCGCGGATGGTGTTTTCCAGCACCTTGGACAGGAAGAACAGCAGCTCGGTGGCCATGTCGGGGCCGAAGGCCTCGGGATTGCGCGAGCCGAAGCACATCACACCATCGGGCGAGCCCGAGGAGACGCGCAGCCTGAGCAGCACGTCCGATTGCACGAAGCGCGCGACATCGCCGAAGAAGGCCTCGTCGCCCGCGATGTTGCTGCGCAGGCGCGCATGCTTGCTCTCGCCGATCGCCATGTCGATCGCGCCCGGCGACAGCACGTAGATGCCGCGCACCGGCGCCTTCTTGGGCGCGTCGGCATTGGCCTCGATCGCCAGCGTGATGAAGTCGACATCCAGCAGCTCGGGCAGCTCGTGGGTGACGACGTGGATCATCTTCTCGAAGCTTGGCGCCTGGATGATGCTGATGACCGCCGCCTGGATGCGGTTCTGGACGATCTGGTTCTGCTTGGAGTTGGCGATGATCTCCGTGCGCTCGCTCTTCAGCCGGTCGATCTCGCTGCGCAGGCGCTTCAGGATCGCCTGCTGCATGTCGATCACGCCGGGGCTCTGCACGGCCGAGGTGAGGCCGAGCTCACCGGCCAGTTCGGCGTGCTTGGTGAAGAAGTCGGGATGCGCCTTGAGGTAGGCGACGACGTCGTCGGCGGTGATCAGCTTCACCTGCCGGCCCGATCCGTCGGGTGCCGTAACGATGCCGTCGTTTGCCATCCCCCGTCTCCGCGGTCAGAGGATCGACTGGCCGGTCTTGGCCCAGTCGTCGAGAAAGGCCTTGAGCCCGTTGTCGGTCAGGACATGCTTGAACAGGCTGCGCAGCACGGCGGGCGGCACGGTCGCGACGTGCGCGCCGAGCTTGGCCGCCTGCACGACATGCTGGCTGTGGCGCACCGAGGCCACCAGCACCTCCGTCTTGAAGTCGGGATACTGGCGATAGATCGTCATGATCTCCTCGATGAGATGCATGCCGTCATGCCCGATATCGTCGAGACGGCCGACGAACGGCGAGACGAAGGTGGCGCCGGCCTTGGCCGCCAGCAGCGCCTGCGCCGCGGAGAAGCACAGCGTCACGTTCACCATCGTGCCTTCGGCGCTGAGCGCCTTGCAGGTCTTGAGGCCGTCGGGCGTGAGCGGCACCTTCACCGCCACGTTCTTGGCGAGCTTGGCGAGCTTCCGGCCCTCTTCGAGCATCGTCTTGTGGTCGGTCGCGACCGTCTCGGCGCTGACGGGACCGGGAACGATGGCACAGATTTCCTTGATCACCTCGAGCATGGGCCGGCCGGCCTTCATGATCAGCGAGGGATTGGTCGTGACGCCATCCAGGAGCCCCTCCGAGGCGAGGTCCTTGATCTCGGCGACATCGGCGGTATCGACGAAAAACTTCATATATAAAATACCCCAATGGCCAGTGGTTCGGAACGGCGCGCTGCCACAATTTCTAGCGATTCGCCCTCTCAGCCACAAGCCGAGGGGAGAGGACAGGCGCATCCGGAATCGGTGGAAAACACCGGCCCCGGGAGGGGAGTTGCGCGGACCGTGAAGGTCCTGCTGCCGCTGCCCCTCGCCGATGCCTACGACTACAGCGTGCCCGAGGACATCGAGGTCGCGCCCGGCAGCTTCGTCGTCGTGCCGCTCGGCAAGCGCGAGACGCTGGGCGTCGTGTGGGGCGAGGGCACGGGCGATGTGCCGCGCGCAAAGCTGCGCGACCTCGCGCATGTCCTGCCGGCGCGGCCGATGACCGATGCGCTGCGCCGCTTCGTCGACTGGGTCGCGGCCTACACGCTGACGCCGCCGGGCGCGGTGCTGCGCATGGCCATGAGCTCCACTTCGGCGCTGGAGGCGCCGCGGACGGAACTTGTCTACCGGCCGGCCGAAACGGCGGGCGATGCCGCGCTCAAGCTCACGGCGGCGCGGCGCCGCGTGCTCGAGGCGCTGAAGGACGGGCCGGCGATGCCGGTGGCCGAACTCGCGCATGTGGCCGGTGTCGGCACCTCGGTGGTCAAGACGATGGCGTCGATCGGCCTCCTCGCGGCGGAGGAACGCACGATGCGCCGCACCTTCCCGCAGCCCGACGGGCTGCGCGACGGCCCGCTGCTGTCGGGTGAGCAGCGCCACGCCGCGGACGCCCTGATCGCCCGGGTCAAGGCGCATGCCTTCTCCGCGGTGCTGCTCGACGGCGTGCCGGGTGCGGGCAAGACGGAGGTCTATTTCGAGGCGATCGCCGCGGCGCTGGCGGAAAAGCGGCAGGTGCTGGTGCTGCTGCCCGAGATCGCGCTCACCGCGCAGTGGCTGAAGCGGTTCGAGGATCGCTTCGGGGCCACGCCGGCCTCATGGCATTCCGACCTGACCAGCCTCGAGCGGCGCGAGACATGGCGCGCCATTGCCGACGGCCGCGTCAGCGTCGTCGTGGGCGCGCGCTCGGCGCTGTTCCTGCCGTTCGCCGACCTCGGCCTCATCGTCGTCGACGAGGAGCACGATTCCTCCTTCAAGCAGGAGGAGGGCGTCACCTACAACGCGCGCGACATGGCGGTGGTGCGTGCGCGCCTGGTGGCGGCGCCGGTCGTGCTGGCCTCGGCAACGCCGTCGCTCGAGAGCATCATGAACGTGAGGGCGGGCCGGTACAGCGCGCTGCATCTGCCCGCGCGCCATGGCGGCCAGCAGCTCGCCGCGCTCTCGGCCGTCGACTTGCGCCGGACGCCGCCCGCCCGCGGCCACTGGCTGTCGCCGCCGGTGGTCGAGGCGATGAAGGAGACGCTGGCTGCGGGCGAGCAGACGCTTCTCTTCCTCAATCGGCGCGGCTATGCGCCGATCACCCTCTGCCGTGCCTGCGGGCACGGACTCGAATGTCCGCAATGCTCGGCCTGGCTGGTCGAGCATCGCTTCCGGCGCGTGCTGGTCTGCCATCATTGCGGCTACAGCGAGCCGCCGGCCCATGCCTGCAAGCATTGCGGCGCGATCGACCAGTTCGTCGCCTGCGGGCCGGGCGTCGAGCGGCTGGCGGAGGAAGCACACGAACTCTTCCCCGAGGCGCGGCTCGAACTCTTCACCTCGGACAGCCTCGGCGGCCGCGCCGAGGCGACGGCGGCGGTCGAGCGCATGATCGCGGGCGAGATCGACATCCTGATCGGCACGCAGATGGCCGCCAAGGGCCATCACTTTCCCAACCTCACGCTGGTCGTCGTGGTCGATGCCGATCTCGGCCTCAACGGCGGCGATCTGCGCGCGGGCGAGCGCACCTTCCAGCTCCTCTATCAGGTGGCGGGCCGCGCCGGCCGGCAGGATCGGCCCGGCCGCGCCCTGGTCCAGACCCACATGCCCGAGCATCCGGTGATGCAGGCGCTGGTCGCCAACGATCGCGACCGCTTCGTCGCGGCGGAACTGGCGGCCCGGTCGGCGGCCGGCATGCCGCCCTACGGCCGGCTCGCGGCGCTGATCGTCTCGGGGCCCGATCCCGCGCTGGTGGACAATGTTTGCGCAGCCATCGCGCGCCGCGCGCCGCACCAGCCGGGCGTCACCGTCCTCGGCCCCTCCACGGCACCGCTGGCCTTGCTGCGCGGCCGGCACCGGCGGCGCTTCCTGCTCAAGACCGGTCGCGATGTCGCGGTGCAACCCCTGCTGCACGCCTGGCTGGCCGAGATCGGCCTGCCGGCTTCGGTCCGTCTGCAGATCGATATCGATCCCTATTCCTTCATGTAGAGAGGGGGATGCGGAAAAGGCTGGTAAAATGGGCCTTTGGTGACCTTGCAGCGACGATGGGCGCATGGTAGCAACGCGCGCTTTTCCGGCCCGGGGCGACGCAAGACAATGGGGGCGTTCTGCCGGGAAAGAACTTGGTTTTTCAAGGGCTTGCCAGCCGGAATGGGCAGGGGAGAGGCTTTCGACGTGTCAAACGCAGCAGCGGATACATCAGGCGTTGCCGGCCGTTATGCCAGTGCGCTCTTCGATCTGGCGGACAATGCCCGCGCGCTCGACCAGGTCGCGCAGGATCTGGCCACCATCCGCAAGCTCGTCGCCGAAAGCGCCGATCTCGCCCGACTGATCGCGAGCCCCGTCATCGGCCGTGCCGCGCAGAGCAAGGGCCTGCTGGCGGTCCTCGATGCCGTCGGCATCCAGGGGCTGACCCGCAATTTCGTCGGTGCCGTTGCCGCCAACGGCCGCGCCCGCGAGCTGCCGGCGATGGCCTCGGCCTTCCTGGCCGAGCTGGCCCGCCGCCGCGGCGAGACCACGGCCGCCGTCACCAGTGCCGTTCCGCTCACCGAGGCGCAGCTCCAGCAGCTCACCGACACGCTGCGCGGCGTGCTGGGCGGCGCCAAGGTTTCCATCGATGCGCACGTGGACCCGGACATTCTCGGCGGCCTCGTCGTGAAAGTCGGTTCGCGCCTGTTCGATTCGTCCATCCGCAGCAAGCTGCAGCGCCTGCAGCTTGCCATGAAGGGAGTTGCCTAAATGGATATCCGTGCCGCTGAAATCTCGGCCATTCTGAAGCAGCAGATCGCCAACTTCGGCACCGAGGCCGAAGTCGCCGAGGTCGGTCAGGTCCTCTCCGTCGGTGACGGTATCGCCCGCGTCTATGGCCTCGACAGCGTCAAGGCCGGCGAGATGGTCGAGTTCCCGGGCGGCATCAAGGGCATGGCGCTCAACCTCGAGAAGGACAATGTCGGCGTCGTCATCTTCGGCGAAGACCGCACCATCCGCGAGGGCGACACCGTCAAGCGTACCGGCACCATCGTCGACGTGCCGGTGGGCAAGGGCCTGCTCGGCCGCGTGGTCGACGGTCTCGGCAATCCGATCGACGGCAAGGGCCCGCTCGCCACGACCGAGCGCCGCCTCGTCGAAGTCAAGGCGCCGGGCATCATCCCGCGCAAGTCGGTGAACGAGCCGATGCAGACCGGCCTCAAGGCCATCGACTCGCTGGTGCCGATCGGACGCGGCCAGCGCGAGCTGATCATCGGCGACCGCCAGACCGGCAAGACCGCGGTGGCGATCGACACCTTCATCAACCAGAAGCCGATCAACAAGGGCAGCGACGAGAGCCGCAAGCTCTACTGCGTGTACGTCGCCGTCGGCCAGAAGCGCTCCACCGTCGCGCAGATCGTGAAGACGCTCGAGGACAACGGCGCGATGGAATACTCCATCGTCGTCGCCGCCACCGCCTCCGATCCGGCGCCGATGCAGTTCCTGGCGCCCTATACCGGCTGCGCCATGGGCGAGTTCTTCCGCGACAACGGCATGCACGCCGTGATCGTGTACGACGATCTGTCCAAGCAGGCGGTCGCCTACCGCCAGATGTCGCTGCTGCTGCGCCGTCCGCCGGGCCGCGAAGCCTATCCGGGCGACGTGTTCTACCTCCATTCGCGCCTGCTCGAGCGCGCCGCCAAGCTCAACGAGAAGAACGGCGCCGGCTCGCTCACCGCGCTGCCGGTCATCGAGACGCAGGCCGGCGACGTGTCGGCCTACATTCCGACCAACGTGATCTCGATCACCGACGGTCAGATCTTCCTCGAGACCGAACTCTTCTATCAGGGCATCCGTCCGGCCATTAACGTCGGTCTGTCGGTGAGCCGCGTCGGTTCGGCCGCGCAGATCAAGGCGATGAAGCAGGTCGCCGGCACCATCAAGCTGGAGCTGGCGCAGTATCGCGAGATGGCCGCCTTCGCCCAGTTCGCCTCGGACCTCGACGCCTCGACCCAGCGCCTCCTGGCGCGCGGCCAGCGACTGACCGAGCTCCTGAAGCAGGGCCAGTACAGCCCGATGCCGGTCGAGGAGCAGGTCGCCTCGATCTACGCCGGTACCCGCGGCTTCCTCGACAACCTGCCGGTCAATCGCGTCGGCGACTACGAGCACCAGATGCTCGACGCGCTGCGCGCCGAGGGCTCGATCCTGGCCTCGATCCGCGAGAAGCGCGAGATCGTGAAGGAGAACGACGAGAAGCTGAAGGCGTTCCTGACCGACTTCACCAGGAAGTTCGCCTAAGGGATCGCCGAGCTCCAATGCCCAGTCTCAAAACCTACCGCCTTCGTATCCGAAGCGTTCAGTCGACGCAGAAGATCACGAAGGCCATGAAGATGGTGGCCGCGGCCAAGCTGCGGCGCGCCCACGAGCAGGCCGTGGCCGCCCGGCCCTACGCCGAGGCCATGGACAAGGTTCTGGCTGCGCTGGGCCAGAGCTTCAAGGGCGCCGGCCCGCGCCTGCTGGCCGGCACCGGTTCCGACCAGGTCCAGCTGCTGATCGTCGCCACGGCCGACCGCGGCCTGTGCGGCGCCTTCAACAGCTCGATCGTGCGCGAGGCGCGTCGCCTCGTCCGCGCCCTGATGGCCGATGGCAAGACGGTGAAGATCCTGTGCGTGGGCCGCAAAGGCCGCGACCAGCTCCGCCGCGACTTCGGTCCGATGATCATCGAGACCATCACCGATCTCGGCCGGCCGCGCCTCAGCTACGGCGACGCCCAGAAGGTGGCCGCGCGCGTGAGCGCCCTGTTCGAGGCCGGCGAGTTCGACGTCGCGACGGTGGTCTACAACCGCTTCCGTTCGGCGATCAGCCAGGTCGTGACCGTGCAGCAGCTCATCCCGGCGCAGCCGCCGGAGAGCGAAGAGGGGGCCGTGGCGACGACGGGCGGCGCGATCTACGAGTTCGAGCCCGACGAGGGCGCGATCCTCGCCGACCTGCTGCCGCGCAACCTCACCGTCCAGATCTTCCGTGTCCTGCTCGAGAACGCGGCAAGCTTCTACGGCTCGCAGATGACGGCGATGGACAATGCCTCGCGCAACGCCGGCGACGTGATCAAGAAGCTGACGCTGCAGATGAACCGCTCGCGTCAGGCCACCATCACCAAGGAACTGATCGAGATCATTTCCGGCGCCGAGGCCGTCTAGGCCGCGCCGACCGCAATCGAAGGAAAGGGATACCGTTATGGCCTCCAACAACATCGGCACGATCACCCAGATCACGGGCGCGGTCGTTGACGTGCGTTTCGACGCCGACCTGCCGAACATCCTGAACGCGCTGCATGTCGAGAGCGGCGGCCGCAAGCTGGTGCTCGAAGTGGCGCAGCATCTGGGCGAATCGGAAGTCCGCGCCATCGCGATGGACACGACCGACGGCCTGGTGCGCGGCGAGAAGGCGGTCGACACCGGCGGCCCGATCGCCATGCCGGTCGGCCCGGAGACGCTCGGCCGCATCCTGAACGTGATCGGCGAGCCGGTGGACGAGCGTGGCCCGGTCGATGCCAAGCAGACCCTGCCGATCCACCGTTCGGCGCCCGAGTTCGTCGAGCAGTCGACGGAAGCGCAGATCCTGGTCACGGGCATCAAGGTCATCGACCTGCTCGCGCCCTACGCCAAGGGCGGCAAGATCGGCCTGTTCGGCGGCGCCGGCGTCGGCAAGACCGTGACGATCATGGAGCTGATCAACAACGTCGCGAAGGCGCACGGCGGCGTGTCGGTGTTCGCCGGCGTCGGCGAGCGTACCCGCGAGGGCAACGACCTCTATCACGAGATGATCGAATCGGGCGTCATCAAGCTCGACGGTCCGGGCTCGAAGGTGGCGCTGGTGTACGGCCAGATGAACGAGCCGCCGGGCGCCCGCGCCCGCGTCGCGCTGTCGGGCCTCACCGCGGCGGAATACTTCCGCGACGCCGAGGGCCAGGACGTGCTGTTCTTCGTCGACAACATCTTCCGCTTCACGCAGGCCGGCTCGGAAGTGTCGGCGCTGCTGGGCCGCATCCCGTCGGCGGTGGGCTATCAGCCGACGCTGGCAACCGACATGGGCGCCCTGCAGGAGCGCATCACCTCGACCAAGAAGGGCTCGATCACCTCGGTGCAGGCCATCTACGTGCCCGCCGACGACTTGACCGACCCGGCGCCGGCGACCTCGTTCGCCCACTTGGACGCGACCACGGTGCTCAGCCGCTCGATCGCCGAGCAGGCGATCTTCCCGGCCGTCGATCCGCTCGACTCGACTTCGCGCATGCTCGACCCGCGCATCGTCGGCGAGGAGCACTACGATGTCGCCCGTTCGGTGCAGCGCGTGCTGCAGCAGTACAAGTCGCTGCAGGACATCATCGCCATCCTGGGCATGGACGAGCTGTCGGAAGAGGACAAGCTGGTCGTGGCGCGCGCGCGCAAGATCCAGCGCTTCCTCAGCCAGCCGTTCCATGTGGCCGAAGTCTTCACCGGCACGCCGGGCGTGTTCGTGAAGCTCGAGGACACGATCAAGGCCTTCAAGGGCATCGTCGCCGGCGACTACGACTCGCTGCCGGAAGCGGCCTTCTACATGGTCGGCACGATCGAGGAAGCCGTCGCCAAGGCCAAGAAGCTCGCGGGCGAGGCGGCCTGATCATGGCCAAGTTCTCCTTCCGCCTGGTCATGCCGGAGCGCGAGTTGCTCGCCATCGAGGCCGACATGGTCGTGGTGCCGGGCAGCGAAGGCGACTTCGGCGTCCTGGAGGGCCATGCCCCCCTGATCTCGACGGTCCGCCCCGGCGTGCTCGAAGTCTACCAGGGCAACAAGGTCGAGCGGCGCTTCGTCGTCGCCGGCGGCTTTGCCGAGGTGACGCCGGAGCGTTGCACCGTGCTGGCGGAGGAGGCGATCCCCTTCGAGGAGGCCACCGCCGAGTATCTGGCCCAGCGCGAGCGCACCGCCGAGGAAGACCTGATGGACGCGGCGAACGACGCGGAGCGGGCGGCGGCGACCAAGGATCTGGCGATCGCCAGGGAGCTGCAGCGGGCCCAAGCGTACTACGCCACCCGCTGATTTGAGACCCTGCGCGAAATAATCTGTCGAACTGTCCCCGGCGACCCCATTGAAAGCTGGCCGCGGGGCCGCTTTATTACGGTTGGACGACGATCGCCGAGGGCTCTGAACCATGGGTAACTGGACACTCGACTCGATCGCTTGGGACCGCTTCGATGCCTCGAAGGTGGACCTGGAGATCCTGCGCAACATCAAGGCCGCGGCCATGGTCGAGCGCAACGGCGGCGATTACCGCATCTATCTCAACCGGGTGTTCGCCGACGATCCGGTCGTGGTTCAGGACGTGGACCGCTGGGCCGACGAAGAGGTCCAGCACGGCATGGCGCTCGGCCGCTGGGCGCAGCTCGCCGATCCCGGCTGGGATTTCGATGCCGCCTTCGAGCGGTTCCGCAAGGGCTACCAGATCGTGCTCGATGTGACGACGTCGGTGCGCGGCAGCCAGGCCGGCGAGATGCTGGCGCGCTGCATCGTCGAGACCGGCACCAGCTCCTATTACAGCGCGCTCAAGGATGCGACGGCCGAGCCGGTGCTGAAGCAGATCTGCGCCAAGATCGCGGCCGACGAGTTCCGCCACTACAAGCTCTTCTACGATCACCTGCGCCGCTGCCTGGAGCGCGATCAGCTCGGCAAGTTCGCGCGGTTGCGGATCGGCTGGGGCCGCCTGGCCGAGAGCGAGGACGACGAGCTTGCCTACGCCTACTTCGCCGCCAACGCGCCCGAGGGCGCGGTGTACGACCGCAAGCGCGCGATGGAGGCCTATGCCCGCCGCGCCTACCCGCTCTATCGTCCGACCCACGTGCAGCGCGCGATCGCCATGGTGTTGAAGGCCGTGGGGCTGCAGCCGCAGGGCCGGCTGAACACCCTGCTGACGCGGCTCGGCCTGTGGTTCCTGCGCCGCCGCTCGACTCGGCTCGCGGCAGAGGGCGCGTAGAACCGCGGGCGCTGACCCGCCGGCGCTACCGGACCAGCAGGTCCTCGAACTCCTTCAGCACGGCCTCGTAGACCGGCCGCTTGAACGGCACGATCAGCTCGATCAGTTCGGCGGGCCGGGCCCACTTCCAGGCGTCGAACTCGTGGTCGTGCGCGTGGATGTCGATGTCCTCGTCGCGCCCCGTGAAGGCCAGCGCGAACCACTTCTGCGCCTGGCCGCGCCAGCGCCCGTGCCAGCGCTTCAGGTCGAGTTCGGGCGGGAAGTCGTAGGTGAGCCAGTCGCGGCTCTCGCGCAGCAGCAGCGCGCGGGCCGTGCCGACCTCCTCCGCAAGCTCGCGGCAGGCCGCCTCCAGGGGCGTTTCGCCGGGGTCGACGCCGCCCTGCGGCATCTGCCAGGCGCCGGGCATGCCGGCACGCTCGCCCACGAAGATGCGCCGGTCGGCCGAAATCAGCATCAGCCCGACATTGGGGCGATAGAACTTGGGGACGTCGTGGGTCATGGTCTCAATTGATCCGGCTGGGCGCGCAGGCGGTTCATGCAGGCGGTGCGGCATTCGAAATGGCCGATGATGGGCACAAAGGCCACCGTGTTCTGCCGGGCGAGCCGCTGGCGCCAGGCGACGATGGCATCGATTGCCCCATTGTCCGGCTGCAGCACGCCGAAGTCGTGCCGCGGCGGCCGGCCGGGCCAGCTCTCGCCGACCCATTCGGCCAGGCGGTCGAGATTGCCGTCGATGCCGTGGCGCGCAAGCTTGTAGTCGAGGACGGTCGAGGTGCGCGCGTAGCCCACGCCGAGCTCGATGGTAAGGCCGTACATGGCCGACGGCGTTGCCCCGGGATCGATCTCGACCAGGGCCAGGCCGCGATCGGCGATCTCCTTTACCAACGGCCGCGCGACGGTCTCGGAACGCGAGACCTGCTCGGCGGCCGGCATGACGAAGCCGACATAGCCCTCGCCGCGCGCCATGGCCTCGCGCAGGCGGCGGACGTTCTCGTCGCCGTCGGCGGCCGGATCGATGGGACGGATGCCGCGCTCGCCGATGCCGCCGGGGTCGTCCACCGGCATCATCAGATAGGTCTCATGGTCGCGCGCATGGGCGCGCTTCATCCAGGCGGGCAGGTCGGGCGTGCCGGGAAGGAAGGCAAGGCTGACTTCGCCCGGCAGGTCGTCGATGGCGCGGCGCATCAGCGCCTCGTCGGCACCGAGGTTGATCATCAGCAGGCCGACGCGCGCCGCCGGCCCGTCGGGATCGTAGCGCCGGGCATAGGCGATCCAGGGCATCCAGCCGTCCGACGCGATCTTGGGCAGGCGCAGCCCGTCCGGCGTCACCTCGACCAGGTCGTCACGCTCGGCGAGCGTCAGGGTACGGAAATGGAGCGGCTGCCGCGGCCGCGCCGGCAGCTTGAGCGAGACCGCGGCCTTCGGCGGGGCAGGCGCCGGCGCAGCCGCGGCGACGGTCCCGCTCGGCGGGGCAGGACGGTCGACGAAGGCATAGGCCAGCCCGGCGCAGGCTGCCGTCAACCCGATCACCAGCGCGTAGGCGGTGATCGGATTCTTCAGTGCGCTCCGGGGCGGCCGCCACCGGACAAGACCCTTGCCCGGCTCCTCGGCCATGGCCCGTCAGTGCTCGGATCAGTTCCGGCTGCTGTAGAGCGAGATGCCGCGGATCAGGTCGACTGCGCGCAGCAGCTGGTAGTCCTGCACCGAGTCCTTCGGCGGCTCGTCGGGATCGACACTGGCCTGGGACGGAGGCGCGGGCTTGTCCGTCGGCTTGGCCTTGGCGTCCGGTGCCGGAGCCTTGTCGGTTGCCGGCTTGTCGCCCGGCTTGTTGTCCGCTGGCTTGTCGATCGGGTTGGCGATCGAACGGCGCAGGTTCTCCTCGCGGAAGCCCGGGCGCGCCTGGATGGGCTCGACCTTGGCCTGCTCGACCTCGATGTCGGGCTTGATGCCTTCCTTCTGGATGGAGCGGCCGGAGGGCGTGAAGTAGAGCGCCGTCGTGAGGCGGATCGCGCCGCCGCCGGTCACCTGCATGATGGTCTGCACCGAGCCCTTGCCGAAGGTGCGGGTGCCGAGAATGATCGCGCGGTGATGGTCCTGCAGCGCGCCGGACACGATCTCGGAGGCCGAGGCCGAGCCGCCGTTCACCAGCACCACGATCGGCAGGCCGTTGGCGACGTCACCCGGCTTGGCGTTCCAGCGCTGCACGTCCTCGGCCTTGCGGGCCTTGACCGACACGATCTCGCCCTTGTCGAGGAAGGCGTCGACCATCGAGATGGCCTGGTCGAGCAGGCCGCCCGGATTGTTGCGCAGGTCGAGGACGTAGCCCTTGAGCTTGTTGCCGGCTTCCTTCTTGAGGTGCTCGACGGCATCCAGGACGCCCGAGGTGCTCTGCTCGGTGAACGAGGTCACCCGGATGTAGCCGACGTCGCCGCCTTCGAGGTGATAGCGCGTCGACTTCACCTTGATGCTCTCGCGCGTCAGCGTGAGGTCGAACGGGTCCTTGCTCGCGCGCTTCACGGAGATCTTGATCGTCGAGCCGATCTTGCCGCGCATCTTGTCCACGGCTTCCTGCAGCGTCAGTCCCTGCACCGGCTCGCCGTCGAGCGCGAAGATCAGGTCGCCCGGCTGCAGGCCGGCCTTGGACGCGGGCGTGTCGTCGATCGGGGAGACGACCTTGATGACGCCGTTCTCCATCGTCACTTCGATGCCGAGCCCGCCGAACTCACCCCGCGTCTGGACCTGCATGTCCTTGTAGCTCTTGGGGTTCATGTAGCTGGAGTGCGGGTCGAGCGAAGCCAGCATGCCGTTGATGGCGTTCTCGATCAGCGACTTCTCGTCGACCGGCTCGACATAGTCGCGACGGATCCGTTCCAGCACGTCGCCGAACAGGTTGAGCTGCTGGTAAAGCTCGCTCTTGTCGTTGCCGGTCTTGTCGGCCTTGTCCTGGGCTGAGACGGGCACGATGGCCGGCACGGCCAGGAATGCCAAGGTCGCGGCGACGGAGGCAATGCGCAGACGAGTCATCGGAAGGCCTTTGCAGAACAATGCCCGCCGCAAACCGGCTGGGCGAAAAGGGTCAAGGGGCGTTGGGGGCTAAGATACCCGCGCGTCTTTGGCGGGATCAAGGCGACGTGGCTCTCACGGGACTTCACATTCATGCTGAAGCGGCGGCGGCCAGATGGGGCGCTGCCAGGACGGCCGGGCGGGCGGCCCGGGAAAGCAGCGAATGACCAGTCATTTCCGCGGGTTGCGGCATGTCCATCAGTGCCAGCATGGTCGGGGCGACGTCGGCCAGCTTGCCGTCCGCCAGCGACCGGACCTCGGCGGGAGCGTTGAACAGCAGGGCCGGAACCCGGTTCAGGGTGTGCTGGGTGTGTTTCTGGCCGGTAACCGGGTCGAACATCTGCTCGGCATTGCCGTGATCGGCCGTCACCAGCAGGACGCCACCCGCCTTCTTCACCGCCTCCATGAGTCGGCCCAGACAGGCATCGACGGCTTCGACCGCCTTGATGGCCGCCGGCAGCTCGCCGGAATGGCCCACCATGTCGGTATTGGCGTAGTTCACCACGATCAGGTCGTACCTGCCCGATCCGATCGCCTCGACGAGCTTGTCGGTGACCTCGGGCGCGCTCATCTCGGGCTTCAGGTCGTAGGTCTGGACCTTGGGCGAGGGCACGAGGATGCGATCCTCGCCCTCGAACTGCCGCTCCTCGCCGCCGTTGAAGAAGAACGTCACGTGGGCGTACTTCTCCGTCTCGGCGATGCGCAACTGCCTGAGGCCTGCGCGGGCGACCGTCTCGCCGAGGCCCATCCTGATCGCGACCGGCGGGAACAGCGTCTTGAGGAACCCGTTCAGGGCGGCTGAATATTCAACCATGCCGACGGCATCGGCGAACGTCACGACGCGGTGGCGCGGGAAGCCGTCGAACATCGGATCGAGTAGCGCAGTGAGGATTTCGCGGGCACGGTCGGAGCGGTAATTGAACATCAGGAGGGCATCGCCGTCCTTCATGCCCTCGTAGCCCGTGATCACCGTGGGTTCGACGAACTCGTCGCTCTTGTCGGCCGCATAGGCCCGGTCGACCGCCTGATCGGGGGTCGCAGCCGTGGCCGCGCCCTTGGCATCGACCATCGCGTCGTAGGCGGCGCTCACGCGGTCCCAGCGCTTGTCGCGGTCCATGGCATAGAAGCGCCCGGTCACGGTGGCGAACCGGATCGGCAGGCCCGGCTTGAGGGCGGGCAGGATCGCCTGCAGGCATTCGTGCGCACTGCGGGGCGGCATGTCGCGCCCGTCGAGGAAGGCGTGGATCCAGACGGGCACGCCGGCGCCCGCGATCATGTTGGCGAGGGCGACGAGATGATCCTGGTGGGCATGCACGCCGCCGGGCGAGGCGAGTCCCATCAGATGGCAGGCGCCGCCGTCTTTCTTCAGGGCGGCGATGAGGCCGGTCAGGATCTCGTTATGGACGAGCGAGCCGTCCTCGATCGCCTTGTCGATGCGCGGCAGGTCAGGCACGGCGACCCGGCCGGCGCCGAGGTTCATGTGGCCGACCTCGGAATTGCCCATCTGTCCCTTGGGCAGGCCGACGAAGGTCTCCGACGCGTCGATCAGGCCCTGCGGGCAGGTTGCGACCAGACGGTCGTAGTTGGGCGTGCGGGCGTCGAGGATGGCGTTGTCGCGCGGATCGGTGCGGAAGCCCCAGCCGTCCAGGATGCAGAGGACGGCGGGGCGGGGACGAGAAGCCATCAGGACGCCTTGGGGTTTCTGGAGGGGCGCATGCGCTCGACCGAATTGAACTTGTTCGGGCAATGCAGGTCGCGCGGGTCGATGTTGGGATTCTGGTCGGGGATCTCGATGGCGCAGAACACGAACTCGCCGCGCGGCTCGCCGTCGATCGTGATGTCGTAGGTGTAGGTGCCCGGCGGATCGCCCGGGATGATGCACCAGGAGCGTTGAAGCACGCCGTCCTGCACGACCTCGCGCATGCGGGTGGTCGCCTTCGTCTTGTCAGCGCTCACTTCCGTCTCGGGGCCGGCGATCACCTGCTCGGCCGGCTGAGAGGTCGTCAGCACCTCGGTCAGCGACACGGTGCGGTTGGGGCCGCCGAGATACATGCGCCAGCCGAAGCAGGCGCGGTTGTAGAGCAGCGGGATGGCATTGGTCTCGTAATTGCGCTGTTTTCCGTCCGGCCCGATGATCGAGACATAGGGGATGCTGCGCACGGGCTTGACCGCAGGCGTGTCCGCGGTCGGGGTCTGGGCCACCGCCACGGTCGAGGCGGCCGCCACGGCAAGGGCGACCAGAGCGACGACGGGCCTGGAAAGGACTGGGTGCATGGCACCAATTTAGTCCCGGTTTTTCGTCAGAACAGAGGCAAAATCGACGCTTCGTCACGCCCTGTGATAGGGGTGGCCGGCCAATAGCTGCTGGCTTCTGTAGATTTGCTCGGCGAGCATCGCCCGGGCGAGCTGGTGCGGCCAGGTCATGGCCCCGAAGGACAGCACCAGCGAGGCCTTTCCGAGCAGGGCTTCGCCGTGCCCGTCCGGCCCCCCGATCAGGAAGGCGACGTCTGTCACGGAATTGTCGCGCCAGCGCTCCAGGCGGCGGGCAAAGGCCTCGCTGTCGAGCTGCTTGCCGCGGCGGTCCAGCGCGACCAGCACGGCTCCCGGCGGCACGGCTCCCAGCAGGAGTTCGCCTTCCCGCCGCACCATCTCGGCCGGGGCGAGCTTGCGCTTCTCCTCGAGTTCCCGCAGGGCGAGCGGCCAGCGGATGCGGCCGGCGTAATGTTCGTAGAGATCCCGCTCGGGGCCGCGGCTGGCGCGGCCGATGGCGGCGATCGTGAGCTTCACGGCGGTCAGGTCGTCCGCTTGCGCCGGGCCCGGGCGGCCTTGGGCTTGGCGGCGGCCTCGTTCTCCAGGGCCCACATCTTTTCGAGCGCGTAGAAGGCGCGCGTCTCGGGGCGGAAGACGTGGACCACGACGTCGCCGCCGTCGACCAGCACCCAGTCGCCGCCCTGTTTGCCCTCAACAGGAATAGGGCCATAGCCCGCGTGCTTCAGCCTCTCGGCGAGATGGTCGGCGATGGCCACGACCTGGCGGGTCGAACGCCCCGACGCGATCACCATGTAGTCGGCGAAGGCGGACTTGCCCTTGAGGTCGATGGCGACGATGTCCTCGGCCTTGTCGTCTTCCAGGGAGCGCCGCACCAGCGCGAGCACGGCGTCGGCGGTCTTGCTTCGGTCGGGAAGCGTGCGGGTCGGGTCGGTGATGGTCTTTCCTTTCGCTCTGCTGCGTTTCGGTCGCACGGCCCGGATGGCCGTTGCCGAATGGCTGTCGAGACGGCTTGGGATAAAACACCAGGCGGGCGGTGCGCAATCCGCCAGCCGGCGCGCCTGGGCAGCATCGATCCGGAAGCGCGCGAAGGCGCGCGGGGCTGCCGACTGCAGTGCCGCATAGCTCCAGCCCGGCCGGGCGAAGGCCGCGATCGGGACGGCGGCGAAGAGGTCGCGCCAGCCTTCCCAATTCACGAGCTGGGGCAGGATGTCGGCCCCCATCAGCCAGACGAAGCGGGCCTGCGGATAGAGCCGCTTCAGCGCCTGCACCGTGTCGAGCGTGTAGCGCGTGCCCAGCAGCAGCTCCGGCGCCTCGACCTTGATGCGCGGGTGGCGGGCGAGCTGCTTGGCGCGGGCGAGCCGCGTCGGCAGCGGTTCCATGCCTTCGCCGCTCTTCAGCGGGTTCTGCGGCGAGACGAGCCACCAGACCTCGTCGAGGCCCAGTCGCTTCAGCGCCTCCAGGCTGACATGGAGGTGGCCTTCGTGCGCCGGGTTGAACGAGCCGCCCAGCAGGCCGATGCGCCGTCGGGTGTCGCGCGGCACGCCGGGCATCGGGTGACGTGCCGAGATCACGTGCGCAGCCTCGCGCGGAAGAACCTCATGGGCGCAGCGTGCCTTTGCCGCGCACGATGTTCTTGTACGTCGTGAGCTCGACCAGCCCGACCGGTCCGCGTGCATGCATGCGGTTGGTCGAGATGCCGATCTCCGCACCCAGCCCGAACTCGCCGCCGTCGGCGAACTGGGTGCTGGCGTTGTGCATGACGATGGCGCTGTCGACTTCCTTCAGGAAGCGGTCGGCGGTCGCCTGGTTGTCGGTGACGATCGACTCGGTGTGCTGGCTGCCGTAGGCGGCGATGTGCCGGATCGCGCCCTCGACGCCATCGACCGTGGCGACGGAGATGATCGGCTCGAGATATTCGGTGCGCCAATCCTTCTCGGTGGCGGCGACCGCCTTCGGATCGCGCTGGCGCACCTCGGCGTCGCCGCGCACCTCGCAGCCGAGCTCGTGCAGCCGGGCGAGCACCGGCACGAGGTGGGTGTCGAGTGCGTCGCGGTCGATCAGCAGCGTCTCGGCGGCGCCGCACACGCTGACGCGCCGCATCTTGGCGTTGGCCACGATCTCGCGCGCCATGTCGACGCTCGCGTCGCGATCGACGTAGACGTGGCAGATGCCGTCATAGTGGCGCAGGACGGGCACGCGGCTTTCCTGCGTGACGCGGTCGATCAGCGAGCGACCGCCGCGGGGCACGATCAGGTCGAGCCAGTCCATCGCCTTGAGGAGTTCGCCGACGGCGGCACGGTCGGTGGTTGGAACGAGCTGCACGCAGTCCTCGGGCAGGCCCGCATCCTCGAGCGCGCGGCGCAGCAGCTCGACGATGCGGCGCGAGGAGTGGAAGGAGTCGGACCCGCCGCGCAACACCACGACGTTGCCTGACTTGACGCAGAGCGCGCCGGCATCCGCGGTCACGTTGGGCCGCGCCTCGTAGATGACGCCGATGATGCCGATCGGCACGCGCACGCGGCTGATGACGAGGCCGTTGGGGCGCTGCCAGCGCTCGATCTCGGCGCCGACCGGATCGGGCAGCGCCACGATGTCGTCGAGCCCCTTGGCCATCGCTTCGATTCGCGCTTCGGTGAGCAGAAGCCGGTCTTGCAGGGCGCTGCTCATGCCGGCCGCCTTCGCCGCCTCGATGTCGCGCGCATTGGCGGCCAGGATCGAGGCCTTCTCAGACCGGATCAGCCGCGCCGCATCGGCCAGCGCGCGGTTCTTCGTCTCGGCCGTGGCGTTGCGCAACGCGACCGCGGCCGTCTTCGCGCGCCGGCCAAGTTCGGCGACGATGGAGACGGCATCTTCCGCAGGCTTCGTCTGGATGTTCATCGCCGCACCACTATAGTCATTCGACCACCAGGTCGTCGCGGTGGACCATCTCGTCCCGGCCGCGGAAACCCAGCAATTTCTCGATCTCGGCGCTCTTCCGCCCCGCGATGCGGCGGGCGTCCTCGGCCGCATAGGCGACCAGGCCGCGGCCCAGGGTGCGGCCGGCGCGATCCTTCACGTCGACCACGTCGCCGCGCTTGAACTCGCCGTCGATGCCGGTGACGCCGGCCGGCAGCAGGCTCTTGCCGCGCGACAGCGCGCGCACGGCGCCGTCGTCGACGGTGAGGATGCCGGCGGACTTGAGCGAACCCCTGATCCATTTCTTGCGGGCCGACAGCGGCGAGGCCTCGGGAAGGAACCAGCTGCAGCGGGCGGTGCCGTCGATCAGCGCGCCGAGGGCGCCGACCTTGCGGCCGTCGGCGATCGCCATGCGGCAGCCGGCGGCCATGGCGATACGGCCGGCCATCAGCTTCGTCACCATGCCGCCGTTGGAGAACTCGGATGCTGCCGTGCCGGCCATCGCCTCGATCTCCGGCGTGATCTCGCGGATCTCGGGAATGTGCCGGGCCGTGGCGTCGCTGCGCGGGTCGCCGGTGTAGAGCCCGTCGATGTCGGACAGCAGCACCAGCGTGTCGGCCGAGATCATCTCGGCGACGCGCGCGCCCAGCCGGTCGTTGTCGCCGAAGCGGATCTCGTCAGTGGCGACGGTGTCATTCTCGTTGATGACGGGCACGGCGCCGAGACCGAGCAGGGTGCCCATGGTCTGGCGGGCGTTGAGGTAGCGGCGGCGCTCCTCGGAATCGTCCAGCGTCAGCAGCACCTGCGCCACCGTGATGCCGTGCCGGGCCAGTGCCTCCTGGTAGGCGTGGGCGAGCTGGATCTGTCCGGTGGCGGCCGCGGCCTGGCTTTCCTCGAGCTTCAACGGTCCCGAAGGCAGCTTGAGATAGGTGCGGCCAAGGCGGATCGCCCCCGAGGAGACCAGGACGATCTCGCAGCCGTCGCGGTGCAGCCGCGCCACGTCGTTCGTTAGTGCTTCGAGCCAGTCGCGCCGGATCAGGCCCTGGGTTTCGTCGACCAGGATGGAGGAGCCGATCTTGACGACCAGCCGCCTGGAGCTGGCCAGACCGGTGCCGGCCCGCGTGCTCACGCGGCTTCCTTCGCGCGGTCGCGCTGCTTCTCGACGAGCTTCATCAGCTCATGCAGCAGGGGCTGGACGCCCTGGCCCGAGACGCCGGACATGATGTGCACGGTCTTGCGGCTCGCCTTGGCCAGCGCCGCGCGCTTGGCCTCGATGTCCTCCGGCGTCATGGCGTCCGTCTTGTTGAGGGCCACGATCTCCTTCTTGCGGGCGAGCGTGGGGCTGTAGGCCTTGAGCTCGGCGCGAACGGTGCGATAGGCGCCCACGATGTCGTCCTGGGTGCCGTCGACCAGGTGCAGCAGCGCACGGCAGCGCTCGACGTGGCCGAGGAAGCGCGTGCCCAGCCCCGCGCCCTCGTGCGCGCCCTCGATGAGGCCTGGAATGTCGGCCATCACGAACTCGCGGTTGCCGACCTTCACCACGCCGAGGCCGGGATGCAGGGTGGTGAAGGGATAGTCGGCGATCTTGGGCCGGGCGTTGGAGGTCGCCGCCAGGAAGGTGGACTTGCCGGCATTGGGCAGGCCGATCAGGCCGATATCGGCGATCAGCTTCAGCCGCAGCCAGATCCAGCGCTCCTCGCCCGGCCAGCCCTTGTCGGCGCGGCGCGGGGCGCGATTGGTCGAGGTCTTGTAGTGCAGGTTGCCGTAGCCGCCGTCGCCGCCTTTGGCGAGCACGATGCGCTGGCCCACCTCCGTGAGGTCGGCCAGCAGCGTCTCGTTGTCCTCGTCGAAGATCTGCGTGCCGCGCGGCAGGCGCAGCACGATGTCCTTGCCCTTGGCGCCGGTGCGCTGGCTGCCCATGCCGTGATGGCCGGTCTCGGCCTTGAAGTGCTGGGCGTAGCGGTAATCGATCAGCGTGTTCAGCCCGTCGACGCATTCGGCGATCACGTTGCCGCCGCGTCCGCCGTCGCCGCCGTCCGGGCCGCCGAACTCGATGAACTTCTCGCGGCGAAAGCCCACGCATCCCGCGCCGCCGTTGCCGGAGCGGATGTAGATCTTGGCTTGGTCGAGGAATTTCATCGGTAGGGTCCAGAAACGAAAAGGGGGAACGGCCAGGCCGCTCCCCCTTCGTAATCCTTAGGCGCGGGAACG
Organism: Pseudomonadota bacterium; assembly: GCA_018240685.1. GTDB lineage: Bacteria > Pseudomonadota > Alphaproteobacteria > Reyranellales > Reyranellaceae > Reyranella. Next base: position 42,447 of record JAFEFG010000009.1, on the reverse strand, counting down.
GCTATTCGGCGGCCAGAGCCGGCGCCGGGAGCACGTTCACCTCGACCTTGCCGCCGCTGCGCTTGCGGAACGACACGATGCCATCGGCAATGGCGAACAGGGTGTGGTCGCGGCCGACGCCGACATTCTCTCCCGCGCTCATCTTGGTGCCGCGCTGGCGGACCAGGATGTTGCCCGACAGGACCTTCTGGCCGCCGAAGCGCTTCACGCCGAGACGCCGGCCGTCGGAATCGCGGCCGTTACGCGAGGAGCCGCCTGCTTTCTTGTGTGCCATCGTACTACTCCGGTCGCTCTCTTATCAGGCGACGATCTGTTCGATCTTGACCACCGTCAGGTCCTGACGATGACCGTTCTTGCGCCGCGAGTTCTGGCGGCGCCGCTTCTTGAAGACGATCAGGTGCGGCCCGCGGGCCTGCTTGACGATCGAGCCCACGACCTTGGCGCCGGCGACCGTCGGCGCGCCGACCTTGTCGCCCACCATCAGGACGTCGGTGAACTCGACCTTGGCGCCGGCCTCGCCCTCGATCCGCTCCACCGTGAGCGTTTCGTCGGCAGCGACCGTGTATTGCTTTCCACCCGTGCGGATAACGGCGATCATGGCACACCTGACTGAAGCCTGCCGTCCGGGCCGACACTACCAATCCTAGGGGATATGGCGGTTTCGAGCCCCAACTAACGGCAAGCACGAAAGAACGCGGCGGGCCCGAATGACCCGCCGGAGAGGCGCGGAATATACGCAAGGGTTGGCCTGAGTCAACGTCGGAAAGCCTTTATTTTACAATGCCAAGTCATCGTGTTGCCGGACCGGGGATCGCCCCCTATAAGGCGGGCGCGGGAGAGGTGCCGGAGTGGTCGATCGGGACGGTCTCGAAAACCGTTGTGCGTGCAAGCGTACCGTGGGTTCGAATCCCACCCTCTCCGCCAGATTTGCCGACCCTTCCGCAGAAATTTGACGGCCGGCAGCCCAGTCGCCCGGCCGCTGGGCCCCAGAAAAAATAGAGAGTTCTCCTGACGGGGAGCCGCCGTTGCACGCCGCCCCGCGATGCTGAAAGGCCTCTCGCTCCGCCGGCCTGCCTCATGTTCCCGCCTTCGTGTCGAAGCCATCCGCCCCTGAGGGTGGAAAGGGTACCCCCGGCCGCTTGACCGCTCTAGGGCGATCGTCCTAAATTGGGTCTAGGACGATCGTCCTAGGCATCCGGCCGGCGAGGTGGCTGGGCGAAGCGGGAGAAGGAAAAATCGTGTCCATGCGCGGCAAGACAACTCGCGATCACATCGTCGAGGCTGCCGACCGATTGTTCTACCAGCAGGGCTACGAGCATACGTCCTTCGCGGACATCGCCGGGGCCGTGCGGATATCGCGCGGGAATTTCTACTATCACTTCAACACGAAGGACGAGATCCTCGACGCCGTCATCGACCTGCGCCTGTCCAACACCCGCGAAATGCTGGAGCAGTGGGAAGCGGAAGGCAGCGATCCCGCGGATCGCGTCCGAAGCTTCATCCATATCCTGATCATGAACCGGGCGAAGATCATGCTTTACGGCTGCCCGGTCGGCACGCTCTGCAACGAACTCGCGAAGCTGGATCATGTCGCCCAGGTCAAGGCGAACGAGATCTTCGCGCTCTTCAGGGACTGGTTGTCCCGTCAGTTCGTGCTGCTTGGCCGGAAGGCGGATGCCGATGCGCTGGCGATGCATCTTCTTGTCCGCAGCCAGGGGGTGGCCACCCTCGCCAATGCGTTCCGCAACGAACAGTTCATTCGGCGCGAGGTCGAACAGATGTGCGACTGGCTGGGGGCGCACTGTGCGGCCGCGCACAGCGCGCCGTGAATCGAACCCCTTCGCGACACGATCAAGGGAAGCCCCATCCGATGTTTGTCGTCCTGCTCCGATTTTCCGCCAACAAGGCCAAGGCCCCACAGCTCATGGAGGGGCATAACGCCTGGATCAGACGCGGCTTCGAAGACGGCGTGTTCCTGATGGTCGGTGGCCTGAAACCCGCCGTGGGCGGCGGGATCCTGGCACACAACACGTCGCTGCCGGACCTTCAGGCCAGGGTCGGGGAGGACCCGTTTGTCGCGGAAGACGTGGTCGGCGCGGAAATCCTCGAGATCGCACCGGCCCGCACCGATCCGCGGCTGGCCTTTCTCCAGGGCTGACGCCGGCACTCGTTCCTCGACACGGAGAATCGCGAAGAATGAGTCCGACGATATCGGGGCCTGACGGCAAGCCGCGCTGTCGCTGGAGCGGCGCGGCACCGGAGTTCCTCGACTACCACGATACCGAATGGGGATTCCCGGTCGATGACGATCATCGCCTTTTCGAGAAGTTGTGCCTGGAGGGATTCCAGTCCGGGCTGAGTTGGCGCACGATCCTCGCCAAGCGCGAAAATTTCCGCTCGGCCTTTCATCGTTTCGATTTCGAGAGGATCGCGCGCTTTGCCGAGAGCGATGTCGAGCGCCTGCTCAAGGACGAGGGCATCGTCCGCCATCGCGGCAAGATCGAAGCGGTCATCAACAACGCGAAGTGCGCGCGGGAACTCGTCCGGCGGGAGGGCTCGCTGGCGGCCTATGTCTGGCGGTACGAACCGGCTGCCGGGCAGGGCGCGAGACCGCAAGCGGCGTCCACGTCGCCCGAGTCGGTCGCCTTGTCGAAGGACCTCAAGAAGCGAGGCTGGAAATTTGTCGGCCCGACCACCGTCTATGCCTTCATGCAGGCGATGGGGCTGGTCAACGATCACGCCGAGGGTTGCGTCGTCAGAGCCGACGTCGAGCGTGCGAGGGCGCATTTCAAGCGGCCGAGCCGCGACTGTCTTTGCGATGGTTAGCGATCCAGTCGGTGTGCACTACGTCGCAGGATCGATGGATTTGTTGGTCATCCACGCAGGACAGCACCTGTCCGGAAAAACCGCGATCGATTTACGCGGCCGCCACTATTGGTCTGCACTTGGCCGTGCGACGGTCGTAGTCCGCCGCCAGTTCTAGCAGCGCGGCGCTGCAGTCACCGGCAAAGGACGGGCCGTGCATCAACGCCAGCGTCCGTGGTGAAAGCGCGGCCAAAGAACGGATGATGGTTCCCGTGTTCGGGTTCAGGCAGGAGGCCTGGAACATGTCCTCGGCGGCAATTGCCGGCCCCACAATATCGCTTTCGGTCAGCGAGGGACCGTTGCCGAGCTGGGTGAACAGGTCGCCGCACAGCAGCGTGCCGGTCGTTTCTTCGTACAGCAGGCCGGCATCCCAGCCGTGCGGCGTATGCGGTGTGTCGAGATAGCGAACCCGCTTTCCTCGGCCGAGTTCGATGGTCTCCCCGTCCTGCAGCGCGCGTGGCGCGCGGTCCGCCACGTCGCTCAACGACACCATGCACGCCGTCTGACCATGCGTCGCCTGTGCCTTCGGCGCCAGAGCGAGCCATTCGTTCAATGACCCACACTCATCAGCCTCGAAATGACCATAGCCGATCCAACGCAGGCTTTCGGAGGGAACAAGGCGGCTCACCGCGTCGCGAACCAGCGGAAACATCTTGCGCGGTCCGGTGTGGAAGAGGAGCGGCTCATCGCCCAGCACGAGGAACTGGTTGAAGGTGAAGCCAGCTGGCGGCGCGATCTCCGGTACGAAGGTCGAGAGCCGGTAGATACCATCAGCGATCTCGTTGATGCTGGTTGTCATCTCATTCTCTCCGTGGAGCGACAGACAGGCGCGGTATTTGAAAGTACCGCATGTGTAATGAAAAAGACGCGCTGGTCATTGCGAATGTACGTATCCGTGCAATGAAATGAAACGCTCCGAACCTACACGCTCAAGCGGCGTGCCGAGCAGCAGTCGCAGACTCGGCTGCGCATCGTAGAGGCCGCAATCGACCCGCACAGCAGCATTGGTCCGGCGCTCACGACGATCAGCATGGTGGCAGAGCGCGCGGGCGTTCAGTGATATACACTCTATGCGCATTTTCCCGAGAGCGCAGCCTTCGAGTGGCCTGTTCGGGGTGGGCGCTCGAGCGCGATCCCACGCCCAGCGCGACGCCAGGGCGGGACATCGAAGATCGGCACGAGCGCCTGCGTGTCGGCCTCACGGCGCTCTACGGCTGGTATGCACGCAACGCGGAAATGGCCGGCTGCTTGCCATTGAGGATGGCTTCGACGATGTCGAGGGCAACCGTCGGCGGCGGCAATGGTTTGCAGCCGCCGAAGCGTTTGAACATCATCGCCACGAAGACATCGACGTAGCTTCCGTCTTCGGCCGGCGTAGTCGACGCGGTCAGGCCGCGGCCGAAAGCTCCGCCGGCGTGGTGCGGATCAGGTGATCGAACGCCGCGAGCGATGCCTTCGCGCCTTCGCCCATGGCGATGACGATCTGCTTGTAGGGCACGGTCGTGGCGTCGCCGGCGGCGAAGATGCCGGGCACCGAGGTCTGGCCCCGGGCGTCGACCTCGATCTCGCCGCGGGGGCTGAGCGCGATCGTGCCCTTGAGCCATTCGGTGTTGGGCACCAGACCGATCTGCACGAACACGCCTTCGAGTTCGATCCGGTGCGCCGAACCGCTGGTGCGATCCTTGTACGACAGGCCGGTGACCTTGGCGCCGTCGCCCAGCACTTCCGTTGTCTGCGCCGACGTGACGACGGTCACGTTGCGCAGCGAGTGCAGCTTGTCCTGCAGAACCTGGTCGGCGCGCAGCCGGGAGTCGAACTCGATCAGCGTGACGTGCGCGGTGATTCCGGCGAGGTCGATGGCCGCCTCGACGCCCGAGTTGCCACCGCCGATCACGGCGACGCGCTTGCCCTTGAACAGCGGCCCGTCGCAGTGCGGGCAGAAGGCCACGCCCTTGTTGCGATAGGCATCCTCGCCCGGGACGTTCATGGTCCGCCACCGGGCGCCCGGCGACAGCACGACCGTCCTGGCCTTGAGTGCCGCGCCGCTGGCAAGCTTCACCTCGGCCAGGTCGCCCGGCCTGGCCGGCGGCACCAGCGCGGTCGCGGTCTGCAGGTTCATGATGTCGACGCCGTATTCGCGGACATGCTCCTCCAGGGCCGCACCAAGCTTGGGCCCCTCGGTGTGCTGCACCGACACGAAGTTCTCGATGGCCATGGTGTCCAGCACCTGGCCGCCGAAGCGCTCAGCGACGACCCCGGTCCGGATGCCTTTGCGCGCGGCGTAGATCGCCGCCGCGGCGCCGGCAGGTCCGCCACCCACCACCAGCACGTCGAAGGGCTCCTTCGCCTCGAGCGCGGCGGCCTGCCGCGCCACCGAGCCGGTGTCGAGTTTGGCCAGGATCTGCTCCAGGCCCATGCGTCCCTGCGCGAAGGGCTCGCCGTTCAGGAAGACGGCCGGCACGGCCATGACGCCGCGCGCCTCGACTTCCTTCTGGAACAGCGCGCCGTCGATGGCGACGTGGCGGATGCGGGGATTGACCACGCTCATCAGGTTCAGCGCCTGCACCACGTCCGGGCAGTTCTGGCACGAGAGGGAGAAGTAGGTCTCGAACCTGTACTCCCCATCGAGGCCGCGAATGCGTTCGATCAGCTCGGGGGACGCCTTCGGCGGATATCCGCCTACCTGAAGCAGCGCCAGCACCAGCGACGTGAATTCGTGGCCCATCGGCAGGCCGGCAAACCGCACGCCGACATCCGTGCCGACGCGGTTGATGGAGAAGGACGGGCGGCGCGCGTCGTCATCGCGGCGGACCACGGTGATCTGCGGCGACTGCTCTGCAATCTCCTGCAGAAGTTCCTTCATCTCCGCCGAGCTCTGGCCGTCGTCCAGCGACGCCACCAGCTCGACCGGATGGGTGATGCGGGCGAGATAGCCCTGCAACTGGGTCTTCAGATTGGCGTCCAACATGACATGCTCCGGCGAAGGCGGGAAAACGGGAGAGGGGAGAAAGAAGTCCTTCGGCCCGGCGGCGAAGAGATGCCGGGCCGAAGGGACCTCTTGCCGAGGTCAGATCTTGCCGACGAGGTCGAGCGACGGCGCCAGGGTCTTGGCACCTTCCTGCCACTTGGCGGGGCAGACCTCGCCCGGATGCGCGGCGACGTACTGGGCCGCCTTGATCTTGCGCAGCAGCTCCTTGGCGTCGCGACCGACGCCGCCCGCGGTGATCTCGACGATCTGGACCCGGCCCTGCGGATCGATCACGAAGGTGCCGCGATCGGCAATGCCCGCGTCCTCGATCAGCACGCCGAAGTTCCGCGACAGCACGTGCGTCGGATCGGCGATCATCGGGTAGCCGATCTTGCCGATGGCCGGCGACGTGTCGTGCCAGGCCTTGTGGCAGAAATGCGTGTCGGTCGAGACGCTGTAGACCTCGACGCCGAGCTTGCGGAACTCGGCATAGTTGTCGGCGAGATCCTCGAGCTCCGTCGGGCAGACGAAGGTGAAGTCGGCCGGATAGAAGAACAGCACCGACCACTTGCCCTTCAGCGTGGCCTCGGTGACCTCGATGAACTCGCCCTGCTGGTAGGCGGTCGCCTTGAACGGCTGGATCTCGGTGTTGATCAAAGACATGTAACTACTCCGCGGTTAAACGGGCTCGTGGCCCGGGAGGTAGATAGGCGTTCGCGAGCAGGGAGAGAAACGAATAATATCGACTTGAATAATCGATTTTATCGATTACATCGGAGCCATGAGATCGCTGCCGACAATTCGCCAGCTCACCTACCTCGTCGCCGTGGTCGACCACTGCCACTTCGGCAAGGCGGCCGAGGCCTGCGCGGTCACACAGTCGACGCTGAGCGCCGGCATCCGCGAACTGGAGGAGGTCCTCGGCGCGCCGCTGCTCGAACGCACCAAGCGGCAAGTGGTGCCGACGGCGCTCGGCCGCGACATGGCCGGCCGCGCCCGCGAGCTGTTGAAGGGCGCGGAGGACATGGTCGATGCGGCACAGGCCTCGAAGGACGCGATGGCCGGGCCGCTGCGGCTGGGGGTGATCCCCACGATCGGCCCCTTCGTACTGCCGCGCGCCATGCCGCGGCTGCGCAAGGTGTTCCCACGCCTGCGGCTCTTCCTGCGCGAGGAACAGACGGCGCCGCTGCTCGCCAAGCTGCGCGGCGGCGAACTGGACGCGGTGCTGCTTGCTCTGCCCTATCCGGTCGGCGACGACGTGGAGACGATGGAGATCGCCGACGATCCGTTCTCGGTCGTCTATCCGGCCGGACATGCCGAACGGCCGGGAGCGCCCGTGCGTCCGGGCGACATCGCCTTCGAAAACCTGCTGTTGCTCGAGGACGGGCACTGCCTGCGCGACCAGGCGCTTGCGGCCTGCCATCTGGAAGGCGCGCGCCGCAACGAGGAGTTCCAGGGCACGAGCCTGCACACGCTCGTTCAGATGGTCGCGACGGGGCTCGGCATCACGCTGCTGCCGCAGATGGCCATCGACGCGGGCATCCTGCGCGGAACGAATCTCGAGACGCGGCCTCTCGCGGGCAGGCCGTCATCGCGGCATATCGGGCTGGCCTGGCGCCGTCGATCGGCGCGCAAGGAAACGTTCCGTACGTTGGCGGCAGCCCTCAAGGAAGAATTCGAGCGTACAAGAAAGAGCGCGCCCGTCGCCGGTGCGCCGCGCCCTGCCTAGGGCTGCGGATCGATCGGCGTCGGCAGGAGCGCGTGCGCTTCGATGACCTCGGCCGCATCGAGGCACAGATCCTCGCGAAACCGTCCCGCCACCACCTGGACGCCGACGGGAAGACCCTCGACGAGGCCCGTCGGCACCGAGACGGACGGCAATCCCAGCGGCGGTGTGGCGAGCAGGGAACACTGAGCGTCGATCAGGCGTGTCACGGTAGCGTCGTCGGCCAGATCGAGATCGTCCAGGAAAGGCAGCTGATGCGATACCGGCAGGATCACGATCGGATGGCGGGCCAGGAAGAGCTGCCAGTCGCGCATCAGGGAGAGCCGGGTTTCAAAAGCCGCCAGGATTCCGTCCCCGTCGAGCAGCGGGGCATATCGGAGATGGGCGTCGACGTTGCGGCGGCTTTTTTCGTCGCCGTAAGCACGAATCGCCGGCACCAGCGTCCGCCGCTCCTCGTTCACGACGAGCCGATGCCACAGATCGGCGGCCTCCTGCAGGCGCGGCGGCGTTTGCTCGATCACCTCATAGCCCGCCTCGGCCAGTGCCCGGCCGGCAGCCCTGACAGCCGCACTGACCTCGGGCTCGGCATCGCCGCAGGGATCGGGGGCGATCGCGACACGGATCGGCCGCGCCGGTGCCGGCCCGGTCAGCGGCGCCGGGATCCAGCCCGGATCGCGGGCATCGCCCGCCGCCAGGGCGGCGAGCCCCAGGCGCACGTCTCCGACGCGCCGGGCCAGTGGCCCCTGCACTGACATCATCTGCGCGGTGATGGGCCGCTCGGCCTTGGCGGAAGGATTGAAGGCCGGCACTCGCCCCGGCGTCGGCCGCAGGCCGGCCACGCCGCAGGCATAGGCCGGATAGCGGATGGAACCGCCGAAATCGTTGCCGTGCGCCAGCGCTCCCATGCCCGTGGCGACCGCTGCCGCCGCGCCACCGCTCGACCCGCCGGGGGTACGTTCGCGGTTCCAGGGATTGAGGGTCGCTCCGTGGAGGTCGTTGTTCGTGAACCAGCGATGGGAGAAGGCGGGCGTGTTGGTCCGCCCGACGATCACCGCCCCGGCCTTGCGCAGGTTCGCGACAGGCGGGGAGTCCTCGGCCGCGATGACGTCGCGGAAGGCGACAACGCCGTTGGTCGTCGCCCGGCCGCGCTGGTCGACGTTGACCTTGACGGTCACCGGAACGCCGTGCAGCAGCCCGAGTTCCTGGCCGCGGGAACGGGCGGCGTCGGCCTCCCGTGCGGCGGTGATCGCCTCGTCGGCGAGCACATCCACCACCGCATTGATCGCGGGATTGACGGCTGCGATGCGATCCAGACTGGATTGGACGGCCTCGACGCTGGAGATCGTGCCGTGACGAATTGCGGTGGCCAGTTCCACTGCCGACCAGCGCCAGAGATCTCGAACCGTCATGCTTCCCTGCTCCGGCGCGGCATCAGCCATGAACGCTGCCGCTGGCTTCCGCTGCCGGTTCGTGCGCCTTCTTCCGGCCCTTGCGCCATTCGTCGAGCTTCTGGAGGACGACGAAGAAGCTGGGCACGAAAAGCACGGCCAGGCAGGTCGAGGCCAGCATGCCGCTGAAGACGCTGATGCCCAGCGACTTGCGGGCATTGGCGCCGGCGCCCGTCGCCAGGACCAGCGGCAGCACGCCGAGGATGAAGGCGAAAGACGTCATCAGGATCGGTCGGAATCGCAGTCTCGATGCTTCGATAGCCGACTCGAGGATGCTCTTTCCGGCCATGCGCTCCTCGCGCGCCACCTCGACGATCAGGATGCCGTTCTTCGCCGACAAGGCGATCAGCAGCATGAGGCCGATCTGCGTGTAGAGGTTGTTCGCGACGCCCAGGCTCGTGAGGGCGACCACCGGGCCCACCAGCGCCAGAGGAACCGCGGAGAGCACCGCCAGCGGCAGGATCCAGCTCTCGTACTGACCGGCGAGGCAGAGATACACCAGCAGCACCGACAGGCCGAAGACGTAGTAGAGCTGGTTGCCCGTGATCTTCTCCTGGTACGACATCGCCGACCACTCGAAGGTGACGTCCTGCGGGAGCACGCGGTTGGCGATCTTTTCCATCGCGGCCATGGACTGGCCCGAGCTGTAGCCCGGTGCCGACGTTCCGATGATCGTTGCCGAGGGGAACAGATTGTAGAGCGTGATGAGCGGCGGCGCGACGATCGGCGCGAGCTTCACGATGGATCCGAGCGGCACCATCTGGTTGTCGGTGCTGCGCACGTAGAGGTTCAGCAGATCGTCCGGGTGCTGGCGGAACTTCGATTCGGCCTGGATGTAGACCTGCAGGGAAAGACCGAACTTGTTGAACTGGTTGACGTAGGTGGACCCGACATAGTTGGTGAGCGTCGAGAACACGTCGCCGACGGAGACCCGCAGGGTCTCGGCACGGGCGCGGTCGACGGTCAGGGCGACATGCGGCGCGTCGGGCCTGAAGGTCGTCAGCACGTGAGTGAGCGAAGGGTCTTCGTTGGCGAGGCGCACGATCTCCTGCGCATACTTGTTGAGCTTCTCGTAGTCGAAGCTCCCGCCCAGCAGCTCGAGCTGCATCTGGAAGCCGCCTGCATTGCCGATGCCCTGGATCGCCGGCGGCGGAAGGACGGCAGCCTGGCCTTCGGGAAGCGAGGCGAGGGCCGCCACGAGCTTCTTGTAGATCGTCACGAGATCCTGGCCCTTGGCGCTTACGCGTTCGTCGAAGGGCTTGAGCATCACCCAGCACGTGCCGGCATTGGCCAGATCGGCGCTGTTGTCGAGGATGGATACGCCGGAAAGCGCGATGACGCGCTCCACGCCCGGGATCTGGTGGGCGATCTGGTTCACCTGGTCGAGAGTCGCTTTCGTGCGGTTGAGCGAAGCGCCGTCCGGGAGCTGCACCGCGACAAGAACGTAGCCCTGGTCGTCGATCGGAATGAAGGCCGTCGGCAGGCGCGCGATGCCCCACATCGCGCCAGCCGAGATCGCCAGGGCGACGATGACCATGAAGCCGGCCCGGCTGACCATACGGCCGATCAGTGCCGCATAGCCGCTCTCCATCGGATCGTAGATCCTGTTGAAGGTCCGATAGAACAGGTTCCTTTTCTCGGGAGGCACCGGCGTCCGCAGCCATTGCGCGCACTGGGTCGGCTTCAGCGTCGCGGCATTCATCGCGCTGATCAGGGCGGTCGCGGCGATCACGAGCGCAAACTGGGCGAACATGTTGCCGGTGAGGCCGGGGACGAAGGCGGCGGGCAGGAAGACCGACATCAGCACGAGCGTGATGCCGATGATCGGACCGAACAGTTCACTCATCGCCTTGATGGCGGCATCGTGACCCGACATCTTCTTCTCGATGTACTTGGTCACGCCCTCGACGATCACGATCGCGTCGTCGACGACGATGCCGATCGCCAGCACGATGCCGAACAGGGTGGAGAGGTTGACGGTGAAACCCAGTGCCGCCATGCCGGCAAAGGCGCCGATGATCGTCACCGGCACCGTGGTGGCGGGCACCAGTGTCGCCCGGAAGTTCTGCAGGAAGACCAGGATGACGATCAGGACGAGGATGCCGGCCTGATAGAGTGTCGTGTAGACCTCGTTGATCGACGCGGTCACGAACAGGGTCGTGTCGTAGGGGACGGCGTAGCGCATGCCGGCCGGAAACCGCTTCGAGAGCTGCGCCATCATGTCCTTGACCCGCTGTCCGACCTGCAGCGAGTTGGCCTCCGGGGTCTGGTAGATGGCGATGCCTGCCGCCGGCCGCCCGTCGAGATGGAAGTCCTGCGAGTAGGTCTGTGCGCCGAGCTCGATCCGCCCGACGTCCTTCACGTAGACCAACTGGCCGCCCTGGGCCGTCTTGTCCTTGACGACGATGTTTGCGAACTGTTCAGGCTCGTTCAGGCGCGACTGGATGTCGATCGTGTACTGGAAGTCGACGTCGTTCGGGGCCGGAGGCATGCCGACCTGGCCGGCGGCAACATCCTTGCTCTGCTGCCGGATCGCGTTGGCCACGTCGCTCGGCTGGAGGCCGAAGGAATACAGCTTCTCGGGGTCCAGCCACACGCGCATCGAGTAGGTGCCTGCGCCGAAGACCTTGACGGAGCCCACGCCCGGAAGGCGGGCGAGCTGATTCACGAGATTGATGGTCGCGTAGTTGCTGAGGAAGAGGCCGTCGTACTTGCTGTCCGGCGAATCGAGCGTGATGATCTGCAGGATTGCGGTGTTCTTCTTCTGGACGCTCACGCCCTGCGACTGCACGGCCTCGGGCAGCGAGGCCAGGGCGAGCTGAACGCGGTTCTGCACCAGCACCTGCGCGATGTCGGGGTCGGTGCCGATCTGGAAGGTGACCGTCAGGCTGTAGGTGCCGTCCGCCGCGCTCGTCGACTCCATGTAGAGCATCCGGTCGACGCCGTTGACCTGCAACTCGATCGGCAGGGCGACGGTATCGATGACGGTCTGCGGGCTGGCGCCGGGATAGCTCGCGGTGACCGATACGGTGGGCGGCACCACGTTCGGATATTCCGCAACCGGCAGCCGCAGCACGGCGACGGCCCCGAGCAGGACCAGGACGATCGCCAGCACATTGGCCAGGACCGGATGCTCGATGAAGAACTTCGACATTGGGGCGCGGTTCCTAACCGTCGATCGACTTGAGCTGTGGCGAAACCTTCGCCCCCGGAGTGGAGCGCCAGAGCTCGCCGATCACGACCCGGTCATTGGCATCGATGCCGCTGAGGATGACGCGCAGACTCCCGACCTGCTGGCCGATCTGCACGTAGCGTTGGCGGATGACGTCGTCCTTGTCGACGACGAGCAGATAGCGCCCCCCTTGGTCCTCCTGCAAAGCGCGATCCGGCACCAGCAGGGCCTGGGTAATCTCCTTGCCCATCGGAATGCGCATCTGGGCGAAGATGCCGGGGAGCAGGGTCCGGGTGGGATTCGACAAGATGGCGCGGACGAGCAGCGTTCCGGTTGCCGGATCGATCTGCGGTGCGACGTACTGAAGGGTTCCGTGAAGGGGGAAGCCCTTTTCGTTGGCCAGGGCCACATCGACGGGAATCTTGTGCAGTTGATCCAGCGTCAACCGACGTTGGTCGAGATTGGTCCGGATCTGCAAGGCCTGCTGGGAGCTGATGTTGGCCTCGACATAGATCGGGTCGAGCTGGGTGATCTCGGCAAGGGCGGTCTCGGTCGTGGCGCCGACGACATTGCCGGGATCGATGAGATGCTTGCCCATCTGGCCGTCGAACGGCGCGCGGACTTCCGTGTAGTCGAGATTGAGCTGGGCGATGGCGATCTGCGCCTGCGCGGCAACAATGTTCGCCTCGGCGGCCTCTTTCTCGTACACCCAATGATCGATCTCGATCTGCGGGGCGGCGGATCGCTTCACCAGCTCGGTGTATCGCTTCACTTCCGTCTTGGCGTAGCTCAGAGCTGCCTGCTGAAGCTGAAGCTGGGCCTTGGCCTGCTGAAGCTGGGCCTTCCACTGGTCCTGCTGGATCGTGAACAGCAGGTCGCCCTTGCGGACCAGGGCGCCGTCCTCGAAGTGGATCTTCTCCAGATAGCCGACCACGCGGGCGACGAGCTTGACCTGGCTGACGGCGGCGGCGTTGCCAGTGATGATCAGCGTATCGCTGACGGTCTGCACCTTCGGCCGGGCGACCGGGATCTTGGGCAATCCGCCGTCCGTCGGCGAAGTTTGCGCTGCCGCCGGGGGAGTGGCGGCGGCAGACGGGGGCTGCGATGAAGGAGAGGTGCCGGCGCCGGGCGCTGCCGTTTCGGCAGCGGGCTTTCCGCCCGAGCCGAGATCACGCCACCATCCCGCGAACTGGCCGACGAGTCCGACGGCGGCGGCCGCGACGACCGCAGCGATGAGGATCCTGTTACGTGCCGTTCCGGGCCGAGGCGTTATAGGCATGGCACTTCTGCGAGTTGGTTGGTCATGTACGTCACCACTTTGGAGCCTGCACGTTCGGTCCGACATTCTCTGGACCGGGCAGGCCCGGCTCGGGTTGAGGCGGCGGGCCCGAGGGCGGCAACACGCTGCCCCAGTCGGTCCGGTTGCGCATCTCCGCGCGGATCTTGTCGTTGACGAATTCGCTGTTGCCGCGGATCTGCCAGCCGCCGCCGAGCGACCGGTACATCTTCGCCAGGCTGGTCGACACGTCGCCCGACGCCGTCGCGAGGTTGCTCTGCGCCTGATAGAGATTCTGCGACGCCGTGAGGACGGTCGTGAAATCGCGGGTGCCGAGCGTGTACTGGTCGATGGCGACGCGCAGGGCGTTGTTTGCAGCGGTGACGCTCGCCTTGAGCAGATTCACTTGCTGACGTCCCTGCAGGAAGCCGCTCAGTCCGTTCTCGACTTCCTTCTGCGCCTTCAGGACGGTGTTCTGGTAATCGAGCAGCAGCGCCTGCAGGCGTGCGTCCTGGACGCGCACCTTGTTGGTGATCTGGCCGTAGTTGAGAATCGGCCAGCTGAAGGACGGCCCGAAGGCGAAGAAGATGCTGTGCGAGGTGAAGACCTGGTCGGCCGGATTTTCCGTCGTCCCACCGGCGGAGGTCCCGAACACGCCCGAGAGCTTGAAAGCAGGAAACAGCTCGGCCTTCGTCATGCCGATCTTGGCGCTCTGTGCCGCCGCCTGCAGTTCGGCGGCGCGGATGTCCGGTCGCCGGCGCACGAGATCGGCCGGGATGCCGACCGCGACGTCGGCCGGCGGGACGGGGATCGTTCTTGGTCCCGCCAGGAGCGCGTCCATCGACTGCGGCGCCATGCCGAGCAGTACCCGGAGTGCGCTTTCGCCCTGCTGGAGCTGCGCAGTGAGGTTCGGGATGGTCGACTCGGTCTGGGCGAGAACGTTCTGCGCCTGGTAGACGTCCAGCTCCGTGGCCACGCCACCGCGATAGCGGTCCCGCGCGATCTCCAATGCCTTCCGCTGCTTGGCGACATTTTCCTTCGCTATGTCGATCTGTGCCTGCAGCGTGCGAATCCCGATATAGGTCGTCGCGACATCGCCCAGCAGGGTGACGAGCGCATCGTCATAGGTCGCGATCGAAGCCAGATAGGAGGCGCTGGCCGACTCGGTCGAGCGGCGATACTTGCCCCAGAGATCAAGCTCCCAGGCGACCTCCAGGCCCATCGTTGCCTTCCAGTAGTTGTTCAGGAAGCTGCCGGGATTGGTGCTGGTATCCGTCTTGCTGGCCTGGGCATAGCCGGCACTGACGTCGACCTTCTGCATCTGCGGATAGAACTTGCCGATCGAAATGCCGAGAATTGCGCGGGCTTCCAAGACCCGGGCGCCGGCGGCCTGCAGGCTCAGATTCTGGCTGTAGGCCCGTTCGATCAGCTGGTTGAGCGTGGGGTCATTGTAGACGGCCCACCATCGCTCGTAGTCCTGCCGATCCGTCCGCACTGACGGATCATCCGCTTCGAGCCACTTCTGGGCCACGGCAACGTCCGGCGACTTGAAGTCCGGGCCGACCTCGCAGCCCGCGACGGCGAGGGTCGAAGCCAGAACTGCAGGGATCGCCGATCTGAAGACAGTATCGAAAATTGGCTGCGCCAGAAACCGAGCCTGCCTCGCAAGTCCGAAGCTCCGCTGGTCTCCGCCGCGACTACGCTGCCAGCGCCGCTGCTCCAAAGTTACGCTCCCCCTCGATCGACACATCCCCGGGGCAACCGCTCAGGCGGCTGCGTCTGCGTCTTCTTCACTATAAGACCCTGCAATGTCGCTGCAAGGGTCGTCCGGATTCGCTGAAGCCAGCGGTCTTGTTTCAGAAATTGGAAAGGCCATCGCGTCTCGAAGGATCGACGCCTAAAGCCTCAGTCGCGAAATCCTTGGGTCGGCACTCGACTGTGCGAACAGCGACAGCAGGAACAGACTCGACATCTGCGCCGCTTCCAGGATCGGGCGGTGTCCAGCATGCAAATCGGCGGCAAGACGAGTCCATGGGACTTCGTGGAGTCGGAGATTCTCGCTGCCATCGGGGGCCGGTGCCGCGATCTTGCGGACATCGAGCGCAAGATAGGCGTGGACCTCGTTGGTGAAGCGGGCGGCGATGGGGAACAACGAGCCGAGAGCGTGCCACGTCCCTTCGGCATAGCCTGTCTCCTCCAGCAGCTCGCGTCGCGCCGCCGCTTCGGGCGCTTCCCCTGGGTCGACGTTGCCGGCTGGAAGCTCGACGAGCACGCGCTGCGCAGCGTGCCGGTACTGTTCGACCAGCACGATCTCGTCCGCTTCGGTGATCGCGATCACGTTCACCCAGTCCGGCGCATCGATCGTGTGATAGGGGTCGAGCACCTTTCCGTTGGGCAGGACGACGACATCGCTGCGCAGGCCCAGCCATTGGTCCTGATAGGAATAGCGGGTGCTCAGGGTCTTCCAGGGCTCGATAGGCTTGTCGGTCACAGCGGCTCCATCGACTTCTCGGCTCGTGTGTTCGGACACCACGGCGCGGGACGCCGGGCTGCTCCCGACACGTCTCGTCGCGAGGATGTGAGTGTATGTGACGGGATTGGCGTCAGCCGGCAATCGCCTCGGTTCGGGAACTCGGTCGATCATGGGAGACCTTCGCTGGCGGCCGGTCCGCCCGTGTCGGGATCGGGAAATCACATCGTGTGCAGGCCGTCATGCCTTTGCCTGACACCGCTCGTCCGTCGTCCGCCAAGATCCTTGGCGTTTTCGCCTTGATCGCTGCGGCGCAGTTTCTTTCCGCCTCGGCTCATGCCGTCGACGAAATTCAAGTCTACAACGCCGAGATCGCGCCGGTTCACACGTTCACCCTGCAACAGCATTTCAACTACGTCTGGAAAGGAAGCACGACGCCCGACTTCGACGGCGGGATCGCCTCGAATCATACGCTGAACGGCACCCCCGAGCTCGCATACGGCGTCACGGATTGGTACGAGATCGGCCTCTATGCCCCCTTCACCGTCGACACGACGGGCACCTTCATTCCTGGCGGCATCAAGCTCCGGCACCTGTTCGTCTCGCCCCATGCGGAGGAGCGCAACCTGTTCTATGGCCTCAACATCGAGCTGAGCTACCAGACGCCCCGGTTTTCGCAGAGTCCGTTCGGGCTCGAATTGAGGCCGATCCTCGGCGTTCGCGACAAGGGCTGGGAGTTCATCGTCAATCCCATCATCGATGCGAGCTTTGGTGCCGACGGCGCAGCCGAATTCGCGCCGGCCGTCCGCCTTGCGCGATCGGTGGCGCGCGACGTGATGATCGGTGCGGAGTATTATGGAAATTTGGGGCCGATCGGAAACTTCTCGACGGCCGATACGCCGCCGCAACAGCAGCACACGCTGTTCGGCGTCATCGACTTCCAGGCCTTTGGCTTCGACATCGATTCCGGCATCGGATTCGGCCTGACCAATGCGTCGGATGCGATCGTCGCGAAGCTGATCATCGACCGGGCATTCTGAGACATTCGGCGTCGGGACCGTCAGCGCGATCGCGCCGGCCCGCTCCCAGCCGGAGGCTGACCACGCTCAAGGTCTCTCCCCGGGGTTCGCAAAGGGAGCCCCTCCTGCGTCCGGCCGACGGCGGTGCGAGTTTTCCAACCCATTGCGAATATCTCTCAATCCCAATTCCCGCCTCAGTCGTCGCATTTTCATTGCAATATTCTTTCGCGATGGCGATCCATCCGCAAGCCGAAATGCCATATGCGCTACCCTGCATCCCGGAAATCAGCGAAGAGAGTCAAAGGGTTATGCGCTATCGCCCTGCAGCGCTCCCGGAAGGCGTCCTGCTCACCTACTGTTGATACCAAAACTAGGGGCTGGGTCGTGAAAATCAGCTAGCGCTGCAGTGCGAATCGGCATATTACTGCGGCCGAACTGCAGAGACTTGTGGACCTCTGCAGGGCGTGACTTGGGTGCGAAGTGCGGTGAGCGCACGTCGTAGGGCTAGCAGTGGGTAGGTGTGGGATGAGACATTTGCTGGTGGCAGCAACAATGTTGTTGGGTGCCTTGGTGGTTACCTTCGGCACGGCAAGCGTGTTGCAAGGAGTGGCGACGGCTCGGGTCAGCTCGGCGGCTGAACCGTTTGTCGTCGAGGCGACCCGCCCGGCCGTGAAGCCGGTGGGCACGAAGGATCGCGTCGTTCAAGCGCGCGAGCGCTTTCACGCCGACGCTCAAGTCGCCTGGCAGTAATTGCCGCGCGACAGAGGCGGCGCCGCAGGCGCTGCCCGGATCAGAATGTGATTGAAAAAGGCGTTCCGGACACCGTCCGGAACGCTTTTTGCTGTATGGCCTGCCGCAACGCTGGAGGAAGATGTAGCAATGGCCAAGGAAATTCTGTGCGGCTTCGGAGTGGACGTCGACGCGGTCGCCGGCTGGCTCGGCAGTTATGGCGGTGAGGATTCGCCGGACGATATTTCGCGCGGTCTGTTTGCGGGCGAAGTGGGCAGCCCGCGGCTTCTCAAGATGTTCAACCGCCTGGGCATCAAGACGACCTGGTTCATTCCCGGCCATTCCATCGAGACTTTCCCCGCAGAGATGAAGGCGGTTGCCGACGCGGGCCACGAGATCGGCATCCACGGCTACAGCCACGAAAATCCCATCGCCATGACGCGCGAGCAGGAGACCGAGATCCTCGACAAGTGCATCGAGCTCGTCACGCAGCTTTCCGGCAAGCGTCCCACCGGATATGTCGCGCCTTGGTGGGAGTTCTCGCCCGTCACCAACGAACTGCTGCTCGAGCGGGGCATCAAGTACGACCACTCGCTGATGCATCGCGACCATGAGCCTTACTACGTCCGGGTCGGCGACAGCTGGACCAAGATCGATTACGCCAAGAAGCCGGCCGAATGGATGATGCCCCTGAAGCGCGGCCACGAGACCGACCTGATCGAAATTCCGGCAAGCTGGTACCTCGATGACCTGCCGCCGATGATGTTCATCAAGAAGTCCCCGAACAGTCATGGCTTCGTCAATCCGCGCGACATCGAGCAGATGTGGCGCGACCAGTTCGACTGGGTCTATCGGGAATATGACTACGCCGTCTTCCCGATGACGATCCATCCGGACGTCTCGGGCCGTCCGCACGTGCTGATGATGCTGGAGCGGCTCTATCATCACATGATCGGCCATCCCGGCGTGAAGTTCGTCACCATGAACGAGATGGCGGACGACTTCGCGCGGCGCTTCCCGCGCAAGAAGTAGCGCATGTGCGCCCTGTGCGGCGTCCTCGGCGGAGACGGCCACTGGACCGATGCCGCCGCGCGTCCGGGCGTCTTCACGCGCAACACGGACACGATGCAGCGCCGCCGCGAGCGCATGCATCGCGTGTCCTGCGCGCGGCGGGTGCTCGGTCATTATCGACTGACGCTCTCGGATTGGCAGGGCGCGTCCTATCTCCTGTCGACGGCAACCGGAAAGACGGAGATCGTCGACAACCTGACGCATCTCTGGGCTGCGGCCGAGAAGCTCCTCGGCCGGCCCTGCGACCCGCTCGACCCGGCATTGCTCGAATATCTCGAGCCGGCGGATGGTTGAATTCACGCCCGTAAACCTGATCACCGGCTTCCTGGGCGCCGGCAAGACCACGCTTCTCAAGCGCCTGCTTGCCGAGCCGGCGCTCGGCGACACCGCGGTACTCATCAACGAATTCGGCGAGATCGGGCTCGATCACCATCTGCTGGAACGCATCGATGAGACGATGGTCCTGCTGCCGTCGGGCTGCGTGTGCTGTACGGTCCGTGGCGAGCTCTCGGCAGCGATCAAGGCGCTGCATTCCCGCCGCGAGCGTGGTGAAGTGCCGGCCTTTCGCCGCCTCGTGGTGGAGAGCACCGGGCTCGCCGATCCGTTTCCGATTCTCTCCACGGTCCAGAACGACGCGGTGCTGAGGCACCACTTTCGTCTCGGCAACGTCATCGCCGCGGTCGATGCGGTGAATGGTGCGGGACAGCTTGCGCGCCATCCAGAGAGTGCGAAGCAGGTCGCCGTCGCCGACCGTCTGGTGCTGACGAAGACCGACATCGGCGAACCCGAGGCGGTCGCGGGTCTGCTGAACGACCTGCGGCGCCTCAATCCCTCGGCGCCGTTGTGGCGGGCGGCGGAGGAGCCGATCGACGCCGACTCCCTACTTTCGCACGATGTGTTCGCGCTGGCCGGCAGGAGCGATCGTGCTCTGCAATGGTTTGCTGAGGAGCTGGCGGCCGGCCGGCGCCGTCCCGTGGACCGGCACGACACGCGCATCCGCGCCTTCTCCCTCGTCTTCGAGGGAGAAGTCGACTGGACCATGTTCGGCATCTGGCTGACGATGCTGCTCAACCGCCACGGCGAGAAGGTGCTGCGCGTGAAGGGCATCCTGAACGTGATGGGCGCTTCGATGCCCGTCGCCGTTCACGGCGTGCAGCATCTCGTTCATCCGCCGGTGCACATGGCCGCCTGGCCCGACGAGGATCGTCGCTCGCGACTGGTCTTCATCGTCGACGGCCTCGACCCGGCCGCAATCGAAAGATCCCTGGCCGCCTTCCTTGGCCGCCCGGCGTGAGTTGAGGGCAGCCTAACGCGCGGACTCCGCCGCATCCGCGCCCCTGGCGACGGCAAGGTCACGGATCACCAGCCGGTCACCCTGAAGATCGAGCTTGACGTCGGCGCGGCCGGCGGTGGGGCAGCAGTTGCCGTCGCTGCGCTGCCAGAGCGGCGTCGAGGCGGTGAAGGTCCCGTAGTCCGGAAAGACACCCTTCCATACCGCGAAGCCGTCAGGCAGGCGGCGGTCGAGTTCGCGTCTCCAGCTGCGCGTGTCGAGTTCGGTCAGATGGCCATCGTGGTCGCGATAGACGACCTCGGCGTTGAAGTTGCCCGTGCCCGACACGTGTCCCGGCAGCAGGAGGAGCTTGCCGGCGGGCGAGTCCACCATCCTGGGCGGGTCGAAGCGGACGTCATCTTCCGCAACGGCCGCAATGGCCCGCAGTCCGGCGCCCGACGGGCGGAAGACGACCGCGCCGCTTGCCGTCCGGAGATCGCCGTCCTTGTAGGCCTGAAGCTGGTACCGAAGCGATCCGTCGCCGTCGACCGCACCGAAGGCCTCGACCGCGCACGTCGTATCCGGGTCGGCCTCGGGCGGGAGCGTGCAGGACACAGTCGCCTGATCCGCGGTCACTTCCTGCCGGGCGCGGCGGGCGGCCGCCTCGATCCTGGCAAGGCTTGCGAGGCGGGTCCGATAGGCTTGCCGCAGGGCTTGCGGTTGGGAGTGCCTGTCGCGCTCGGCCAGCCAGGTCGATTGCCGCTGGCGCAAGGTTGCGGGCCGGAAGGACGCCGAGAGTGCGGCCCTGTAGGTCTCGGCCAGGCGTTCGTCCAGGTTCGACAGCTCGGGGTCGGCGCAGATGGCCTTCTCGGCCGCCGTCGAGGCCTTGCTGCAATCGAAGCTCGCCGCCTGGGCGGCGGCCGTGGCCGTTGCAAGGCAGGCGGCGAGGAGGAGGACGCGCATGCCGGTGAAGATTGGCCCCCGGGCGCGGTTTCGACAAGATCGGAACAGGGACCGCTGTGCTACCGTTGCCGCGGAGGAGGAGCCATGACCAGGACATTCACGAAGGAACCGCGCAAGCTGGGCGGCAGCGTGCTCGAGGTTTTCCCGATCGGCCTCGGCTGCATGTCGCTGTCCGGCGCCTACGGCAAGAGCGACGACGCGCAGGGCATCCGCGTCATTCATCACGCGATCGATCGCGGCGTTACCTTGCTCGACAGCTCGGACATGTACGGCTGGGGGCACAACGAAACGCTTCTCGGCAAGGCGCTGGCCGGCGGTCGCCGCGCCAAGGTCGTTCTTGCCACCAAGTTCGGGCAGATACAGCGCCCGGGCGGCGCCAACGGCGTCGACGGCCGGCCCGAATATGTGAAGGCGGCCTGCGAGGCGAGTCTCAAGCGTCTCGGCGTGGATGTCATCGACCTTTACTATCAGCATCGTGTCGATCCCACGGTTCCGATCGAGGAAACCGTCGGCGCGATGGCGGAATTGGTGAAGGCCGGCAAGGTTCGGGCCCTGGGGTTGAGCGAGGCCAGGCCCGAGACGATCCGCAGGGCGCACCGGACCTTTCCGATCGCGGCCGTGCAAAGCGAGTACTCGCTCCTCTATCGCAAGGATGCGGAGGAGACGCTGCAGACGACACGCGAGCTCGGTATTTCATTCGTCGCCTATTCGCCGCTGGGGCGCAGCCTGCTTACGGGAGCGGTACGGCAACCCTCCGACATTCCGGAAGGCGATGGCCGCGGCCGCCATCCCCGCTTTTCCGCCGACAATCTCACGCGCAACCTCGCGCTTGCCTCCGCCGTCGATGCCATGGCCAAGGCCAGGGGCTGCACGGCGGGCCAGATCGCGCTGGCATGGCTGCTCGCTCAGGGCACCGATATCGTTCCGATCCCCGGCACGAAGCGTGTCGAGCGGGTCGACGAAAATCTCGGGGCGCTGGATGTCACGCTCTCGGCCGAAGACGTTGCTCGGCTGTCATCGGCATTTCCGCCTGGTGCGGCTGCCGGCACGCGCTACGCCGAAGCGCAGATGAAGGCCGTATATCTCTAGAAGCGGCCCGCCGCCGGCGAACCCGCTTGCCCGGCACGCATCCTCCGGGCAGGCGGCGCATCGCGTTCAGCCACGTCGATCCTTCGCGCGGGCATGCTCGATCATCCGCTCGGCGATCTCGCGCTCGCCCTGGACGACCAGATCGGCGCCGAGATTCTGCAGGTGTTCGACGGCGCCGTCCGAATGTGCCCGCGCCAGGATCTCGAGCGCCGGATTCGCCGCCCGGGCCTGTTGTACGACCTGACCGGCCTCGAACGCCTCCGGCACGGTCACGAACAGGCGGCGCGCCTCGGCCAGGTTGGCCTCGGCAAGGATGGACGGATCCGCGGCGTTGCCGGCAACCACCTCGGCTCCGTCGCCGCGGGCTCTTTCGAGGCCGTCGTCGCTCGCCTCGATGACGATGCGGCGCCTGCCTTCGCGCGCCAGGCGTGCGCCGATCCAGGAGCCGACCCGCCCATAGCCGACCAGCACGTCGTGGCCGGCGGAGGCCGGAGCGGGGGCGGGAGCCGCTGCCGGCGTCTCGACGAGCGTCGGCCGGACCAGCAGGGCAAACATCAGCGGATTGAGGATGATCGAGAGAATCGCGCCGGCAAGGACGAGGTCGCGAGCGAGCGGTGGCACCAGGTCGAGCTCGATGCCAAGCCCGATCAGGATGAACGAGAACTCGCCGATCTGCGCGAGGCTGGCCGCGACCGTGAAGGCCGTCGCGTTCGGTCTGCCGAAGGCCCGCACGATCAGCCATGCCACGGCCGACTTGCCGGCCACAATGATGACGAGCGTCGCAAGGACGGCGAGCGGGGATCGGACGAAGACCTCCGGATCCAGCAACATGCCGACCGAGACGAAGAACAGGACCGCGAAGGCGTCGCGCAGCGGCATGGCTTCTTCGGTGGCACGCTGGCTGAGGTCGCTCTCGCCCATCACCATGCCGGCGAAGAAGGCGCCGAGTGCGAACGAGACGCCGAACAGCTTTGCGGCGCCGAAAGCGACGCCGAGCGCGATCACGTAGACGGCGAGCCGGAACAGCTCGCGAGAGCCGGTATGGGCGGTATGATGCATCAGCCACGGGATGGCGCGTCTGCCGACGACGAGCATGACGGCAACGAAGCCCGTCACCTTGGCGAGCGTGACGGTCAGTGAAAGGGCCATGCGGCCGATCGGAACATCGGTTCCGCCTGATGCGATCGAGGCCGCGGCCGGCACCAGCACCAGCGCCAGAACCATGGCGAGATCCTCGACCACCAGCCAGCCGACGGCGATGCGTCCGCGGTCGGTGTCGAGGATGCGGCGCTCCTGGAGTGCCCGGATCATCACCACCGTGCTGGCGACCGAGAGGGCGAGGCCGAAGACGAAGCCCCCGATCCATGACCACCCCAGCACACGGGAAAGTCCTGCGCCCATCAAGGTCGCAAGAACGATCTGGCCGATGGCACCCGGCACGGCGATCCACGCGACCGCCATCAGGTCCTTGAGTGAGAAGTGCAGGCCGACGCCGAACATCAGCAGCATCACGCCGATCTCGGCCAGTTCGGCGGCCAGGGACGCGTCGGCCGTGAAGCCCGGCGTGAAGGGGCCGACCGCAATTCCGGCCAACAGGTAGCCAACCAGGGGCTGCAGGCGCAGGCGATGGGCGAGGAGCCCGAACACGTAGGCCAGCATCAAGCCGACGACGATAGTTGCGATCAGAGGTGTCTGATGTTCAGGGATCGTCTTTCTCCACGCGGCTCGGCTTTCTGCTCTTCGGATGTGGCGCAAGGATTCGCGGATTTCAATCGTAGAGGCGCCTCGCTTGCGCTATCGATACTTCAGCAAAAAGACAACGGGAGGAAGCAAATGCCGATGAGGCGTCGACATTTCTTGACCAGCGCTGCAGCGCTCACCGCAGCAGGACGATTGACGGCCGCGCATGCGGAGACATTTCCGTCGAAGCCGGTCCGCTGGATCATTCCCTTCGCCGCGGCCGGCAACTACGACGTCACGTCGCGAATCGTCGGCGAGGCGATGGGCCGACGGCTCAACCAGACCATCGTGATGGACAACCGGCCGGGCGCTGGAGGGCTCGTCGGGGTGGAGGCCGCGGTCAACGCGCCGCCCGACGGCTATACGGTCGTGATGGCGAGCTTCAATGTCCTGTTCATCTCGCCGTTCATGGCGGGGAAGGCGTCGCTGCTTCCGGCGGTCGCCCCGGTGAGCCTCCTGACGACGGTGCCGATGGTGGTGGTGGCCTCGTCGCAGGGCCGGTTCGCGGACATGCGGGCCGTTCTCGCGGAAGCGAAGGCGAAGCCGGGCACCGTCACCATCGGCCATGCCGGCAACGGTACCTCGAACCATGTCGACATCCTGCGCATGCAGGTCAGCGAAAACGTCCAATTCAACATCATTCCCTACAAGGGCTCCGGACCGGGTCTTGCGGACCTGATGGGCGGCAACATCGACCTCTACATGGACCAGCTCTCGACCTCGTTGCCGCACATCAAGAACGGCAAGCTGAAGGCGCTGCTGGCGGTCAATGGCCAGCGCCTGCCCAATCTGCCGGACACGCCGTCGCTGACCGATATCGGCGCCAAGCCCTTCGACGGGGGAACGACGGCCGGCCTGTTCGTGCGCGCCGGTACGCCGGAGCCGCTGATTGCCTCCCTGAACGAAAGCGTCACCTTCGCGTTGAAGGACGACGCGGTTCGCGCGCGGCTTGCGGAGTTGGGGGCCGTGACCCGACCCTCGACGCCCGAAGCCTTCGCCACGGCCCTCAAGGCAGACGAAGCGGGCGTGCTGCCGCTGGTGAAATCCGGTCTGCTGAAGCCGCAATGAAGGCCGGCGTCAGGCGACCTCGCGCATGACCGCCCACAGATCCGCCTTCCGTTCGAAGCCGATGCCGGGTGTCTCGGGAAGAGCCACCCGGCCGTCGACGACGGGGCAATCGTCGGCGAACCCGCCGAAGGGCGCGAAGACCTGCGGATAGGATTCGTTGCCGCCGCACTGCAGGCCGACGGCGATGTTGAGCGCGAACTGATGTCCGCCGTGCGGCACGCAGCGCCGCGGCGACCAGCCGTTGGCCTTCAGCATGTCGAGCGTGCGCAGGTACTCCACGAGTCCGTAGCTCAATGCGGGATCGAACTGGAGGATGTCGCGATCCGGGTGTAGCCCGCCGTGGCGGATGAGGTTGCGGGCGTCCTGCATCGAGAAGAGGTTCTCGCCGGTCGCAAGCGGCGGCGCATATTGCGTCGCCAGCGCCGCGTGGGCGAGATAGTCGAGCGGATCGAGCGGTTCCTCGTACCAGCGCAGGCCGAGCGACTCGATGGCGCGGCCGAACTCGATCGCGGCCGGCAGGTCGAACTTTCCGTTGACGTCCACTGCCAGGCGCTCAGCCGAGCCGACGATGTCGAGCACGGCGCCAATGCGTTCGAGGTCTTCGGCGAGCGGCACGCCGCCCACCTTCATCTTCACGCAGGAGTAGCCGAGGTCGAGATAGTGCTTCATCTCGTCCTGCAGCGCCTGCAGGTCCTTGCCCGGATAGTAGTAGCCGCCGGCGGCGTAGACCCACGCCCTGTCGTCGTGCCTGCCGCCGTTGTAGCGATCGGCCAGCAGCTTCCAGAGCGGTACGCGCCTCGCCTTGGCGACGGCGTCCCACAGCGCCATGTCGAGCACGCCGACTGCGACCGACCGTTCGCCATGGCCGCCCGGCTTCTCGTTCGCCATCATCGCCGCCCAGCATCGGGCCGGATCGAGCAGGCCGTCGCCGTCGAGCAGCGAATCGGGCTTGGCATCCAGCAACCGCCTTATGAACCGCTCGTTGAGGAGGCCGTGCTGGGCATAACGGCCGTTCGAGTTGAAGCCGTAGCCCACGACCGGCCTGCCTTCGACCTCGAGATCGGTGACGATGGCCACGACGGACGCGGTCATCTGGCTGAAGTCGATGTAGGCGTTGGCGATCTTGGAGCGGATGGGCGAGACGATGTCGCGGATGGCGACGATGCGCATGGTGGATCCGTGGCGAGCGATCGATGGGTTCGTTCTACATGTCCGCGTCGCCGCCTGCCAGCGGACCGGCAGGCCTTCCGGTTTCGGTCAGGCGGCGAATACGGCGCGGCGGTTCTGCCGGAACAGCAGCCACCAGGCGATGGCGCCGTTCAGGGCATTCCAGGCAATGCCGTTGATGAAGGCGGCGCGGTACGAGCCGGTGAGATCGAAGAAGACACCGCCCATCCAGCCGCCGAGCGCCATGCCGACGATGGTGGCCGAGACCGCGACACCCATGCGGATGCCCGCTTCGCGAGAGGGGAAATATTCGCGGACGATGATCGCGTAGCTCGGCACGATCCCGCCCTGGAACAGGCCGAACAGTGCCGACACGACATAGAGCGAAGTCAGCGAATCGGAGATCAGATAGAGGAACAGCGCGATGCCCTGCAGCGTCGAGCCCAGCAGCAGCGTCTTGATGCCGCCGGCGCGGTCGGCGATCCAGCCCGACACGACGCGGCTCACGATGCCGAAGCCGAGCATCAGAGACAGCATCTCGGCGCCACGCGCCACGCCGTAGCCGAGATCGGCGCAATAGGCGACGATGTGGACCTGCGGCATCGACATGGCGACGCAGCAGCCGACGCCGGCAAGCGCAAGCCACGCCTGCAACGAGGCGGGCGACAGGCCGAGGCTGCGGGCTGAGTGAGGGGCGGGCGTCCCGCCGGCCATCGTCGCGTGTGCGGCAAGTCGCCTGCGGAGGGCAAGGCCCAGGGGCAGCATCGCCACGAGGCAGATGACGCCGATCGTGAAGTAGGCCGACTGCCAACCCTGGCTGCTGATCAGATGTTCGACGACCGGAGGCCAGATGGCTCCGGCGACGTAGTTGCCGGATGAGCATATCGCCACCGCCAGCCCGCGGCGTTTCTCGAACCAGTGCGAAAGGTCCGCGACAAGAGGGATGAAGGTGGCGGCCGATCCGAAGCCGATCAGGATCTGGGCGGCTGCGAACAACGTCGCACTGGGTGCGGCGGCGGCAAGGGCGAAGCCCGTCGCCATCAGGACCGTGCTCAGCGACACCGTGAGCAGTGCGCCCCTGGTGTCGATCAGGCGGCCGAGCAGGATGCTGCCGGCGCCGAATCCCAGCATGGTTGCCGTATAGGAGAAGGATACCTCGGCGCGCGTGACGCCGAAGCCGGCCTGGATCGCCGGCAGGGCGACGACGACGGCCCACATGCCGACGCCGCCCAGGGTGCTGATCGCCACGCTGGCAGCCAGTCGCCACCAGGCGTAGCGCGAGTCCACTTCGTACATGGTTCCTGCCCTCGACGGTCAGCCGCCGGCGACGCCTTGCGTGTTGACGTAGAGGGCGTAGAGCGAGTGGCTCGCCGCCATGAACAGGCGATTGCGGTAGCGTCCGCCGAAGCAGACGTTGGCGCAGCGCTCGGGCAGGTCGATATGGCCGATGGGCTTGCCCTTGGAATTGAAGACGCGCACGCCGTCGAGATCGGCGCTGCCCATGCCCCAGCCGCACCAGAGGTTGCCGTCGACATCGACGCGGAAGCCGTCGGGCGAGCCCCCGGGGCCGGCATCGATCAGGACCGCGCCCTTGCCGAGCCGGGTGCCGTTGTCGAGGACATCGTAGGCAATGATCTGGCGATGGGGCTCGGCGCGGGAGGCGACGACGTAGAGCTTCGTCTCGTCGGGGGAGAAGGCGAGACCGTTCGGCCCCGGCACATCGTCCACCATCATCGTGAGCTTGCCGGTCTGGGGATCGAGCCGATAGATGGCCGGCTTGTTCTCGCTCTCGTCCTTGTGGCCTTCGTAGTAGCCCAGGATTCCGAATACCGGATCGCTGAACCAGATCGAGCCGTCGGACTTCACGACGACGTCGTTGGGGGAATTGAGCTTCCTGCCGCCGTAGGAGTCGGCCAGCACCGTGATGGAGCCGTCATACTCGGTGCGCACGACGCGGCGGGTGCCGTGTTCGCAGCCGATCAGCCGGCCCTGCCGGTCGCGCGTATGGCCGTTGGCATTGTTCGACGGCTTGCGGAACACGGAAACGGCGCCGGTCTCCTCGTCCCAGCGCAGGATGCGGTTGTTGGGAATGTCGCTCCAGAGCAGGTAACGCCCGTCGCCGAAATAGACCGGGCCTTCCGACCAGCGGCAGCCCGTATACAGGCGCTCGACCGAGGCCAGCATGAGCCGGTACGTGTTGAACGACGGATCGAGCACGCGTACCGCCGGATCGGGGTAGCGTTCATTCGGTTGCCACATGCTGGTTTCCCGCCCTTGGTTCATTTCTTGTCGTGTCGGCAGTCTATCCAGTGACACGGCGGAATACATCGACGAACCGTTCGACATCTTCCTCGTCGTTGTAGACATGGGGGCTGATGCGCAATCTCCCGAGCCGCGGCGCCGCGTGCACGTTCTGCGCAGCGAGCCTTCCGGGCAGATCTTCCGGCATGCCCTTGGGAAAGCCGAGGCTCAGGATATGAGGCGCGCGCAGCTTCGGGTCGGGGAGGCGAACGTCGAGATTGCCGAGCCCTTCGGCCAGCTTGCCGGTCAGCATTGAGAGCCGTTCCACGATGGCGTCGCTGCCCCAGCCGGCCATCATCTCCATGCCGATCGCCGCCATCTCCATCGAGACGAAGTGGTCGCGCTCGCCCATGTCGAAGCGGCGGGCATCGTCGCGATAGGTGAGGTCGCGGAAATAGACCGTGTCCTCCGCCGACACGGCCTTGCGGGCCGCCGAGGTCTGTTCGAGCGGCACGCCGTTCTGCCGGCGCCTGGCGACGTACAGGAAGGCGCGACCGTAGGGACCCAGCACCCACTTGTAGGTCGGAAAGATCAGGAAATCGGGATCGAGCGCCTTTACGTCGATGCGGCGCACCCCCGCATCGTGCGTCGCGTCGATCAGGAAGGCGGCGCCCTGCTTCTTCAGCGCGGCGCCGATGCGTGTGACATCGAGTGCGCCGCCATCGGACCAGTGGACCGACGAAATCGACGCCAGCGCAAGCGGCGGCGCGGCCTTGCGCTCGACCGCCTCGAGCACGGCCGAGGTCCAATCGCCGTCGCTCGGCTGCTTCACCGTGTCGACGGTGAAGCCACCGGCCTGCGCACGGCTGACCCATTCGAGCACCGGTGAGGTGTGATCGTTCTCCAGCACGATCACCCGGCTCCCCGGGGCGATCGGAAGGATCTTGCCGGCGGTGGAAACGCCGTAGCCGACCGAGGAAATGAGGGCGACGTCGTCGGCATCCGCTCCGATCAGGGCCGCCGCTGCGGCGCGGGCGCGTTCGTACTGCGCTGTCTGGAAATCGGCAGGCAGCTTCCAGGGCTGACCCTTGCGGGCAATCGCAGCGCGCCCGGCTTCCTGGACCGCAAGCGGAAGGGGACTCCAGGAGGCTGCGTTGAAAAAGCAGACATCGCGCGGCATGTCGAACAGCGCGCGCTGACAGGATAGCATCGGATCGGCTCCCTCGCTCGAACGCCATCAAACTAGCACGGATACGGCTCAATTTTTTGCGGCATCACATGAGGAGGTCTCATCCCCGATGACGTGCCGGATCATTGAGGCACGACCGGCTGCGACCCATCTGAGCACCATAGTCCGCAGCCTTCGATCTGATGAGGAAGAGATGAGCTTCCAGCCCCGCCATCCCCTGTTCGACCAGAATCTTTTTGCCAGCGAAACGTTGCCCCGGCGGCGGTTGCGCCACCGGCTCACTCAGGCTCTTGCCGTGTGGCGCGAGCGAGCACGGGCCAGACGCTGCCTGGCGCGCCTGGACACCCGCCGCCTGCACGAGATGGGCATCTCTCCCGCGGCTGCCGCGTTCGAATCCGGCAGGCCGTTCTGGCGGCGGATCGGTCCCCTGCGCTGACAGTCCCGGCCTCGGGTCGCCGGGATTTTTGGGAACTATTTGTCGACTCGTGCGTTCTCAAGACGCGCGGGCGCGGCCGTCTGTGTGTCTGTATGCTTGGCCGCCGGCGGTGTGCTCTGTCCGAGTTCCTGTCGTGCCTCGGGTAGACTGTCGGAGAGCGAAAGGGCTGATTGGAATGACACCGCCGGAACTGAAGCGGAGATCGGCGCTCTTTCTCGACCTGGACGGCACGCTGCTGGAAATCGCCGCAACGCCCCGACAGGTCGTTGTTCCGCCTGGGCTTCCCGCCCTCCTGGCCGAACTGCATCGCCTGCTCGAGGGCGCGCTTGCCATCGTCACGGGAAGACCGCTTTCGGAGCTCGACGAGCTTCTGCGTCCTTTCGTATCCGCCGCTGCGGGCGAGCACGGCGCTTCCTTGCGCTTTGACGACGGCAGTCGCGAGGAGCTGCCAACCGGGAGCGTCATGCCCGTAGAGTGGCGCCGTGAACTGGAAGCGGCGGCCCGGGAGTGGCCGGGCGTGTTGATCGAGCCCAAGCCGTACGGCCTTGCCGTTCACTATCGTCTGGCACCCGAGCACGGCGATGAGGTCTGGCGCCTGGTGCGCCGGCTCGTGCCGTCGGAGCATCCGGGGTTCCGGCTCGTGCCAGCCCGCGAAGCGGTCGAGATCGGCTTGCGCTCGACCTCCAAGGGCCACGCCGTCGAACGGCTGATGGCGCGCGCGCCGTTCCGCGGGCGGCAGCCGATCTTCATCGGCGACGACTTTACCGACGAGGCCGGCATGGAGAAGGCTCGGGAACTGGGCGGCATCGGATTGCGCGTCGCCGATGTGTTCGGCGGCGATCCTGCCAACGTGCGGGGCTGGCTGGCGACGGGCGCGCGGCGGCTGGAGAAACGGTCGCCCCCGCCGCCGGCAGCGGGAGCGACGCCATGAGCACTCTCAATCTCGGCGTCATCGGCAATTGCGCGATCGCGAGCCTGATCGACCGCAACGGGCGACATGTCTGGCATGGGCTGGGCCGTCTCGACGGTGATCCGGTTTTCAATGCACTGCTCGGCGGAACCGATCCCAAGGCCGGCTTCATGGAAGCGGCCGTGGCCGGGGCGCACGAGCCCGGCCGCCAGCGCTACCTTCCCAACACCGCGATCCTCGAGACGATCGTCGAGGGAGAGGCCGGAACGGTGCGGATCGTCGACTTTGCGCCGCGGTTTCGCCGGTTCGGGCGCATGTTCCGCCCGCCCATGCTGGTGCGCCGCCTGGAGCCGATGGCCGGACGCCCGCGCGTCGCCATCCGCATCCGGCCGACCTTCTCGTATGGCGCGCACAAGCCCCAGCTCACCAGCGGCAGCAACCATGTGCGTTTCTTCAGCGAGGCCGCGGTCATGCGGCTCACTACGGATGCGTCGGTCAACTACGTCATCCACGAGACGGAGTTCGTGCTCGATCGCCCGTTGACGCTGATCCTTGCCGCCGACGAAAGCATCCCCGAAAGCCCCGATTCGCTCTATCGGACCTTTCTCGCCGAGACCGAAGCCTACTGGCACGGCTGGGTGCGCGATCTGAACATTCCGTTCGACTGGCAGGCGGCGGTCATTCGCGCGGCCATCACGCTCAAGCTCTGCAGCTACGAGGATACCGGAGCGATATTGGCCGCGCTCACCACCTCGGTTCCGGAGGCGGCCGACACGCCACGCACGTGGGACTATCGCTTCTCCTGGCTGCGCGACGCCTTCTTCACGGTGACGGCCCTCAATCGGCTGTCGGCGACGCGCACGATGGAGGGGTTCGTGCGCTTCATCGTCGATCTTGTCGAGGCGGGCAGCGCACGCGGCGAGGCCGAGCATATCGCGCCGCTCTTTTCCATCGCGCCCGGGACGGCCACTGCGGAGCGGATCGTCGAGACCTTGCCCGGCTATCGCGGGTACGGACCGGTCCGCATCGGCAACGCGGCAGTGTCGCAGCGTCAGAACGATACCTACGGCTCGATGGTCCTCACGGCGGCGCAGATGTTCTGGGACGAGCGGTTGCCGCGGCATGGCGACTTGGAACTCTATCGTCGTCTCTGCGTGGTGGGGAATGAGGCTCATCGCGCCGCCCTGACGCCCGATGCCGGACTTTGGGAGTACCGCGAGCGCGAGGACGTGCACACTTTCTCCGCGGCGATGTGCTGGGCCGCGCTGCACAGGCTCGGCATGATCGCGCGCCGTGTCGGCGTCGATTCGGAATCCCGCGAATGGCTGGCCAAGGCGGGTGTCCTGCGGCAGGAGGCGCTGCAGCGGGCGACCACGGCAGAGGGATGGCTTTCGGGCGTGCTCGATCGCGATATGGCGGACGCCTCCAGTCTCGTCCTGCCGGAAATCGGGCTTCTGAGATCCGACGATCCGCGCTTTCACGCCACCCTGGACATGGTCGGCAAGCGCCTGATGAAGAACGGCTTCGTCATGCGCTACGTGGAGGCCGACGACTTCGGCAAGCCGTCGAACGCCTTCCTGCTGTGCACATTCTGGTACATCGATGCGCTGGCGAGCGTCGGCCGGCGAGAGGAGGCGCTCGAACTCTTCAACAACGTCCTGGGACAGCGCAACCACGTGGGGCTGCTGTCGGAGGATCTCGATCCCTGCACGGGCGAACTGTGGGGGAACTTTCCGCAGACCTACTCGCAGGTGGGCATGATTCTGTCGGCCATGCGTCTATCCAGAAGTTGGGAGGAGGGCCTATGGCACGCGTTGTAATCGTCTCCAACCGCGTTCCGATTCCGAAATCCAGGGGGACGTCGGCCGGCGGCCTGACGGTCGCCCTGCGAGACCTCCTGACGCCGGGAACCATGTGGTTCGGCTGGAGCGGGCGGCTGGCTGCAGAGCCGTCCCCGCAGCCGGCGATCGTGGAGGCGCGGGGCGTCACCTATGCCACCGTCGATCTCAAGGCCGAAACCTATCGTGGCTTCTACGTGGGCTTCGCCAATGGCGCGCTGTGGCCACTGCTGCATTTCCGGCTCGGTCTGATGCAGTACCGGCGCGAGGATTATGATGATTACCTGTCCGTCAATCGCACCTTTGCGGAATCGCTCGGCTCCGTCGTCCAGCCCGACGATTTGATCTGGGCGCACGACTATCATCTCATTCCGCTCGCACGCATGCTGCGTCAGCAGGGCTTCCGTGGCCCGCTTGGCTTCTTCCTTCACGTGCCGTTCGTGCCGCCCTCGATGCTGGAGGCGTTGCCGGTCGGTCGCGAACTCGTCGCCGATCTCTGCGCCTACGACACCGCGGCCTTCCAGACGGAGGAACATGCGCGCGACTTCCGCGACTGCGCGCATCGCATGCTCGGGGCCACCGTGAGAGGCGAATGGGTGCACCTGAACGGACGCAGCATGCGCGCCTTCGCCGATCCGATCGGGATCGATGCCGAGGCCTTCCACCAGGAGGCGGAGAGAGCCGCCAACGACAGTGTCGTGAAGCGGCTCGCCGACAGCCTCGCCGGCCGCGCGCTGGCGATCGGCGTCGATCGCATGGACTATTCCAAGGGGCTGCCGCAGCGCTTCGAGGCCTATGGCCGGCTCTTCGAGCGCTATCCCGAGCATCGGCGGCATGTGCACTTCCTGCAGATCTGCCCGCGCTCGCGCGAGGAGGTCGACGAATATCGCAAGCTCCGCATCGAGCTGGATCGCCTGACTGGCCGCATCAACGGGCGGCTCTCCGAATTCGACTGGACGCCGCTGCGCTACAGCACGCGGGCGGCGCCCCGCAGCACGCTCGCGGGCCTGTACCGTATCGGCCGTATCGGCCTGGTGACGCCGTTGCGCGACGGCATGAACCTTGTCGCGAAGGAGTTCGTGGCCGCCCAGTCCGACGAGGATCCCGGCGTGCTGGTGCTGTCGCAATTTGCCGGTGCGGCGCAGGAGCTGACCGAGGCGCTGATCATCAATCCCTTCGATCCCGATGCGATCGCCGATGCCATGCACTATGCGCTGATCATGCCGGCATCGGAGCGCAAGGAGCGTCATCAGGCCCTGAAGGAGAAAGTCTTCCGCACCACCGCTCAGGTCTATTGCACACGCTTCATGGATGCCTTGCTGTCGGTGCAGGAGCAGTTGGCCCAGCGCGCCGCTGCCTGACGGTCAGGTTGCGAGCCCGAAGGGCGAGTCGAGAGGGCGTGCCCGAGCGGCGGAAAAGCCGAAGCGTGGCTAGCGGTCAGGTGCCCCGGCACGTCACGGCCAGCCAGCCGCCGGCGGCGCGCAGCGCCTCGATCAGCCCGGATTCGGACGCCGAGCCGAACGCATGGTCGTTCAATTGCCGGATCGTCGCGTCGTCCGACGCCAGGCGACGGCGGATCACCACATGGTCCTGGCGGCCCGCTCCGGCCATTCGCGGTCGTAGGCCTCGCCGCCGACCCGGTCCTGGCTGAGAGCGGCCAAGATCTGGCCGGCGCTCGGCAAATGCCGGGGATCGATATGCCGTGCAGGGTTCCACAGCTCCGATCGCACCAGGGCGCGGGCGCACTGGAAGTAGATCGCCTCCACCTTCGTCACCAGCACCGAGCGCGGCGCCTTGTCGTCGACGGCGAAGGAGGCCAGCAGCGATGGCTCGATGCTGATCTGGGCGTGGCCGTTGACGCGCAGCGTGTTGCCGACGCCTGGAATGATGAACAGCAGGGCGACGCGCGGATCGCGCACGACGTTGCGCAGTGAATCGATCCTGTTGTTGCCGCGCCGGTCCGGCAGCATCAGCGTGCGGTCATCATGGACGCGTACGAAGCCCGGCTTGTCGCCGCGCGGCGAGCAATCGAGGCCCTCCGGCCCCGAGGTCGCCAGCGCCACGAACGGCGAGGCTTCGATGTAGGCGCGGTAGTGAGGCGTGATGCGGTCGATCTCCTTGACCGTGGAGGCCTCGTTGGGCTGTCCGTACAGCGCCTCGAGCTCGGCGACGGAAGTGACGATCCTGTCGGACATGGTCCTCCTCAGGCGGCCCACCGCGCCGGCGACGTGCCGAGAGGTTCGGCGGGCTTGGCGAAAAACGGTGGTGTATCGCTCAATCGTATGACGGGTTTGAGATGGCGCAGATGGCCGAGCGGGCCGTCGCTTTCCATCAGCAGGGAAGCGAGCTCGTCGTCGGGAAGCTCGGCCATCCCGGCGGCGGCATCGACCGTGCCCAGCCCTGCCAGCCAGTGCGCGACCTGGACCAGCGAGACGCGCACATGCCACGACCCGCCCCGTTCGATGCGGCGGGCGAGGCCTGCCATGGCGCCCAGGGCGCCGAGATAGCCCGCGATGTAGTCGAGCGCCTGTACCGGCAAGTTGCGCGGACTGGACAGCGAACCCTGCGTGGCGGCGAGGCCGGTGACGTTCTGCACGATCGAATCGAAGCCACGCCGTGCCGCCCACGGGCCGTCGTGGCCATAGGCGCAGATGCTGACGCAGACGATGCCGGGGCGGAGGGCCGCCACCTGTTCGGGAGAAAAGCCGCGCGCCGCCAGCGTGCCGGGCCGATAGCCCTGGGTGAAGATGTCGGCCTCGCTGATCAGGCCTTTGAGCGTCTCCGCGCCGGCGGAGTCGCGCAGATCGACCCAGGTGCAGCGTTTGCCGTGGCCGGTATCCATCAGCAGTTCGGTTTGATAGGGCAGATGCGGTGCCACGACATGCAGGACGTCGGCGCCGTTCTCGGCCAGCACGCGGCCGCTGGTCGGTCCTGCCAGGACTCGCGTGAGATCGAGCGCACGGACGCCCGAGAGCGGCCGGTCGCCCTTGGCGAGCGGCCGGGCCGGCGCGTCGCCGATCTGGACGATATCGATCAGCGGCAGCCCGGCGACCGCGATGCCGTGCGGATGGGCGTTCCACTCGTCGCGGCTGCGCGTCAGGCCGCCGACGCAGCCGCCAGCGGCGATGGCTTCCTCGATCGCGAGGCCGTCCCATTTGGCGACGGCCGCGGCCAGCGCCTCCCTGGTCTCGGCTGCGGCGCCGGCGATGCGCAGCGCGCCGGCCCGGTGATGCGGGTGGTTGGTATGGAGGAACATGTGCCGGCCATCGCGCGTCGGGTAATGGCCGGTCAGGGGGTCCCAGGAGACGGGCCGTTCGCCGTTGCACAGCACGTAGGTATTGGAGCGCAGCGAGGCGGCGGCGGCATGCCGGTCGACCGCCACGGCCTGCGGCCTGCCGGTCCGCAGGCGCCACAGGTCGGAAACGGCGAGCCCGACCGCCCCCAGCGCCGCGGCGCCCGCCTCGGCGATGCGCCAGGGCGTGCGGAAGACCGGATCGCCGCTGCCAGTCAGTTCGAGGGCATCGTCGTCGCGCTTTTGCCGGCCCAGCAGGGCCAGGATCTCGTGACTGAGAGTTCGGTTCATTTGCCGGCCATGATCTGGGTCAACAAATTCATCAGCACATCCGGGCAGGTTATGTGCGGATTGTGACTGGCATCGATTTCATAGCAGCTCCAGCCGGGCTCGCTCCGGGCGCGCTCGGCGAACTGGCGGAACACGTCGCCCGGCCCGTACTTCCTGGCATAGATGAAGTGGCGCGGCGGGGGCGGTTCTTTGGATTCGAGCCGGATCTTCTCCTCGAAGGTGCGGATGGGTTGCGGACGCCGTCGCGGGCCGGCCCAGGCCTTGTCTTCCGCCGAGGTGTCGGGCGGCATCGGATTGATGGGCAGCTTCCAGCCTTCGCCGTCCTTTGCCGCACCGGCCCGCATGTTGGTTTCGGCCTTGGGCCCGACGAGATCGAACAGGCTCTGCCCGTCCTTGGGAGCGAAGGCGTCGATGTAGACGACGCGGGCGATGCGGCCGCGAGCCCGGTCGGCGACTCCCGTGGCGACCATGCCGCCATAGGAGTGGCCGAGCAGCGTCACATCGGTCAGGTCCTCGAATTCGAGCACGGAGACGACGTCCTCGATATGCGTCGACAGATCGATCGTCGGCGCCAGCAGGTGCGCCCGATGGCCCAGGCCGGTGTAAGTCGGCGAAAAAAACTCATGCCCGGCGGCCCGCAGCAGGGGCCGCATTTTCTTCCACGCCCAGGCGGCCGACCACGCGCCATGCGCCAAAACGACAGATGCCATACTTTAACTCCCTCCCGTACTGGTGGCTTTGCGCCTCTGATGCTATTACGAAGCAGTCGCAATGCCTGACCAGACCATCATAGGCCATCGGACGATCCCGTTGGGGGAAGCACGGGTGGGTTTTCGCGGCCGCATAATTGCACTCAATGTGAATCGCGCCGATTGCGCGGGCCTGCCCGGGCCGGAACTGGAGCGGCGGCTGATCGAGCTCGGCTTCGTGGAAGGCGCGCCGGTCGAGCTGTTGCATCAGGGCCTGTTCGGCGGCGATCCCATCGCCGTACGTGTGGCGGCGACGACGATTGCCCTGCGCCGCCGCGAGGCGATGGCGGTCGCGGTCGCGGCAGCGACGGACACGCCATGAACGGTGGGATCGCCGTCGCGCCGCTGCCTGATGCCGGGCAAGTCGGGCAGCCCTCGGGGGCGACGACGGTCGTCGCCCTGGTCGGCAACCCCAACTGCGGCAAGACCGCGTTGTTCAATGCCCTGACCGGCAGCCGCCAGAAGGTGGCCAACTATCCGGGCGTCACCGTCGAGAAGAAGACGGGCCATTTCACCACGCCCGCCGGGCGCGCCATCCGGGTCGTGGACCTGCCGGGAACCTATTCGCTGCGCGCCCGCTCGCCCGACGAGGAGATCACGCGTGACGTAGTGCTGGGGCGGCTGACGACCGAAGTGGTGCCCGACCTCATCGTCTGCGTCGCCGACGCCTCCAACCTGCGCCTGGCGCTGAGGCTGGTGCTGGAGCTGAAGCAGGTCGGCCGTCCGCTGGTGCTGTCGCTCAACATGATGGACATCGCCAGGAAGCGCGGCATCGAGATCGACCTTGACCGGCTCTCCACCGCGCTCGGCATCCCTGTGGTGAGTTCGGTGGCGGTGCGCCGCGGCGGCACGGCGGCGCTGTTGGCCGAACTCGACCGCGCTCTGGCGCACCGGCCCCAGGGCGGCGCTTCCGCGTGGCATGCGCCCAACGCATCGGAACTGCGCGGCGCCCAGCGGGAGGCCGACCGCCTGCTGCGGCTGGCCCTGGTCAGCGAAGGCCGTCTCGATCCGGGCACGGCGAAGGCCGATGCGCTGCTGCTGCATCCCGTGGCCGGGCTCGTGATCCTGCTCGCCATCCTGTTCGTGATGTTCCAGGCCGTGTTCGCCTGGGCGCGGCCGTTGATGGACGTCATCTCCGACGGCTTCACCTGGCTGGGCGCGCTGGTGGGCGAGGCGCCGCTGCCCGAGATCCTGCGCAGCTTCCTCAAGGACGGCGTGATCGCCGGCGTCGGCAGCGTGATCGTGTTCCTGCCGCAGATCACGATCCTGTTCTTCTTCATCCTGCTGCTCGAGGACCTGGGCTACATGGCCCGCGCCGCCTTCCTGATGGACAGGATCATGGGCGGGGCGGGGCTGCACGGGCGTGCCTTCATCCCGCTGCTCTCCTCCTTTGCGTGTGCCATTCCCGGCATCATGGCGACGCGCGTGATCGACGACCGGCGCGACCGGCTCACCACCATCCTGGTGGCGCCGCTCATGACCTGCTCGGCGCGCATTCCCGTCTATACGCTGATCATCTCCGCCTTCGTGCCCGACCGCGACGTCTGGGGGGCGGTCGGCCTGCAGGGGCTGGTGATGTTCGGCCTCTACGCGGTCGGCATCGTGGGCGCACTGGCGGTGTCGTTCGTGGCCAAGCGTCTCTTCTGGCGCACCAATGCAGGCGAGCCGTTCATGCTCGAGCTGCCCGACTACAAGGTGCCTCAGCTCAGGGGCCTGCTGCTCGGCGTGTGGGCGCGGGCGCTCGCCTTCCTCAAGCGCGCCGGCACCACGATCCTGTCGATGATGATCCTGAT
The DNA here is from genome assembly GCA_018240685.1 of Pseudomonadota bacterium. Taxonomy (GTDB): domain Bacteria; phylum Pseudomonadota; class Alphaproteobacteria; order Reyranellales; family Reyranellaceae; genus Reyranella. Next base: position 3,667 of record JAFEFG010000009.1, on the reverse strand, counting down.
CTGGGTGCTGGCGTCCTTCCCGCAGCCGCCCGACGGGGCGACGGGGCCCGCCATCGGCTACAGCCTCGCCGCGATGATCGGCCATGCCCTCGAGCCGCTGACGCGGCCGCTGGGCTTCAACTGGCAGATCAACGTTGCCCTCGTCCCGGGCATGGCGGCCCGCGAGGTTGCCGTGGGCGCGCTGGGCACGATCTATTCCATCGACGGCGGCGAGAGCGCTGCCGACAAGATCGGCCAGGTCCTGGCCGGCCAATGGAGCCTTGCCACGGCGCTGGCCTTTCTCGCCTGGTACATCTTCGCGCCCCAGTGCGCCTCGACGCTGGCCGTGATCCGCCGCGAGACGGGCAGCTGGAAATGGATGGCGGTCACCTTCTTCTACATGCTGGCGCTGGCCTATGCCGCGGCCTTCGCCGTCTTCCAGGTCGCGTCAGCCCTGGGGAGCGGCTGACGCCGGTCCCGCCAGCTCACCAGCTCGGCAATGGCGCCTTGAACACGAAGAAGGCGCCGAGCGCGATGCAGGCGAAGCCGACGATGTGGTTCAGCGTCAGCCGTTCGCCGAGATAGAACACGGAGAAGACGGCGAAGATGCTGAGCGTGATCACCTCCTGCATGGTCTTGAGCTCGGCCGCCGAATAAGCCATGTGCCCCCAGCGGTTGGCGGGCACCGCGAAGCAGTATTCCATCAGGGCGATGCCCCAGCTGACAACGATCACCAGCCATAGCGGCCGGTTGGTGAATTTGAGATGCCCGTACCAGGCGAAGGTCATGAAGACGTTGGAGATCACCAACAGGACGATGGGCGCGATCGCCGGGGGCAGCCAGGGCATACGTCGTACTACTCCGCTTTGATACCGAGCCTCCTGATCAGGGGCACCACCAGCTTGTCTTCCTTGTCGAGCCAGGCGGCAAGCTCTTCCGGCGTGCTGGGCCTCGCCTGCGCGGTGAGGTCGGCGAAGCGCTTGACGGTCGCGGGATCGGTCAGGACCTTGACCATGGCGTCGTGCAGCTTGTTCAGGACTTCCGGCGGCATCCTGGCCGGGCCGAACAGCCCCGTGTAGGTGGCGTAGGTGAAATCCGAAAGCTCGGGAATGCCCGACTCCTTGACCGTGGGGACGTCGGGAAGCTCGGCGACACGCTTGTCGGATGTCACCGCGAGCGCGCGCAGCTTGCCGGCCTTGATGTGCCCGATGGCGCTGTTCAGCTGGTCCACCTGCGCGGGCACCTGGCCCGCCACGACGTCGACCGCTGCCGCGCCGCTGCCCTTGTAGTGCACCAGCGTGTACTTGGCGCCTGCTGCCGCGCTCATCAGCTCGATCACGATATGGTTCGTGGTGCCGATGCCGGAGTCCGCGATGGGGAGCTTGCCCGGGGTTTCGCGGCCCGCCTTGATGAAATCGGCGAAGGTCTTGAGGGGCGAGGCCGGGTTGACGAGCACCACGGCCGGCACCGACTGGATGTGGCTGATCGGCTGGAAGGCGGTGTGCCAGTCATAGGGCGCGTTGCCGTAGATCGCCGGCACCGCGACCAGGGAATTGGCCGAGACGAGCAGGTTGTACCCGTCCGGCGCCGAGCGCGCGATCACGTCGCTGCCGATCATGCCGGAGGCGCCGGCCTTGTTCTCGACCAGCACCGTGACGCCCAGCACGTCCTTCAGCTTGTCGGCGATGATGCGCGCGGTGACGTCGATGTTCCCGCCCGGCGCATAGGGCGCCATGATGCGGATCGGCTTGTCGGGAAATTCCGCCGCGGCGGGGCCGATGCCCGCCCCGACTCCGGCCAGCACAGCCGCGAGGCCGAGCAATATCGTCCTGATGCGCATTGATTCTTCCTCCCACTAAGTTCTTGACCGAAAGCTTAGCGGGAGGAAAAGCGAAAGCCAGCGTTGCCGCCTCACAGAGCGAGATTGCCTCGCGCCGCCGGCATGAAACGCCGGCGGGCAACGATCATTTCAGGTAATCGACCAGCGCCTCCGCGCCCTTTTCGATCCCGGTCTTGGCCGCGCCGAGCGATCCGAAACTGGCCATGACGTTCATGGCGTTCGGATATTGCTTGCTGATGAAGGCGCTCAGCAGACGGTTCGTCGAGGCGTCGTATATCTCCACGGCGTACGTGACGGAGCCGCTCATCATGCCTTCACGGCCTCGTATGGACTGAATGCCGTTGTAGAGATTGCCGGCGAGGTCGAGGTGCGTGAAGGTGCTGACCACGGGCGTGTTTTCCGTTGCGCCGGTCAGGGTGAGCTTCAGGCGCAGGGTATTCGGCGCCGGATCGGTCGCGATGGTGAAGCGGCGGCGCAATTTGTCGGTGAACTGAGTTCTCATGTAACTGGCCAGTTCGAGCCTGTCTTCTCCCGACATGTCGCCGAACTGGGCATCGGAGCCGCGGTAGATCGCGATGGGCTCGACGATGATCCGATTGTAGGTCTGCCAATCCACCTGCGTGGCGTAGCGATAGGGAATGCGGGCGGAGTCGTCCGCCTTGTTAGGTCTCAATTGCGAGGACGACGCGATTCCCGAGTAGGCAACCGGATCCGGGCTCGAACAGGCGGCGAGACAGGCCCCGAGCGTTGCGGCCAGGAGCTGTTTCAATTTGATCGACGTAGACATTTCAATCTCCTTTGAGGTTAAGCGGAAAGAGTTTCGGCAAGCCGGTCGGCCAGGCGCCCAAGGGCGACGCTCAGCGCCTGGACGAGGGCATCCGTGCCGGGACTCGAAGGCGCGACGTGTTCGTCGATCCGTCCCTCTCTGAGAGCGGATGGCCGGCCGAAGCGGCGAATCGTGAAATTGGCGGAAAGGACGGCTTGTCCCGCCGCATCGGCCTCGAAGCGGTCGATGTCGACGCTGACGATGACGTCGGGATCTCTGCCGCTTGCGTCGCGTTCTCCGACGATGCTGCTGTCGGGCAGGCGCTGGGCGAGATCGGCGGCCAGCGTCCGTGTCACCATCTCGTCGAGCGGTCCGATCCAGCGATGTCCTTCGTCGAGGACGATGCGTGTGCCGCGGCCCGCGCGAACGATGCCGGCGCGATCCAGGGCGGGCGCGAGGCGTACGTCGCGCAGCTCGATACGCGATGCCGACTTCGCCAGAGGTCGACCGGGCGCCGTCGTCAATCGATACCAGTTCGGCTCCGGCGAAGCGCAACCCGCCAGCATCAACAGCAGAAGCCAACCGCAGAGGCGGCGTCGTTTCCAACGCGCGCAGGACTGAGAAGGTGACGTGGTGCTCATTGGCTGCGGCCGCGGAGCAGTGCTTCGGGATGGCGCTCCAGCATGTCGGCCAGAGCGCGCACGGCGCGAGCGGCATCGGACATCTGCTGCAGCGCGCGATCGAGCTGCCGGTTCATGGGGGAGTCCGCGCCGTAACCGCTCTCGATGGAATGCGCCGTGGCATTGACGCGACTGACGGTCCGATCGAGATTTGCCGCGATGTCCGGCAGGCGCTGGAACAGCGGCGACAGTCCGGTGTTGGCTTTGTGCGTCAGCTCCTGCAAGTCGGCCAGCGAACCGGAAAGGCTCTTCGCCACGCCGCGAACGTCCGGTCCGCTGGCGATGGCGTTCAATGAGGCCAGCGTCCCGTTGAGGTTGCTGCCGATCTCTTCGAGCGGGAAGCGCTCGAGCTTGCCGGCGATGGCGCCGACGGCGGACATGACGTCGCTTCCGTCACCCGGC
>JAFEFG010000099.1 GCA_018240685.1 Pseudomonadota bacterium | reverse complement strand
CTGCTCCAAGGGCTCGGTGGGCCGACGCAAATCCTTACAAAATATAAGGTAAACGAGCTGTTCCACCCTGACTGGACCGTGCGCGACCATCGGTTCGCGTCCATGTCCGGGCTGGTACCCCGCTACGATCTTGAGACCGGCTTTCGTGACACCATTGATTGGTATCGTGCCCGGCGATGGCTCTAATGACTGTGAAACACACCGTAACAATTTGTTATTTCACAAAGAATCCCGATTTCTGCACAACGTCCCTGTCTGAAATCCAGACCGGGAGCCTCCTCTTGCATACTGCCCAGAACATGATCGTCGAGAACGACGACTTCGCGGACACCCTCGTTGCCCGGCGCCTTCCGTCGCGCGGCGAAGTGATGGCCGAGATTTGCCGCCAGCTCGAGCCGTTCCAGGCCGATGATGGCCGGGCGATCACTGGCGCCACCGTCATCTCCAAGGATCTGTCGATCGATTCGCTGGCCGTCATGGACATGGTCATGGATCTCGAGGATCGATTCGATGTGTCGATCCCCATGAATGTCGTGGCGGAGATCCATACGGTCGATGAGCTCACCGACACGATTCTGTCGCTGAGCGCGGGCCGCTGATCTTTTCATAGTTGGCCTGACATGGGTCTGTTCGACCGTTACGCCGGTCTCCTGGACGCCTACCGTGACGTCCGGACGACCGGAGCCGACCCGTTCCAGATTCGCATGGAACGGGTCCTGTCTCCGACCGAAGCCATCATCAACGGTCGCAAGACGCTGCTGGTCGGCACCAACAACTATTTCGGCCTGACCTTCGATCCGTCCTGCATGGAAGCGGCGATCGAGGCGATCCGTGCCGAGGGCACCGGCACCACCGGCTCGCGCATCGCCAACGGCAGCTACAGCGAGCATGTGGCGCTCGAGAAGGAAATCGCCGAGTTCTACGGCAAGAAGCATTGCATGGTCTTCACGACCGGCTACCAGGCCAATCTTGGCGTGATCTCCACGCTGGTGGGCCAGGGCGACATCCTGCTGATCGATGCCGACAGCCATGCCTCGATCTACGACGCCTGCAAGATGACGCAGGCTGAGGTGGTCCGCTTCAAGCACAACGATCCGTCGAGCCTGGAAGCGCGGCTGCGCCGTCTGGCCGACCGGACCGGCAACAGGCTGGTCGTGCTTGAAGGCATCTACTCCATGCTGGGCGACAGCGCGCCGCTCAAGGAGTTCGTGGACGTCTGCAAGAAGTACGGTGCCTATGTGCTGGTCGACGAGGCGCATTCGCTCGGCGCGCTCGGTGACCATGGCCGCGGTCTTTGCGAATCCACGGGCGTGCTGGACGACTGCCATTTCATCGTCGGCACCTTCTCCAAGACGCTGGGCGCGATCGGCGGCTACTGCGTCTCCGACGATCCGGATTTCGACATCCTGCGCGTGACGGTGCGCTCCTACATGTTCACCGCCTCGCTGCCGCCGTCGATCGTCGCTTCGGTCCGGCAGGCGCTGCGGGTGGTCAAGGCGCATCCGGAGCTGCGCACCACGCTGTGGGAGAACGTCGCCACCCTGTATGACGGTCTGGCGGCACAAGGCTTCAAGCTCGGCCCGGAGCATGGTCCGGTGGTCGGCGTGCATCTGCCCGACCGCACCGCCGCGATCGGTTTCTGGCGCGCCATGCTCGATGCCGGCGTCTACGTGAACGTCGCTGTTCCGCCCGCCACGCCCAACGGCGTGTCGCTGCTGCGCTGTTCCGTTTCGGCGGCGCATACCAAGGAGCAGCTTGCCCACATGATCGAAGTCATGACGGGCATCGGACGGCAATTGGGCGTGATCGGGGCGCCGCTGCGGGCCGCCGCCGGCAGCCGCTAGGGCAGGAGCTTTCTCACTGACGGCCGGAATCGTCGTTCCGGCCGACCGGGGATTAGGATAGGCAGCGCGCCTGCGCAGGAGTTGTCTCGCCGTGCCCCGTTCATCTCTCCCTTCGGTGTCTGTTCGCTTGCCCGGGGCGCGCTGCGCGGGCGAGGGCTCGGCCGCAGGCGCCGCTCCATTTTCCCGCCATTTTAAAATGGCGCTCGGGCCTCGTCGGCCGCCGGGCCGTTCGAGTTGAAGAGGGGGCGATGTTCACCCTCGCTCATCTCTCTGACCCGCACCTGCCGATGCCGGCGGCCCGCCCGGGCCAGCTCCTGAACAAACGCATCACCGGCTACTACAATTGGTGGCGCCATCGCGTGCATCTTCATGTGCCGGAAGCCCTCGCGGAGATCGTCGCCGACATCAAGGAGCGTGCCCCCGACCACATCGCCCTCACGGGCGATCTGGTGAACGTCTCGCTGCCGCAGGAATTCGTGCGCGCTGCAGACTGGCTGGTGGCGTTCGACCGGCCGGACCGGCTCACCGTCATTCCCGGCAACCACGATGCCTATGTGTCCGTGCCCTGGGAGCAGGGCGCCGGCCGATGGGGCGCCTACATGGCGAGCGACGGCGAACCGCCGCCGCGCGGACCTGAGGCGTTCCCCACCCTGCGTCGGCGCGGCGACGTGGCGTTGATCGGTCTCTGCACCGGCGTCCCCAAGCCGCCCTTCTTCGCCACCGGCGACCTCGGCGCACGGCAGATCGCCCGCGCGGCGCAGTTGCTGGCCGAAACCGGACAGGAGGGGCTCTGCCGCATCGTGCTGATCCATCATCCGCCGCTCTTCGGGCAGTCCCGCTTCAAGCGCCTTACCGATGCCGCCGCCTTCCAGGCGATGATCCGGCGCGTGGGCTGCGAGGCCGTCCTCCACGGCCACAATCACATCAGCGAGATTGCCCGTATCGCAGGGCCCGCCGGCCCGGTGCCGGTGCTGGGTGTCACCTCGGCGTCGGCGGCACCTGACAGCAAGTACGGGCGTGCACGCTATCACCTGATCCGGATCGAGCGCGCTGCAGGGGGGTGGCGCCTTGAGGTCGAATTGCGTGCCCTCGCGGCGCACGGTCGCGGCTGCGAGCCCGATGGCACGCTGGTCTTTCACACGGGGGCCGAAGCATCCGTGATAAGTTGAGGCTGAAATGGCATCTTCCGAAATCGTCGTCTCCCCAGTGGTCGGCAAAGCCGACCTCAAGGCCTTCATCGCTCTGCCCAAGCGGCTCTTCGCTGGCCACAAGGGCTACATTCCCCACCTCGACGCGGAGCGGCGCGAAGCCTTCTCCCCCGCCAAGAATCCGCTCTTCAAGCATGTCGAGGTGCAGTTCTTCCTGGCGCGCCGCGGCGGCCGCGTGGTCGGTCGCATCGCCGCCCAGATCGACGGCGCCTACCTGGAGCGCTATGCCGACGGCACCGGCCACTTTGGCTGCCTTGCGGCCGAGGACGATCCGGCGATCTTCGCCGCCCTGTTCGCGGCGGCGGAGAGCTGGCTGCGCGGCAAGGGCATGAAGCGCATCACCGGGCCGTTCAGCCTCTCGGTCAACGAAGAGGTCGGCTTGCTGGTGTGGGGCTTCGACAGCCGTTCCGTGCTCATGGTGCCCTACGATCCGCCCTACGCCGGACCGCGCGTGGAAGCCTGTGGCTACACCAAGATCAAGGACCTGTTCTCCTACGACTACGACGTCCAGAACGCGCCGGAGACCATCGGCAAGAAGCTGCTGGCGCGGGCGGGCCTTGCGGATCGTGTGAAGGTACGCACGGCCAACATGAAGATGTTCGACGCCGAGGTGCGCACCGTCGTGAACATCTTCAACGACGCCTGGAGCGACAACTGGGGCTTCGTGCCCTTCACCCAGGCCGAGATCGATCATGCCTCCAAGGCCTTCGGGCCGGTGATCGTGCCCGAGCTTTGCGTGTTCGTGGAGATCGACGACGAGGCCGTGGCCTTCATCATCGCGCTGACCAACCTCAACGAGGCGATCGAGGACTTCAACGGCAGCCTGAACCCCCTGAACCTCGCCAAGCTCCTGTGGCGGCTGAAGATCGCGGGCGTCAGCAGCACTCGCGTGCCGTTGATGGGGGTGCGCAAGAAGTACCGGAACCATCCGTTGATGGGGGCGGGGCTGGCCATGATGGCGATCGACACGCTTCGCGCGAACGGCAAGCGGCTCGGCAAGACCTCGGCCGAGCTGGGCTGGATCCTCGAGGACAACAAGGCCACCAACAACATCATCCGTTCGGTGGGCGGCGTGCACTACAAGACACACCGGATCTACGAGAAGGCGCTGGCGTGACGGCGCCGTCGCCGGCCGCCAAACAGCCTCCCTCGGCCTTCGCTCCCCTCGCCAACCGGGCCTTCCTCGGCCTCTGGGTCGCCAACCTGCTGTCCAATGTCGGCGGCTGGATGCAGACGACCGGCGCGGCCTGGGAGATGACCAGCCTCACCAGCGAGCCGATCTTCGTGGCGGCCCTGTCGGCGGCCAGCACGCTGCCAATGTTCCTGTTCTGCTTCCTCGCCGGCATCCTGGCCGACCGGTTCGAGCGCAAGCGCTACATCATCCTCTGCCAGTGGTGGATGATGGGAGTGGCGGGCGTGCTGGCGGTATTGGCCTTCTTCGGCCAGCTCAGCGCCTGGAACCTCCTGGTGCTGAGCTTCCTGATGGGGCTGGGTAACGCCATGAATGCGCCGGCCTGGCACGCCGTGGTGCCGGAGATTGTCTCGGGTCCGTTGCTGCGGCCGGCGATCGCGCTCAACAGCGCCGGGTTCAACCTCGCCCGCACCATCGGTCCCGTGATCGGTCAGATCCTGCTCAGCCTGGTCGGCGTCTTCCTGCTCTTCTTCATCAACTCGGTCACCTATATCGGCGTCATCTTCGCCATGGGGGCCTGGAAGCGGCCGCCGGAGGCCCATGCCGAACAGCGGCGCGAGGGCTTCTTCGAGGCGGCGCGGACGGGCATCGCCTACGTCCGGAATTCCGGTGAGCTCAAGGCCGTGTTCGCGCGCGGCCTTTGCTACTTCGTGCCCGGCATCGCCCTGGCGACGCTGCTGCCGGTGATCGGCCGGTTCGAGCTCGGCCTCGACGAGTTCTCCTTCGGCCTCCTCTACGCCGCCTTCGGCGCTGGCGCCGTGGGCGGGGCCATGATGATGCCGGCCCTGAACCGCCTGCTGGGTTCCGATCGCGCCAATATCTGGGCCATGGGCCTGCACGCGGTCTCGACGCTGGTCGCTGCTCTCGAGATGAAGCCACTGGTGTTCGGGGCCTGCATCACCCTGACCGGCGCCTGCTGGATCACCGTGATCGCCAACAACGGCGCATCGGTGCAGATGGTGCTGCCCAACTTCATGCGGGCACGGGGCATGGCGGTGCACCAGATGGTGTTTTTCGGCGCCATGGTCGCGGGCTCGCTACTGTGGGGCAAGATCGCCGACATGTGGGGGGTGAAGGTGTCGCTTCTCATCTCCGCCGCCGCACTCGCGCCCCTCGGCGTGGTTGCGGCGTCGATCCGCCTGCCGCGGTCCTCCGCGCGACGGCTCTGATCGGCGGCCCTCGGGCCGATCTGTGTTGCCTCGACCACAAGACGCCCAAAAATTTCGCCGCTGGGACAGAATCCTCTTGTAACGGCGTGCATTAGTTGTAGATAGCAAACCGAGACGCCCACGCACGTGCCGCTGGCCCATTAGTGGTTACGCAACGACGGAAAGCGTCCTTTTTGGCAGTGCCGGCTTCGAGCCGGGTCCGGGAAGGAGCTTCTGAGATGGTTGCTTGCTGTGCGGGGCGCGATCCCCGCTATCGTGTCATATGCCCGGCGAATTCCGGCCGGGCCGCATCGTTCGGGCTTCCGCTTCAGCGGAAAACCTCTCCGTCGAGTATTGGCTGACGACGCCGCCCGTCCGGGCGCCGTTCGTCACTGCCGCTACTTCTTCCGAACAAGCTGACATTTCAGACGGGGAACCCCCCAGCGATGACCGAGCGTATTTTCCGTTATCTCCGCGAGCAGCAGCCCGAGACGCCGTGCCTGGTGATCGACCTCGACGTGGTCGAGAACAACTATCGGCGCATGCGCGAACTGCTGCCGGCCGCCCACATTTTCTATGCCGTGAAGGCCAACCCGGCGGCGCAGGTCCTGTCGCGGCTTGCGGGCCTGGGCTCGAAGTTCGATACCGCCTCGCGCGGCGAGATCGAGATGGTGCAGGCCACCGGCGTCAGCATGGACCGCATCTCCTTCGGCAACACGATCAAGAAGGAGAAGGATATCGCCTGGGCTTACCAGCAGGGGGTGCGCCTGTTCGCCTTCGACAGCGAGGCGGAACTGCAGAAGCTCGCCCGTGTTGCGCCCGGCGCCCAGGTGTTCTGCCGCGTGCTGGTGGATTGCGGCGGCGCCGAATGGCCGCTCAGCCGGAAGTTCGGCTGCGCGCCGGAGATGGCCAAGGACCTGCTGCGCAAGGCCAACGAGTGGGGGCTGGATGCCTACGGCATTTCCTTCCACGTCGGCAGCCAGCAGACCGATCTCGAGCAGTGGGATCGGGCGCTGGGCCAGGTGTCGCAGATGTTCTTCGCCTTGGCGGAGCAGGGCGTGGACCTGCGCATGGTCAACCTGGGCGGTGGCTTCCCGGCCCGCTACCGCGCCGAGGTCAACTCCATCGACGCTTATTGCGAGGCGGTGGGACGCGCCCTCGTGCGCCACTTCGGCAACCGCATGCCGGAGGTCATCATCGAGCCGGGTCGCTCCATGGTCGGCGACGCCGGCGTGATCCAGAGCGAGGTCGTGCTGGTCTCGCGCAAGGCGGCCAACGATCGCAAGCGCTGGGTCTATCTCGACATCGGCAAGTTCTCGGGCCTGGCCGAGACGATGGACGAGAGCATCAAGTACCGCCTGCGCACGGCGCGCGACGGCACGCGCGTCGGCCCGGTGGTGCTTGCCGGCCCGACCTGCGACTCCGCCGACATCCTGTACGAGAAGACCGAGTACAAGCTGCCACTGTCGCTGAAGCCCGGCGACAAGGTCGAGATCCTGTCGACCGGCGCCTACACGACGACCTATTCGTCGGTGGCCTTCAACGGCTTTGCGCCGCTCAAGGCGATCTGCATCTAGGCAGCCGCGGTTACATCGGAATGACGTGACGGGGCCTTGAGAAAGGCCCCGTCGCCGTTTATCGACCTCTTAACGACAGACAGGGGGTACTGAAATGGCGAAGCGAGTCGCGCGCAAGGTTCCGAACGTCAAGTACGCCGACTTCAAGGGCCGTATGGTCATGATCGGCTTCGGCTCGATCGGTCAGGGCGTGCTGCCGCTGATCCTGCGTCATATCAACATCAAGCCCGAGCAGATCGTCATCATCACCGACGAAATGCGCGGCGGCGAGGCTGAGGCGGAACGCTATGGCGTCGAGTTCGTCGAAAAGCGCCTGACCGAATCCAACATCCGCGCCACGCTGGACAACCGGCTGGGCGAGGGCGACTTCCTGGTCAATCTCTCGGTCGAGGTCGCTTCGACGGCGCTGATCGAGCTTTGCCAGAAAAAGGGCGTGCGTTACCTCGACACCTGCATCGAGCCTTGGCCGGGTGGCTATGACGACCCCAGCCTGTCGGTCTCGCGGCGCTCGAACTATGCGCTGCGCGACACCATGATGAAGCTAAAGTCTCGCTACAGCGGTGGGCCGACGGCGGTCGTCGCCCACGGTGCCAATCCCGGGCTGGTTTCGCATTTCGTCAAGCAGGCGCTGATGAATGTTGCGCATGACACCGGCGTGAAGACGGCCGCTCCGACCACGCGCGAGGGCTGGGGCAAGCTCGCACAGCGTCTCGGCATCAAGGTGATCCACATCGCCGAGCGCGACACGCAGGTCTCGAAGAAGCCGAAGGAAGTCGGCGAGTTCGTCAACACCTGGTCGATCGACGGCTTCGTCTCCGAGGGTGGTCAGCCGGCCGAGATGGGCTGGGGCACACACGAGAAGGCGCTCCCGCCCGATGGCAAGCGTCACACATTTGGCTGCGACGCGGCGATCTACCTCAATCGGCCCGGCCTGCTGACGCAGGTGCGCACCTGGACGCCGCTCGAGGGGCCGTTCCACGGCTTCATCATCACCCACAACGAGTCCATCTCGATCGCCGATTACCTGACCGTGCGCGACGGCAGGAAGGTCGTCTACCGGCCGACCGTGCACTATGCCTATCACCCGTGCGACCAGGCGATCATGTCGATGCACGAGATCGCCGGAAAGAACCTGAAGCAACAGAAGCGTCAGCGCCTGATCGTCGACGAGGTCGTCTCCGGTCGCGACGAGCTGGGTGTGCTGTTGATGGGACACAAGAAGGGTGCCTACTGGTACGGCTCTCAGATCGACATCGAGGAGGCACGCAGGCTGGTGCCTTACAACAACGCGACCTCCATCCAGGTCGTGGCACCGGTCCTCTCCGGCATCATCTGGGCGCTGGAGAATCCTGACCGTGGTATCGTCGAGGCGGACGAGATGGATTACGCCCGCAATCTCGAGATCTGCATGCCCTATCTCGGCCCGGTCGTCGGCAAGTACAGCGACTGGACGCCGCTGCAGGACCGCGGCCGCCTTTTCCCGGAAGATCTCGACAAGTCGGATCCCTGGCAGTTCAAGAACTTCCGCGTGGTGTGATCCTTTGCGGCGAGGTCAAAGTGACGGCGCTGCCGGCTTCGACGGCGCGCCGGCACCGCCGTCTCATTCCATGCCGCACAAGACCTCTGTCAGGGATGCACCAGCCTGAACAACAGGCCCGAGTACGCCGGGATGCTGTGCTCGGGATAGGCCGGAATGACGAGGGACACTTCCGGAACCGACCAGAAGGCCTCGAGCGCATAGCCAAGCTGGTCGAAGGCGGCCACCAACTGCTGACGGTTGTACAGCATGCAGGCGACGCGGAACCGGCCTGCATCCTGGATGGTGGCGATCGGCGCGCCGTCCGTAAGGGGCGTTCGATTGATCAGGACATGGCGAGGAAGAGGCTGCAACTCCGCGATCATGGCGGGTAGCGCCCTCGGGAAGTAGTGCAGGCAGCCACTGGCCAGAAGGATGTCCGCGCCGCTCGCATCGGACCAGCGATCCGCAAAGGTGAGTTGTCGGGCCTGTCGCTCGGCGGCGAGGAGCCGGCCGCGCGCCATGTTTACGGGAAGATCGAATACCTGCCATTGGAAGCCGGGCGGGAACTCGAGATACCTCGAGTAGCAGTAGAAGAGATTGCCGACATTTCCGCCGAGATCGAACAAGCGGCGGGCGGTCGTCAGCAGCGGCTCGAGATAGAACAACGCCGGATAATCGCTGGGGCGGGGATACTCGTTTGCCGCCAGGTGCAGTTCGACGTTCGCCTCGCTTTGGTGTCCGCCCTCGGCAAAGGGGGCGATCGCCCTTTCGGCATCGGCGAGGCTTGGAAAGATCCGCATATAGCCTTGCGTCACCCGAAACGGCGCCCGCGTCAGGGGGAACGTCTTCAGTCCGCGCAGCAACCGTGGAATGCCGGGCAGATAACTCAGACGATTGATGGCGCTGGCCGTCATCTTCACTTGACGCACGCGGAGGCGCTTTCTGAGCGCACTCCTCCAAAGTGTTCGGGGCGTGGCCGGCGCTGGCGAGAACGGCGGGATCAGAGACATTGGCCTCCTCTCCTTGGCGCCTCATGATCTCACGAGCCCCTATCGATTCCATCAAGCGTTTGACGACCCAACTTGCAGTTGTCTCGCGAATGCCGGCTCAATCGAGATATTATCCCCGGCGCCACGTGAATTCCCAGCCGCTCTGCGAGGCGGGACGCCGCCATAGGGAGCATCGTGAAGAGGGTGCGGGGTGCCTGCCGGCCCTTTCGGGATCGTCTTCATCCGGGCGCAATACCAGCTCCGATCCGGCGCCATACATGCCGGGGCAGGCTCGCAAGTCCCGCCCGGTACCCAGCCTGCCGCGGCGACTTCCGGGCCTTGTCTGGTCGATCAGCGTTTTGCCAGCTTGTTCGTCTCGGCCTGGATGGCGCGATCGATCACCGTGAACAGATAGGCGTCGGGAGACAGCGTGCAACCGCCGCGTACCAGCATGGCGAGCTGACCGCCGCGATTGTCGTCCGGCAGTATCACGCCGCGATGGCGGGCCGAGTGCTCGGCGAGGAAGACCGCGAGCTGCTTGCGCGCCTCGGGCTGCATGGCCTGGGCTTCGCGACACGAGACATAGGCCGCTTGCTCGAAACTGAGCGTCTGCGCCTGGGCGTGGGACACGGTCGCGGTCAGGAGCAGCGCACTGGAGGCAAGAAGGATCCTGCGAGTCATGCCCGTCGCCCTGGGGTCACTTGCCGATGGCGCTGCCGCCGATGTAGCCGACGGCGCCGCCGATCAGGCCGGCCCCGACCACTTGTCCGAAGCTGCCTCCACTGACCATGCCGATGCCGGTTCCCAGCGCTCCGCCGGCTACGGCACCTTTCTGGCCCGACGACATGTTCTCACACCCCGTCAGGATGACGATCATGGCGCATGCCATGGCGACGACTCGTTTGTTCATGGTCCGATCTCCGCTCTCTTCCGGTTGCAAGTGAGGCCGAAGCAGCTTTCCGCATTATTACGTCAATGGGTATGGCCTGCCAGCGTTCCGACGAAGCCATGACACGGCCTGCCCTCGTATCGGCAGGCTGCGGATGTGGCGGCCGCATGCCCGAGAACCCGCCGCCTTGCCGCTGGCCGACTATGCCACCGGAGGGCGGAGCGCGCCGGAACGCTCAGCGCTTGCGGACGAATTCGGCCCGCAGCACCAGGCCCTTGATACCCTCGTAGCGGCAGTCGATTTCCTGGGGATCGCCGGTAAGGCGGATCGACCGGATTACCGTGCCGCGCCGCAGTGTCTGGTTGGCGCCCTTGACCTTCAGGTCCTTGGTCAGAACGACGCTGTCGCCGTCGGCGAGGAGGTTGCCGACCGAGTCGCGCACCTCGACGGTCTGCGCCGCCGCCTGTTTTGCCTTGGCTTCCGCGGCCGGAATCCACTCGCCCGTGGCTTCGTCGTAGACATACTCGTCATCGGGATCGGCCATTCTCGACTCGCTTCTCGCCATGGCAATCAAAGGCTGCGGAGCGAGCGCTGTACACGCCGGGGATCGCTGTCGCAAGCTTTTCACCCGATCGGACGGCCCGGGCAGTATGGCTGGTCGACATGCCGGAGTAAGTGAGGACGAATGAGTATCGATACGGCGCTGGGCAACAGCTTCTCGGGCCCGGAAATCCTGGCGGGCATCATGCGTTGGGCCTCGATCGAGAGCCCGTCCGTCACGCCGGAAGCCGTCACGCGCATGTTCGAGCATGCCGAGCGCGAGTTCAGGGAGGCGGGGGCATCTGTCACGACGGAAGCTGCCCCCAACGGTTGCGGTCCGGTCATGAAGGCGCGCTTTCCCGGCAAGGTCGAAGGCCCCGGGATCCTGGTGCTTGGCCATCTCGACACCGTGCATCCCGTTGGAACGATCGAGGGGCCGCTCAAGCTGCGGGTCGAGGGCGACAAGCTCTTCGGGCCGGGCGTCCTCGACATGAAGGGCGGTGTCTATCTCGCGCTCTATGCCTTGAAGCGCCTGCGCAGCGAGGCCGGCCTCACGCACCTGCCCGTCACGTTCATGATGATCCCGGATGAGGAGCTGGGCAGCCCCAATACGCGTGCCCTGATCGAAGCGGAAGCGCGCACCAGCAAGTACGTTCTCGTTCCCGAGCCGGCGCGGCTGGGCAAGGTCATCACCGGCCGGCATGCCTTTGCGCGCTACACGGTCATCACGCGGGGCAAGCCGGCCCATGCCGGCGCCGACAACAAGTTCGGCCGCAGCGCCATCCGGGCCATGGCCCAACTCGTGGAGATCCTGGAGGGCGCCACCGACATGGACCGGGTGGTGTCGTTCAGCGTCGGGGTGATCAATGGCGGACTGTTCGTGAACGTGGTCCCCATCGAGTGCACGGCGCAGGTGCTTTGCGTCGCTTCGTCGAAGGAGAACCTCGACTATGTTCACCAGTTCATGGCGAACCTGCCGAACACGGTGCCAGATGTCGCGGTCGACGTGATCAGAGGCGCCGAGCGGCCTCTGTTCTCGGCGTCGGAAGGCACCATGAAGCTGTTCGAAATCGCCCGCTCGATCGCCGTGGAAAGCGGCCTGCAGCTGGAGCACGGCCAGTTCGGCGGCGGCAGCGACGGCAATTTCACGGGCGCGTTGGGAGTGCCGACGCTGGACGGTCTCGGCGTGGTCGGCGGCGGGGCGCATACGCACGAGGAGCATCTCGTGATCTCATCGCTCGTGCCGCGAGCGAGGATCTTCGCCGGCCTGCTGGAGCGGCTGGCATGAAGAGCGGCGATCGGTGGTGACCGCGCGGCAAGCGCGATCGGCAACTACACCCGCGTCAACAAGAGCAGCCATGCTGCGCCGATGAGCATGGAGAGCAGGGTGACCGGGATGCCAGCCCTGGAGAACTCGCCGAACGAGATCGGCTGCCCGTGTTCCTCGGCCGCCTGGACGGCGATGATGCCGGCGATGCTGCCGAAGACGATGATGTTGCTCGCGAAGGCGGTTCCCAGTGCCATCGCGGCGCCCGACAGTTCGGGATTGTCGCCTTTGATGTAGGGCGTGAGCAGAAGGGCGGCGGGATTGTTGCCGACGATATCGCTCAGCACACCGATGGTCACGTAGAGGACCAGGGGATGCTGGAAATCGATACCGGCACGCGCCACATCGGTCAGGATCCGTTGCGGCAAGCCGGTTGTGGCGAGTGCTGCATTGACGACGAAAAGGCCGCCGAGAAGGATGAACAGGTTGCCGTCGACATGCTTCAGCATGTCGGATGAGGCGATCTTGCGATTCACGAGGAGGATCGCCGCGCCAGCCAGCGCGATCTGGCCCCGCGGCCAGGATGTCAGGACGAAGGCGGCGAGGACCAGGACCGTTACCAGCGTCGCCTTTGCAAGTTCGATCTGGTTGAGCGGAAGCGGCGCGGGAGACGCCTGTCGTGATGCCGTGCCGGGCGCCAGTGTCCAGCGGCCGGCGTAGAGGATGGACAGAACGCCCCAGATCGGGATCAGCGACAGCATCGACGGGATGAGGGCGGCCTGCATGAAGCCGGTAAACGACAGGTTCATGCCCTGCGCGATGATCATGTTCTGCGGACTGCCGATGATCGTTCCGGCCGCGCCGGCATTCGAGGCGAAGCAGAAGCCCAGCAGGAAGGGGACCGGATTCAGCCGACGGGCCACGCACAGCTGGATGATCAGCGGCACCATCGCGACCACGACCACGTCGTTGGTCAGGATCGAGGACAGAATGGCGGAAATGCCGATCATTACCGCCAGCAGCGCCCGCGGTCCGAGCGTCATGGCGGTGGCTCTCTGTGCCACCCAGTCGTAGAAGCCCGACACCGCGAAAGACGCCGATACGATCATCAGGCCGAAGAGCAACGAGATCGTCGGGAAGCTGACCGCCATCCAGGCCGCGTCGGGCGTGATCTTCTGGAAGACCAGCAGGGCGATGCCGCCCAGGAGCGCAACGCCCGTGCGGTCGACGCGAAGGCCGGGAAGCCGGCCGATGGCCATTGCCGTATAAGTCACCAGAAAGACGACGACCGTCGTGTACAAGGTTTGGGGCTCCGCGGTTCTTCAGAGTCGTCGGTGATGCTTCGTTGGGGGCGACGACGGTCTATTCCTTGGCGGCCTTGTGATAGGCCTTCCGGATGTGATCGAGATCGACGGTCGGCTTGGGCATCTTCATGTCCATCTTTTCCATCGCGTCGCAGATGATCTGTGATACGGCGAGGTTGCGGAACCACTTGTGGTTCGAGGGTATCACGTACCATGGCGCCTTTTCGGTCGAGCAGCGCTCCAGCATGTCCTCGTACGCCAATACGTAGTCGTCCCAGTACTCGCGTTCCGTATAGTCGCTTTCGCTGATCTTCCACTGGCGCGTCGGATCGTCGAGGCGCTGCTTGAAGCGCGCGAGCTGTTCGTCCTTGGAGATATAGAGGAAGAATTTCAGGATCGTCGTATTGTTGTGCGTCAGAAGAGACTCGAAGGCGTTGATCTGATCGTAATGCTTCGACCACACCGAGTCCGGTGCGAGCTTGTGCACGCGCACGACCAGGACATCCTCGTAGTGGGAGCGATTGAAGATGGCGGCCCGGCCGCGGGCAGGGGCGTGGGGATGCACCCGCCAGAGAAAGTCGTGTGCCTTCTCTTCGGTCGAAGGCTGCTTGAAGCCGACGACGGAACAGCCTTGGGGATTCATCGCATCGATCACATGGCGACAGACCCCGTCCTTGCCGGCCGCGTCGATCCCCTGCAGGACGATCAGCAGGGAATGGCCCCGCTCGGCGTACATCGTATATTGCAGGGCCTTGATCTTCTCCATGTAGTGCTGGAGTTCGTCCGCGGCCTTCTCGCTCGATTCGTGCGTGCCATGGTAGGCGGGATCGATGTCCTTGAGCTTCACTCGATGGCCGGGAGGGACGACAAGTTCCTTGGAATAGCTCATGTGCAGATTCCTCTTTTCGAATGCCGCCGATGAAGCGGTTGCCTCGCGTGCGGGCTATGACGCGCCGCGCAGGGACTGGTTGACCATATGTGCGCTTTCCAGGTGGCGCTTGGTCCGATGATTGGCGAACCGTTCCGTCGCCAGGCGTGCCGCGCCCATGATGAACAGCCAGACGATGTTGTAGGCCCAGACGGCGCCGATGAGCCGCCACGAAATGGGTTCGACCAGCCAGCCTTCGGCGCACATCACGACCGCCACCAGCTGGGTCGCCACGATCGCCCAGAAGAGGGGAGCTGCAGGATAGGGCGGCAGGAAGAACCAGCGTTCGGTGCGCGTGACGAACAGCAGCAGATGCCCGCCGGCCACGAGCTGCAGGAACATGGCGGTCTGCAGCTGCATGGTGCTGGAAAGGCCCAGTGCGGCGCTGTGGAGGGGATGGTTGATGACCTCGATCCCCGCCAGCAGCAATCCGAACGATTGCGCGACCGAGAAGAAGCCGAGCGTCGCCGAGACGCCCAGCAGCCACGGCATCTTCCAATGTATGGGCTTCTCGCTCACGCGCGTGTTGTCATAGGCGATGGCCATGATCGGCAGATCGTCGAGCAGTGACATGACCACGATCATCACCGCCGTCAGCGGCTGGAAGCCGAGGAAGATGGACGACAGCACCACCAGGAACATGATGTCCATGGTGAGCGTCACGCGATAGATCGTGTAGCTGGTGATGCGGGCGAAGATCCGGCGTGCCTCGTCGATGGCGCTGTTGATCACCGACAGGCCGGGAGCGGTCAGGATCAGCGCGGCCGCGCCGCGCGCCGCGTCGGTCGCGCCCGACACGGCGGTGCCGCAGTCCGCCTGCTTCAGCGCCGGAGCGTCGTTCACGCCGTCGCCGGTCATCGCCACGATGTGACCGCGCGACTGCAGGGCCTTGACGATGGCGTACTTGTGCTCCGGGAAGACGCGCGCGAAGCCGTCGGCGCGCTCGATGGCGTCGACGATCTGCGACGGAACGTTGTTCGGATCCATGTCCTTGGGGAACGCATCCGCCGCCGGGATGATGTTCGTGCCCATCCCGAGCTGGCGGGCGGTCTCGATGGCGATGGCGGTGTCGTCGCCCGTCACCATCTTGACCAGAACGCCCTTCTCGTTGGCACGGTCGATCGTCGCCTTGGAATCGTCGCGCGGCGGATCGAACATCGGCAGGATCCCAAGCACCACCCAGGAACCCCCGCCGTCGGTCGAGCGGGCGACGCCGAGCGCACGCGATCCCTTTGCGGCCAGGGCTGCGACCGTCTGCGTCACCTTGCCGGCGATGTCGGCCGCAGGCTTGGCAAGGTCGAGGATGGCCTGGGGGGCGCCCTTGGCCACGACGATCTGCCGGCCGGCCGGGTCGCTCACCGTCGCCTCGGTGCGCTTGGTCACGGGGTCGAAGGGCACGAATTTCACCTGTTTCCATGCCTGCAGGGCGGCAGGCTCGGCGAGCGCGTCGATGACCGCGGTGTCGATGGCGTCTCGATCTTCGATCCGCGAAGCCAGGGCGGCGGCGAGGATGCAATCCTGGAAATCGGGCGAGGCGAGCAGGATCGGCTCGCCGAGCTTGAGCTGGTTCTTGGTGAGGGTGCCCGTCTTGTCCGAGCACAGGATGGACACGCCTGCCATCTCCTCGATCGCCGACAATTTGGAGACGATGGCCTTCTGTTTCGACAGTGCGAGAGCGCCCAGCGCCATGGTGATCGAGAACACGGTCGGCATCGCCACGGGAATCGACGCCACCAGCAGGACCAGCACGAACTGCAGGATGCCGAGAGCGTCCTTCAGGCCCCACGTATCGACGATCACGATGTCATGGTAGACCTTCACAGCGACCATGATGGCGGCCAGCACCACCGCAACCGCGATCAGGAAGTTGCCGATCTGGAACATCGCCTGCTGGGCATGGCTGACGGCACCTGCGCTGGCGACCAGCTTGGCCGTGCGCCCGAAGAAGGTATTGGACCCGGTCGCGATGACGACGGCTTCCATCTCGCCTTGCTTGACGACACTGCCGGAATAGGCGGAGTCGCCCACCTTCTTGGCCACCGGAAGGGATTCGCCGGTGAGTGCGGCCTGATCGACCGAAGCATAGTCGCCTTTCACCATCCGGAGGTCGGCCGGCACGATGACGCCGAGCCGGATCTTGACGATGTCGCCCGGCACCAGGGTCGCCGCATCGATCGTCTGCCATTTGCCGTCGCGCAGGGCGACGGCTTCCGGAGCAAGCCCCTTCTTCAGTGCGGCGAGCGCATTCGAAGCCTTGCTGTCCTGCCACATCTCGAGGGCGACGTTGAACAGGAGCAGACCCAGGATGATCGCAAAGTCGTCCCAGTGACCGATCACCGCCGAGACCAGAGCCGCCATCTCGATCATGTAGGCGATTGGTCCCCTGAAGTGCCTGAAGAGCTTCGCAGCGAAGCTCACCTTCTTTTCGGTCAGCGCGTTGGGCCCATATTGGATGAGCCGCTTCTGGGCTTCGGCCGCCGGCAGCCCCTGGTCCGGGTTGACGCCAAATGCGGAAAGCACCTCCGAAAGCGGCACCTTCTCGAAGTCCTTGCTCGCTGCGGCGGTCTTGCCGGCAACCGAATTCGTCGGTGCGTTACGGTCGAACGGTGACATGCGGCCTCCCCATGCTCGACGAAATGCCACGCGGGTTGCATTTCGGATAAGCCATCGAAGCAAGAACAGCCGGCATAACTCCCCCCGAGGCCGGAATCAGACAAACGATACACGAGAACGCCCACTCGTAAAGCGAGAGCTGCCCCCGGCTTTCGCGAGAGTGTCCGGCACTTCAGGTGCGGATCAAGCGCGTCCGCTGCGATTGCGTCTTGCTCGGCTATGTTGGCGATGCTGGCGGCGATAACGCCGGGAAAGGCGCGCCGGCTGGCGCTGATCGTCGACAACAGTGTGATCCGAACCTGTTCGTCGAGAACCCGCGCGCATTCGAGGTTTCGTCAGCGGAGAACGTGCTCGAGCCTAGTTCGACGTCGCATCCTTGCGGGAGTCGGTGGCGTTCTTCATGCGCAGGAGCGCGACGACGACCACTGCGACCAGGACAATCGCGCCGGCAATATTCACGACAATCGAGCCGAAATAGAGCCAAAGCGCTAGATAGAGCGACGAGATCAGGAGCGTAATCGCCGTTACGCGTGCGCCGAAGGCGGTGAACTCGTTGAAGGAGATGCGTTTGCCCTCCTTCTCGGCGAGGCCTGTGACGGTGACGTTGGCCGACGCGCCGATCAGCGTGCCGTTGCCGCCCAGGCACGCGCCGAGCGCCAGCGCCCACCAGAGGATCTGGCCGTCAGCGCCGGCTTCGAGCCGCTGCAGGAGAGATGCCACCAGCGGAATGGTCACCGCGGTGTAGGGAATGTTGTCGATCACCGCCGACAGGACCCCGGAGACCCAGAGGACGATCAACGCGGCCACAAGCAGCGTGGCGCGAGGCGACAGCCCGAGTCCCGCGCCGACCCCGTCTATGACCTGGCCCAGACCGAGCGCGAGGGTGTCGATCAGGCCGGTAGCGACGGCCGCGCCCACCAAGACGAACAGGAAGAGGAAAAAGGCCAGCGTCGGCCATTCAATGTCCTTTTCCAGAATCGAAAGGACGCCGTGCTGGCGCTCTTCGGGCGTCGGCTTGTGCTCACGCAGATAGTAATAGTCCTGCGCGAACAGGATCAGGGCGACGCCGATCACGGCCGGCACCGACACGGGCATGTGGGTGAGCGTGTGGGTCATGAAGCCCGCGAAGATCCCCACCGTGATCCAGCAGGTGGCGCGGAGCAGCGGGACGTTTATGAGCTGTGCGCCGGTCGGTGTGGCGGCACTCGCGCGATCTCTGTCGGCGCCAGGCCCGATGTCGTCGGCGTAGCGGCGGCGCGAGAACCAGACCAGCGCCATCATCATGAAGGTGCAGGGCACGGCCAGATTGTAGATGAAGTCCATGAAGGAAAGCGCGCTGCGTGGATCCGCGCCGATCAGGACATTCGGCGGATCGCCGATTAGGGTCGCGGTGCCGCCGATGTTCGCGGCCATGACCATGGGCAGGAAGAAGGCCGAGCCGTTGATCCTCAGCCGGCGCGCCATCTCCGAGGCCATCGGATAGGTGAAAATGACCGTGGTGACGTTGTCGAGCAGGGCCGAGAGGATGCCTGTGAACCAGATGATGAGTATCGCGGCGCGGCTCGGATTGCCGCGCGATCGTTCGAGCAGGCGATCGACGGCCCAAGGGAAGACGTTGGTGGTCTTGAGGACGCCGACCAGGGCCATCATCGAGGACAGCAGCAGGATGACGTTGAGATCGACTGCCTGCGTCGATGCCTCGAATGAAATCAGGCGGAAGGGTGTGAAGTAGGAGATCAGCCACACCAGAGCCACCGCGCCGACCGGCACCAGGACGCGATGGACGCGATCGAGCGCAAGGCCGGCGAAGACCGCGACCAGGATCACCGCTACCAGACCCTGGCTGAGGGCATCGCGTGTCGAGTCGAAATTGTGCATCAGGCCAGATACGTCGCGGAAACGCCGCCGTCCACAACAAGTGTGTGGCCATTGACGTAGGAGGCGGCCGGCGA
>JAFEFG010000098.1 GCA_018240685.1 Pseudomonadota bacterium | reverse complement strand
CTTGGCTATGGCGGCGGCGCGATGGTGTTCTCTCTCGCCCTCGCCGCGATCGTCGCCGGCCACTACTTCACGAACCTGCCGGGGACGCTTCTGTTCTGGAGCGCCTTCATCCTGACGCGCCCGCTCGGGGCCACGGTCGGCGATTTCCTCGACAAGCCGGTCCCCGACGGCGGCCTCGCCCTCAGCCGCCTCTACGCCTCGCTGCTGATCGCGGCGTTCATGCTGGC
Organism: Pseudomonadota bacterium; assembly: GCA_018240685.1. Classification (GTDB taxonomy): domain Bacteria; phylum Pseudomonadota; class Alphaproteobacteria; order Reyranellales; family Reyranellaceae; genus Reyranella. The sequence continues at coordinate 19,001 of JAFEFG010000098.1, read as the reverse complement.
GTGCACCCTCGTGCTTCCGCAACGGGCCGGCCGGCATCCCGGGGCCGAGGCGCGATCGGTGAGCCCGGACTAGGCCGCCGCCCCGCCGCCCGGGCCGACGCCCTCCTGCGGCGGCGATTGCCGGCCGCCGTGCGTTGAGGCAAGTATCCCCCGACGTCTCAACGCGCGAGGGAGGGTGATCCAGTGGCTGACTTCGATCCGATTGCGGGTCTGCTCGGCGGTGTCGTGATCGGCCTGGCGGCAGTGTTTCTGATGCTGCTGAACGGCCGCGTCGCCGGGATCAGCGGCATTGCGGCGGGCGCCTTCTCGGCCAGCCGGGGCGAACGGTCCTGGCGGCTCGCCTTCCTGGCCGGGCTGATCGGCGCGCCGGCGATCATCGCCCTGCTGGGCGGCTCGTACGAGATGCCGAGGATGCCCTCGAACTGGACGCTGATCGTCGTCGCCGGCCTCCTGGTCGGCGTCGGGTCGCGGATGGGCAGCGGCTGCACCTCGGGCCACGGCATCTGCGGCATCGCCCGCCTGTCGCCGCGCTCGATCGTGTCGACCGTGCTCTTCATGGCCAGTGCGGTGATCGTGGTGGCGATCATGCGCCACGGCATCGGAGGCTGAGCGATGCGCGCGATCGTGAGCTTCCTGTGCGGCCTGGTGTTCGGCTGCGGCCTGCTGATCTCGGGCATGACGGAACCGCCGAAGGTGCTGGGCTTCCTCGACGTGCTGGGCGCGTGGGATCCGACGCTCGGCTTCGTGATGGCCGGCGCGCTGGCGGTGACGGCGACGGGCTACGCCTTCGCGCGTCGCCAGTTCGCGCCGGTCTTCGGCGCGCGCTTCGAATGGCCGCCGCAGACCGGCATCGACCGGGCGCTGGTGGTGGGCTCGATCCTGTTCGGCATCGGCTGGGGCCTGGTCGGCCTCTGCCCGGGGCCGGCGATCGAGAATCTGGCGACGCTCTCGCCGGAAGTGATCGTTTTCGTGCTGGCGATGGGCGCGGGCATGGCCCTGCACGGCTGGTGGCAGGCGCGGACGCCGACCGCCGGCGGTGCGGACGCGGCGACCGCCATCGCGTCCGACGGCTGACAGCCTTCCGGTCGCCGGCAGGTTCCAGCCGGCGCCGATTCCTCCGTAGCGACGACCGACGGGACTCCCGCCGGCTACAGCTCGTACTGCTGGTGAAAGGTCGGCATCTCGACCCGCGGCACGCGCAGATGCGGCGCCAGCTCGGCCATCACCGAGGCTTCGCCGTGGACCACGAAGGTCGTCTGCTTGCCGGCGATGCGGTCGTGCCAGTCGATCAGCTCGCGCTGGTCGGCATGGGCGGAGAAGCCGTTGATCGTATGGACGTGGGCGCGCACCGGCACCTCCTCGCCGAACAGGCGCACCTGCTTGGCGCCGTCGATGATCTGACGCGCCAGCGTCCCGGCCGACGCGAAGCCGACGAAGATCACGCCGGCCGACTCGCGGGCGAGGTTGTGGCGCAGGTGGTAGCGGATGCGCCCGCCGGTGCACATGCCCGAGCCCGCCATGATGACGGCCCCGCCGCTGATGCGGTTGATGGCGATCGACTCCGCCGTCTCGCGCACCACGCGCAGGCCCGGCACGATCAGCGGGTCCTTGCCGGTCTTGAACAGCCGGGCGAAGGGTTCGGACAGGCAATCGGGATGGCGGCGGAAGATCTCGGTGGCCGAGATCGCCATCGGCGAGTCGAGGAACACCGGCATCGACGGCGGCAGGCGGTTCTGCTCGATGCCCTGGCGCAGGAAGTAGAGCACCTCTTGCGCCCGCTCGAGCGCGAAGGTCGGGATCAGCACGTTGCCGCGGCGCATCAGCGTCGCCGCGACGGCCTCGTGCAGCTCGTCGACCGAGGCGGTGAAGGAGCGGTGCCGGCGATTGCCGTAGGTGGATTCCATCACCACGATCTCGGCCTCGGCCGGGACCTGCGGCGGGCGCAGCAGCGGCCGGCCGGAATTGCCGATGTCGCCGGAGAACAGGATCGAGCGCTTGCGCCCGTTCTCCTCGGCTTTGATCAGCACGCTTGCCGAGCCCAGGATGTGGCCGGCATCGAGGAAAGTGACGCGGATGCCGTGCGCGAGTTCGAAGGCGGTGTCGTACTCGACCGCGCGCCCGAAGCGGCCAATCACGTCCAGCGCTTCGAGCATGGAATAGAGCGGCCCGCCATTGGCCTCCTCGCTCTCGCGCGCCTGCGTGTGCCGGCGATGATGGTTGGCCTCTTCCTCCTGCAGGTGCGCCGCGTCCAGGATCACCAGCCGCGCCAGCTCGAAGGTGGCGGCGGTGGCGATCACCTCGCCACGGAAGCCGCGCTTCGCCAGCAGCGGCAGGCGGCCGCAATGGTCGAGATGGGCGTGCGTCAGCAGGACATAGTCGATCGAGGCGGGATCGAAGCCGAACGGTTCGGCATTGTCCTCGCGCAGCTCGTGGCTGCCCTGGAACATGCCGCAATCGATCAGGATGCGGCGGCCGAGGATCTCGAGCAGATGGCAGGAGCCCGTGACCGTCCGGTCGGCTCCATGAAAGGAAAGCTTCACGTCGTCCACCCCACGTCCGGGCACAGCGGTTCGCCCTTCATCCGGTGCCATTTGAGAATGCCGTGCCAGATCTCGTCGGCCGATTCGGCGAACCAGAAGAGATCGCGGTCCTCGGGCTCGATGACGCCCTCGTCGACCAGGAAATCGGGATCGAAGGCGCGGCGCCAGTAGGACTCGCCCACCAGCACGACCGGCACCGGCGGCATCTTGCGCGTCTGCGACAGCTCCAGGATCTCGAACAGCTCGTCCATGGTGCCGAAGCCGCCCGGGAACACGACCAGCGCCTTGGCGCGCAGGGCGAAGTGGAACTTGCGCAGCGCGAAGTAGCGGAACTTGAGGCAGAACTCCGGCGTCACGTAGGGATTGGGGAACTGCTCGTGCGGCAGCGAGATGTTGAGGCCGATCGAGGAGGCGCCGACATCGTGCGCGCCGCGGTTGGCGGCCTCCATGATGCCCGGACCGCCGCCGGTCATCACCAGCATGCGCCCGCCATAGGTGATGTCGCAGGCGCGGCCGACGGTGCGGCCGAGCTCGCGCGCGATGTCGTAGAACCGGCTCTTCTCGCGCAGGCGCTGTGCCACCGCGTGGCGCCGCCGCAGCTCGGCGTTGCCGGGATCGGCGGCGAGCCGCTGCGCGCAGTCGGCGAGATGCCGCTCCGCCGCCTTGGGCTCCTGGATCCGCGTGCTGCCGAACACCACCACCGTATGGCTGATGTCGTGCTCGCGCAGCACCGCGTCGGCCTTGAGGTATTCGAGCTGCAGGCGCAGGCCGCGCGTGTCCTCCTCCTGCAGGAAGTCGAGGTCGCGGTCGGCCTCGCGATAGGTCGGGCTGGCCAGGATGCGGCGCAACGCCCCGGGGGCGTTCGGATCGTCGGCAGGCGGCTTGGGCGTCTCGCTGGGCAGCGCCTGCGTGCGGCGTGCCGGATTGGGCGGGAGCGGCGGCTCGCTGCCGGATGGGGGAGGTGGTGGTGCGCTCATCGTTCTTCTTCCTGATCCCGGGCCGCCGGCCGTTGGTCCGGCCAGCGATAGGGCAGGCGGACGGGCGGTCCATTGATCTGGAACAATGGCACGGAACGCCCCGCGCTTGGGGGCAATGATTGCGCGGCCCCGGCGGCCGGCGTCCCGGGAAGAGCGGCGCGGGCCGGCGCTTTCCGGGGAGTGCGGCCTTACCGCGCCGAGCCGTGCCCGGCGGGAAGCATCCGCCGCAGCGTGTCGTCCTTCAGCACATAGTGATGGGCGAGGGCGACCAGCGCGTGGAAGAGGGCGAGGAAGAAGAGCACGTTGGCCAGGAGCTCGTGGATCTCGCCCACCGACCGCGACAGGGTGCGGTCGCGTGCCCAGGGCGAGGCGATCTCGGCCAGGCCGAACAGGGGCAGCGACTGGCCGCGCGCGAACAGCCAGACGATGCCGGCGGTCGGCACGGCGAGCATCAGCAGATAGAGCACGCCATGGACGAGAAGGGCCAGGCGCTCGGCCCACGGGCTGAAGAGCGAGGGCAGCAGCGGCGGCGGCGGATGGCCGACCCGCCATCCCAGCCGGACGAACACCAGCGCCAGCACCGTGAGACCGAAGGTGACATGGGTGAACACCACCGCCCGCTCCGCGTCCTTGGGGAACGTGTCGACGAGCTCTCCCAGCAGCCAGGCGCTCACCACGCACAGCGCGGCGAGCCAATGCAGCCCCTTGGCCGTGCCGGTATATCCGGCGCTACTCCTCACTCCACTCACGGGCGGCCTCCTGCGAATAACGGGTCGCGATGCGAGGGCCTTCCGGGCTCCCGCGCGCCCTTCAATATACGAAGCGCCCAGCGGCCGCATTCCCTTCCGGGCCGGAAGAGAATATTGGAATGGCTATGCGTTTCGTTCGCCGCTTCGGGAAAATGATTCCCCTCGTCGCCGCCTTCGCCGTGACCGTGACGGCGGCCGGCGACGATCGCGAGCTGGTCAAGCTGCCCGAGCCGATGCAGGCGCACATGCTCGCCAACATGCGCGATCATCTCGTGACGCTGAACGAGCTTTTGAAGCTCGTCGCGCGTGAGGACTACAAGCCCGCCGCCGAGCTTGCCGAGGCGCGCCTGGGCATGAGTTCACTCGGCCTGCACGGTGCATCGCACATGGCGCCGTTCATGCCGCAGCCGATGCAGGAGATGGGCACGAGCATGCACCATGCGGCGAGCCGCTTCGCCCTCGTCGCCACCGATGCCGACGTCGAGCGGAGCAAGGCCGCGCTGCAGCAGGCGACGGCGGCCCTGCAGGAGATCACGGCGAGCTGCACCGCCTGCCACGCCGCCTACAGGCTGCGCTGAGGCGTCGCGCGGTTCAGGTCGCCAGGCGCGGATCGGCGTCGGCGGCGGTCTGCCGGGCGCGCAGCGACATGACGCCGTAGGACACGTCGTCGGCGAGGTGCTTCAGGAATTCGACCTCCGCCTGGTCGAAGGCGTAGGGGATGTCGGAATAGATCGCGAGCGCGCCGATGACCCGGCCGTCCACGCGCAGGGGCAGGCCGACATAGGCCTCCACGCCCTCGCTCGCCAGCTCCTCCCGCCAGCGCGCGGTGTCGGGGTTCTCGGCGACGTTCTGGTTGACCTGGACCGTGCCCGTGCGCATGGCGGTGCCGACCGTGCCTTCGGAATATTCGCCCTCGCCCCAGCGTACGTCGTGCCTGTGCTGTGCGCCGGCATAGGGGCCGGCGAAGGCCGCGACCCGGACGGTGCGTCGGGCGTCGTCGTTCGCGAGCGCCACGATCGCCATCAGGTAGCCGCCGACCTCGACGATCGCCTGGCACATGCCGCGATACAGCTCGTCTTCCGTCTTGGCGCGCAGCATCAGGCTGTTCGCCGTCTGCAGCGCTTCCTGCACGCGCAGCAGGCGCCGGATCTCGGCCTCGAGCTTCCGGCGCTGCGTGATGTCGCGGATATAGGCCTGACGATAGGTCTTGCCGTTCACCTCGATGAGGTTGTTGCTGACCTCTATGGGGAAGGTGCTGCCGTCCTTGCGGCGATGGACGGTCTCGTAGACCGATCCCTTCGCCGAGTCGGACTGCTTCCATTGCGCTTCGAGGCTGGCGCTGGCCGCCTCGGTCCGCAGGTCGCGCACCGAGAGTTTCCGGATCTCGTCCGGCGAGTAGCCGTAGGCAGCCGCCGCCGCCGGATTGGCCTCGATGATCCGGCCCTCGGGGTCGGACAGCAGGACGATGTCGCGGGCGCCCAGCACCATGCGCTCGAAATGCTTTGTCAGCGCCGCCTGTTCCTCCATATGGCGCGCCTTCACGTAGGCGATCTCGGTCTGCTGCATGGCCCACAGAACGAACAGCATGAGGCCGGCGACGACGACGGATCCCGCGAGATGCGTGCCGACAGTGCCCATGAGGCGCCATGTTGGTTGGGCGATCACCGTCTGGGGAGCCTTGACCACGACCGTCCACGGCAGGCCGTCGACGCGATGCGAGGCCCAGAAGGCCGGCTCGCCGGCATAGTCGACTCCTTCGCCGATGCTGTTGCCGTCGAGCAGCGCCCGCACGGCCGGGCGCCTCGGGTCTGCGAGCGGAAGGACCTGGCCGGATTTTTCCGGTGAGTTCTTGGGCGGCTTGATCAGGATGGCCTCGTTGCCGTGGCGCCTCACCAGCCCGACTTCTTCGTTCAGGCCGCCGCCCTCGACGCGATCGAGTTCGGGAAAGAGGATGACGTCGGGGCTGACGCGCATGGCGAGGATCGCCGTCGTCTGCTTGGCGGCGACATCGGTGATCGGAACGATGAAGATGAGACGCGTCGTGTCCGGCTGGTTTCCGTCGTCGACTTCCCGGATGCGCATGATGCCGTTCGAACTGCGTGCGGCGGTGAGGGTCGCGTTGAGTTCGGCCGGCGTCGGGGGATTGCCGACGAATGCGATCGTGTGGCCGTCGGGCGAGACCAGCCAGGCGCTGCGCCGCTCCGGGCTGTGCGCCTTCCACTCGGCGAATAGCAGCTCCATCAGCTGCTTGTGGTCGCTGTCCTGCGCCGATTCGTATGCCTGCAGGCGGGAGATCGAGGCGGCGGCGGTTTCGGTTTCGGCCGAGCGCTCGAGCAGCCACTTGTCGACGACCTGCGCCTTCAGCCCCGCGATCGCCGCCAGTTGCGCGAAGCGCTCCTGCCGGATGGTCTGCGTGATCTCGTGCAGGTAGAGGCCGCCCATGGAGACGGACGAGCCGGCGAAAGCGAGGAAGGCGAGCACCACCAGCCGCGAATGCTGCCTGATCCGGAGGCGCTCGGTGGCCTCCGTCATCGGCTTCCTGCGCACACTGAAGAACGCGTAGAGACCGTAGCCCGCAAAGGCCAGTCCGGTGACGATGGAGGGGATCGTCCAGAGGATGTTGCTCGTGTCGGAAAGGCCCGTCTGGAAGATCGTGGCCACGAGCATCGCGAAGAGCGTTGCGCCGAAGACCAGGAACCAGATGCCAATCAGCAATCCTGGCGTTCGATCGTTCTTGGTATGCATTTTTGAGTCTGGCTGAGTCTGTCGCGCGGTTTTATCCTAAGGTGAAATCATTCTAATCGTGGCGATTGAGTCATATTTGATCTGGAGCAAATTTTTGCTCCGTAGCCGCATCATTTAAGCAAAAACTTGGGGAAATCAGCGGCACGCACAGGTTGTGCACCGCCATAATGCAGACCAGTTCGGGGTAGAGACCCAATTTGGGTGCCGCGCCATCCGCAGGGAGGATGGCGCGGAGGATCAGGCGGCAGGCGGCTGTCCGCCGGCAGCCTTGCGGGCGCGCAAGGCAGCGACGCCGTAGGAGATGTCTCCGGCGAACTGCGTCAGGAACGCGACCTCCTCGTCGTCGAACGCATTGGGCATTTCCGAATAGATCGTGAGGGCGCCGAAGGTCTGCCCGTCGAGCTTCAACGGCAGCGAGATGGACGCCTGGAAATTGCGCTTCAGGGCCTCGTCACGCCACGGCGCCATCTTCGGGTTGGCCGCCATGTTCTGGTTGATCTGAACCTGGCCGGTGCGGATGGCGGTGCCGAGCGGACCCTCGGCGCGCGGGCCTTCGCCCCAGCCGATGCCGGAGTTCGCCAGATAGCCGTCGTCGACACCGGCGACCGCGGCGAAGGTGACGGACTTCTGCGCATCGTCGTTCGCGAGCGCGACGTTCGCCATCCGGTAGCCGCCGACCTCGACGATCGCCCGGCACATGCCGTGATACAGCTCGTCTTCCGTCCGCGCGCGCAGGAGCAGGCTGTTGGCTTCCTGCAGCGCGCGCAGGACGCGCGACAGGCGCTTCACTTCCGCCTCCAGCGTGCGGCGTTTCGAGATGTCGCGCACGAATTCCTGGCGGAAGCGCTGGCCGTCGACATCGACGACGTTGGCGCTGACCTCGACCGGAAAGACGGTGCCGTTCTTGCGGCGGTGCTCGGTCTCGTAGCGCCCGCCGTCGGCAGTCTCGGCGAGCTTCCACTGCTCGCCGACCCTGGCGAATGCCTGCGGCGTGCGCAGGTCGCGGACGGTGAGCGCGCGGAACTCGTCGGAGGTGTAGCCGTAGGCGTCGGCAGCCGCCGCATTCGCCTCGAGGATGTGGCCGTCCGGCGTCATCAGCAGGACGATGTCGTAGGCCTGCAGCACCATGTGCTGGAAGTGCTGCACCAGCGCCGATCTGGCCTCGACGTTGTGCGCGCGCATCGCGAGATAGTCGCTGCGTTGCGTTGACCACAGCACGAACAGCATCAGTCCCGACACCGCGACCGTCGCGGCGATGTACAGCCCGATGGACGCGACCGATCGGCGGACCGGGCGATCCAGCTCCGCTTCTTCGCTAGCCACGACGAGGAACCAGGGCGTGTTGGCGATGGCGTGGACGGCGGAAAAGACCGGGTGGCCCATCGCGTCGATGCCGTCATGCACGCCCTCGCCGCGGAGGACCGCCTGCACTGCCGGCCGTTTGTCCTCCTTCAGCGGAACGAGGGAACTCTTCAGGTCCGTGCCGATCTCCCGCGAGGGCAGGATCAGCAATGCATTGTCGCCATCGCGGCGCACCAGCATGACCTGCGACCGGGTCCCCCCTGCAGGCCACTGGTCGAGTTCACGGAACAGGGTCGGCGCCGGGTTCATGCGCACGGTCAGGAACGCCTTGGCCGGTCCGCGCGATCCGGAAAGGACGACGGGCTGGATGAACGACACGCCGGCGACGGCGCCGCTCGCTTCCTGCCTCACCGTCGCGACGATCCGCATCGACATCGGATTGGCGGCCGGCGCCATCGCCGCCTTGATCTCGTCCTCCTGCACCGGCTCGTCGCCGACATGGAAGAGCACCTTGCCGTCGGCGTCGACCAGCGCCACCGAGCGCCGGTCGGCACTCTTTGCCAGCATCTCGGCGAACAGGAACTGGAGCACCGGCTCGCCGCCGCTTTCGACGGCAGCCCCCGGCTGCTGCAGGCGATCGATGGCGGTGCCGAGCTGCTGTACCTCGACGGAGCGTTCGAGCAGCCACTTCTCGACGAGCTGCGCTTTCAGTCCCGCGATCTCGGTCTGCTGGACGAAACGCTGGGCGCGTAACGTGTCGGCCACTTCGCCGAAGTAGAGGCCGCCTACCGTGACGGCGGTGCCGGCGAAGGCGCCGAAGGCGAGGATGAGCAGCCGTGTCTGCTGGCGCAGATGCAGCGCGCCGTCATCGCCGAGCGCGTGCTTCGGTCCGAACAGGATCCAGAGGCCGTAGGCGATGAAGATCAGCCCCGTCACGCCCATGGGCACGAGCCACGGAAGTGCCTTGAGGAAGGAACTGCTGGTGGCCGCCAGATGGAACGCGACGGCGCCGACGGCGATCAGGATCAGCGCTGCGATGCTGAAGGACCAAACGCCGTATCTCGTCGTCGGCAATGGCTTGGAGGAGATCACCATATCTTCTGTGGCACCTCGGGGACGCCGCCCGGCTGCATCTCACGACAGATTAATGCTACACTTTAAGTTTGGCCGGGTCGTCCCGATTTGATCTAGAGCAAATCCGGATCTCCCGCTCTGTGGGACTAAATACAAATGGTTTGGCCGGACCCGCTTTGAATGTCCGAAGACGTGCACCCCGCGTACGCGAAGCAGATATTCGCTCGCTGGTTGAGCGAGTGGTTTGGCGTTGGACGACTCCTCAAGAAATTTGCAGTGACTATCGCCGGCGCGGTCGTGCTGTGGCAGGCAGCGGAGGCGCCGGCCGGCGCGGTCGAGATCACGATGGACACCAAGACGGTGCCGGGCCTGATCCCGAAGGCCTCGATCGTCGAGAAGTCGCTGCGTCTCACCGGCCTCTTCGAGGCGGGCGACGCCGACAAGCTGCGCCGCCAGTTGGTCGAGCTGAAGACCTCGACGCCACCCGAGCCCGGCAAGCCGCTCACGACCGTGGAGCTCAGCAGTTCCGGCGGCGATCTCGTCGAAGGATTCAAGGTCGGCTACCTGTTCCGCGAGTTCGACGTGGCGACGGTTGTGCGCAAGGGCGACTCCTGCCTGTCCGCCTGCGCGCTCGCCTTCCTCGGCGGCACCATCAGCCACGTGCCGCCGACGGTCGTGCTCGGCCGCAGCATCGAGGTCGGCGGTATCGTCGGCTTCCATAATTTCTATCTCAACCAGAGGTCGCCCGACGCGCCGCAGGCGACGACCGCGCCGGAGGGAGTGGCCAAGGGCTTCATCGAGGCGCGCGGCGCGGCGTCCATGCTGGCCCGCTACGTCACCTTCATGGATGTCGGGCCGGAATTCATCGCGCGCATGCTGGGCCGGCCGACCGATCAGTGGGAATACATCGACACGGCCGGCTCGTTCATCGACCTCAAGGTCTGCCCGATCGGACTGAGCCCGCCCAAGCTGTCGCCGCAGGCGATCGCCGCCAACATCTGCAACAACGCGATCGGGTCGGGCACCCGCGCCTCGTCGCTCGACGTGCGGTCGATGTCGGCGCGCGACGCCCAGCGGCTGCTGCTGTCGCACGTGCAGAAGCATCTCGAAGCCTTCAACGTGAAGGGGCCGCTGGCCGCGCAGCTCGCCGCACTGCTGGCCCAGCGCGACGATCGGCTGATCGAGGCGGTCTACCGCGATCTGCGCGTGGCGGGACTGCCGCTGCCCGAACTGCTGGGCCGTACCTACAACGTGCGCGGCTTCTCGGTCGGCATCTACGAGCTGCAATGCCACGTCAGCATCTCGCTCGACGATCCCGACAAGTTCGATCTCGTCCTGCAGGGGCCGAGCGGTCTCACCAAGGCGATGCAGCCGCCGCCCGCCGGCTGCCCCGGCCTCTACGCCTACGATCGCGACGACGTCATCAATCCGAAGCGGTGAGGCCCCACGCGGCGCGGGTCAGCGCGACGACGCCTGGCGTGCGATCGCAGCAAGCTCGTCATAGGCCTGGCGGATGCGCGCGTTGCCGGGATCGGCGGCGCGCGCGATCTCGAGATAGCGCAGGCTCGCGCTCCAGGACTTCTGTCCGTACGAGAGGGCGTCGAGCATGAGGTCGGCCTTGCTGCGCTTGTCGAAGAAGCGCTGGCCGGCCGGCCGTGCGAGCTTCGCCGTGCCTTCGTCGCGCACCAATGCGCTCACGCGCTCGACGTCGCGGATCAGGCCGCCGATGGCGGGATCGGGCGTGGTCTTGAAGGTGTTGCCCAGCCGCTCGCGCGCCGCATCGAGGGCGAGTTCCGCCTTGGCCGTGTCGCCGGTCTGGACCAGGAAGATCGCGAGGCCGCTCGCCGCGAGCGCGCCGTCCTGCTGCATCCGGCGGGCGGCGCGGGTGGGCGGCGGCGGCTGGTCGAGGGCGGCCGCCGCCTGCCCGACGAGGAACGACAGGTCACGCAGCCCGGCATCGGCCGGATGGCGCCTGCGGGCGTCGCCGAACATGGAAAGCGAGGCGGCGTAGTTGCCCTCGCGGAACTGCAGGATGCCCAGCATCACGTCGGCCTGCGCCGCCGACGACAGATGCGCGATCTTCAGTTCGTCGGCGATGCCGCGCGCGCCGGCGATCGGACCGGCGGCGCCCGACGTGCGGCGGGCGAGGCCATCGAGCGTCGCACCGGCGGTGTCGAGGAAGGTGTCGCCCGGCTTGCGCGCCCTCACGCCGCCCATCAACTGCGCGGCGTCGCCGTAGCGGCCGATCTCGGCCAGGAACACCGCCACGGTCGCTTCCATCTTGTCCTGCAGCGGCCACGGCATGGCGTCGATCTGGCGGCGCCAGTCCGCGCCCTGGGTGAAGGCGCGGCCGGTCTCGAGGTCGAGATAGTCCCGTACCTCGTCGGCCGCTTCCTTCCAGCCGCGGTCGATGCAGGCGTCGATGGCGGCGGTGCCCTTCTGCTCCTTGCGGCAGCGTTCGGCGACCCCGGCATAGGGCGAGGCCGCCGAGATCGAGGACTCGATCTCCTGCGCGCGCCGGCCGAGCGCGTCGTACTCGGTCTTGAGCTTCACCGCCGCCGCCTGCCGAGCCTTGTCGCGGCGGTCGATGTCGGCGCGGCGGGCCTCGATCCGGCCATGGCGTTCGTCGAGCTCGCGCTGCTTCTGCTCGCAGATCGCCTTGCGGCGGCGATATTCCTCGTCGTCGAAGCGGCCGGTGCAGAAGGCCGTCGCCTCGGAGACGTCGCGGCGATACTGCTCGGTGTCGGCGTCGACCGCCGCATATTCCTTCTCGATCGCCCGCTTCTGCGCGACGTTGGCTCTCATGTCCTCGATGAGGCCCTGTCGCTTCGCCGAGATCGCCGCATGCTCGGCGACGAGGCGCGCGGCATCCGGTTCGTCCGCGGCCAACGCCGCCACCGGGAGGAGCAGGACAAGCAGGGCGAGAAGGGTTTTCACCGGATCGCCTTTCGGTAGCGGCGAGCGCCGCCGCCCTTTTAGGTTGCTGCGCCTGCCGTGCGCGTTCCCTGATCTGGATCAAAGTCCGGCTCCCGGTCCTGGCCTAGAAAAGTGCCATGGTTCGCCGACGATCCTCGGGCAGAGCCGCTCGACTTCCCCTTCTTGTGGCGCTCGCGGCCTGTGTGTCGGCGGGCGTGGTGATCGGCTTTGTGGCCGGCTCCGGGGCGCAGACGCCCACGCAAGCCCCGGCGCAATCCCAGACCAAGCCGCCGCCGCCCTCGACGGAAGACCTGACGAAGGATTGCCAGGGCAACGATGCGGAGAAGCGCATCAAGGCCTGCAGCCAGCTCATCGCGGCAACGAAGGTGAAGGACGCCAAGCTCGCCGCGCTCTACGTGGCGCGGGCCTACGGCTATATCGGCCGGCGCGAGTTCAACCAGGCGATCCTGGATTTCGACCAGGCCCTCGCGCTCGAGCCCCGGAACGTCCAGTACCTCGTGCTGCGCGGCATCGCCTACGGCTTCAACGGCGAGACGCCGCGTGCGGTCGCCGATCTCGACAACGCCATCAAGCTCAATCCCAAATACAAGGAAGCCTGGCTCAATCGCGGCGCGGCATACGAGGCGGCGGGCGATGCGGCGCGCGCCGCGGCCGACTACGACCACGCCATCGCGCTCGATCCGGCCGACCCGGCGGGCTACGAGCGGCGCGCGCTGCTGCGGCAGGCCGCGGGCAAGTTCGACGAGGCGCTGGCCGACTTCGACAAGATGCTGTCGGTGGCCAAGTCCACCGCGCAGGGCCTGCGCGAACGCGCCCTGCTGCTGCAGAAGATGGGCCGCTTCGGGCCGGCGGAGGAGGGCTACGCGCAGGCGATCAGGCTGGCGCCGCGGTGGGAGCTCCTCTATCGCGAGCGCGCCGTCGTGCGTGCCGTCCGCAACGACTTCCAGGGCGCGCTGGCCGATCTCGATGCCGCGCTCAAGCTCGTGCCGGAATACGAGGTCGCCCAGCGCGTGCGCGGCCTGGTCCTGGAGAAGCTCGGCCGCTACCAGGAGGCGGTCGAGGCGCTCGACGCCGCCCTCAAGCTGAACGAGCACGACCCCGATGTGCATGCGGCGCTGGCGCGGGTCCTCGCCCTGCTTGGCCAGGACGAGGAGGCGCTGCTGGAGGCGAACAAGGCCGTCGAGCTGGCGCCCGATACCGCAGCACCGTACCTCGACCGCGCCTTCGTGCTGGCGCGCAGCGGCAAGGCCGATGCGGCGGTCGCCGATCTCGACATGGCACTCGTGATCGATCCCGCGAGCGCCACCGTCCGGCTCGGCCGCGCGCGCGTGTTCGCCCTCCTCGACAAGGCCGTGCCGGCGCTCGCCGAGCTCGATGTCGTGCTGGCCGCCGATCCGCGCAACGGCGAGGCGCTCCTGCAGCGGGCGGCGTTGTGGGCCCGGCGCGGGGAGATGAAGCGGGCGGTGGCCGATCTCGACAGCGCCGCCATGAGCCTGCCGACGGCCGAGGTCTTCGCCGCCCGTGGCGAGGCGCTGTGGCGCGACGGCCAGGCCGACCGGGCGCTGCGCTCGCTCGGGCGCGCCCTTGCGCTGGCACCGGGCTATCCGGCGGCGAAGGCGGCGCTCGACCGCATCGTGGCGGAGACGGCCAAGACGATCGCGGCCAAGCGGTCGGATGTCGGCGCGCACCTCTCGCGGGCGCAGGCGCTGCTCCTGCTCGGCAAGGCGGACGAGGCGTCGGCCGATCTCGATGCCGCCCTCGCGGCCGATGCCCGGAACGCCCGCGCGCTGCGTCTGCGCGGCGAACTGCGCGAGACGCGCAAGCAGGCCGCCGAGGCGCTGGCGGACTACAACGCCGCCCTCGCGATCGATCCTGACGATGTCGCCGCGCGCCTCGATCGCGGCCGCCTGTCGATGGGGCGTCAGGACCTTGCCGGCGCCGCTGCCGATCTCGCCGAAGCGCTGCGGCTCGACCCGACCGCCGGCGAGGCGCGCCAGCTTCTCGGCGCCATGATGATCCCGCTCGCCATGACGAGCCGCATGCAGCCGAAGAACGAGGCGATGCTGAAGGCGTTGGGCGAGGCCTACCTGCAGACGGGCGATGCCGACAACGCCATCGCCGCCTTCACGCGGCTGACCGACCTGTCGGCTGCCAATGCCGCGGGCTGGTACGGCCGCGGCCGGGCCGAGCTTGCGAAGGGAGACCGCGACGGCGCCATCCGCGATCTCGAGAAGGCCTTGAGCCTCGACCCGGGCAACAAGGCCGTCCAGCGGGCGCTCGAGCAAGCCAAGGCGGCGCCCAAGGCACCGCCGAAGCCCGGAGAGCCGTCATGATCCGGCCGCTTGCCACGATGCTGGCGGGCCTGCTCGCGGCCGCGGCGGCGCTGTCGGTCGCCGCTCCCATCCTCGCCGCCGACGACGACATCAACGCGATGATGAACGAGATCACCCAGCTCTCGGCGGAGAAGAAGGCCAACGAAACGAAGATGCAGCCGAACCTGTCGCGCCAGGACAGCGACCGGAAGCTGGCGGCCAGCAAGCGCGCGCTGGATGCGGAGCACGACCGCACGGAAAGCGCGATCGACAGCGTGTGCTCCCGCTATCCCTGCACGGGAAGGGGAGCGGGCGGGACGATCATCGTCAAATGCCCGGCCGGCGATTCCGGCGCCTGCGATTCGAGCGTGAAATCCGCCGATGCGCAGGTCAAGCAGCACAATGCGCACCGCGACGCCTACGAAGCCGAGCGGGCGGCGGCGCAGAAGCAGAAGGCGCCTGACGAGACGCTGCGCAAGCGCAACCAGGAGATCGAGGCGCGCATCCAGTTCCTGCAGGGCAGGATCAGGCAGTTGCAGGCGCGCGACCGGACGAAGGCCTATGCCGAGTGCGTCACCGGCGCCGTCGGCGGGGCGACGCTCGAGACGAGCGTGCAGGACTACAATGCCTGCGTCGAGCGGGCGCGCCAGGCGCAGCAGCTCTCGACCGTGGAGCGCGAGACCGGCCGGGTCTTCGTCGATCCGCAGGCGCGCGCGAAGGAGGCCATCGACAAGTACGTCAAGTCGGGCCCCGCGCGGCCGGGCCCGCAGAGCTTCCATCCCATCGTCCCGCCCGTCCCGCCGCCGGTGGTGCAGCCGCAGACGCCGCCGAAGAAGTAGCCGGCAGCCGCCGCGCCCCTGCCGCGCTCCTTTGTTGCTTCAGATCAGGTAGATCCGGTCCGGCAGCTCGTCGTGCCGGCCGTCGACGGGCGGAAAGTGGGCCGCGAGCACGTCGGCGCAGCGGCCGATGGCGGCGACGAAGCCGTCGGCGATGCGGCCGTCGCGCATGTGGGCGACCAGCGCCTCGACCGCCTGCTGCCATTCGGCCTGTGGGACGCGGGAGGCGATGCCCTCGTCGGCGACGATGCGCACGTAGCGCTCCGCCAGCGACACGAAGATCAGGATGCCGGTGCGGTCCTTGGTGCGCGACACGTCGCGCAGCGTGAACTGCTCCATCGCCGCGCGGTGTGCGAGCGCGCGGCGCGTGGCGGCCGGCACCAGCGCGACGCGCACGGGCGCCAGGCCGAGGAAGAGGAGCAGCAGGACGAAGGTCGCCGCCTGCAGCAGCAGGATCTCCGCCACCGGCAGCCTCGTGAAATGGACCAGCAGCCACGGCTCCAGGAGCGCGACCAGGGCGGCGATCAGGATCGGCAGTCCCGTGGCGTCGCTCGACCGTCCGGCCAGCACGCAGACGATCTCGCCCGAGGTCCGCTTCTCGGCGGCGTGGATGGCGGCCGCGATGCGGGCGCGGTCTTCGCTCGAAAGGGTCACCACCGGCATCTCCTACCAGCCTCCCGAGGCGCCGCCGCCGCCCGACGAGCCGCCGCCGCCGGAGAAGCCGCCGCCGCCTCCGCCCGAGAATCCGCCGCCGGAGAAGCCGCCGCCATGGCGTCCGCCGCCTCTGCTTCCGCCCGACAGCAGGGTGGCGAAGAACCACAGCCGGAAGGTGCGCGAGAAGATCAGCAGCAGGATCACCACGATCACCATGGCGGAGACGATCCAGGTGTGGAGCGTGGGCTCCCCCGCGCTGTCGAGCCGCAGCGACGGCTTCTTCTGCCATTCCGACGAGTCGGTGGTCAGCACGGTGATGATGTCGTCGACGCCGCGCGCGATGCCGTCGCCGAAGTCGCCCGCCTTGAAGCGCGGGACGATGGCGTTGACGATGATGACCTTGGAGATCGCGTCGGTCAGCGTGCCTTCGAGCCCGTAGCCGACCTCGATGCGCACCTTGCGCTCGTTGGGCGCCACCAGCAGCAGCACGCCGTTGTTCTTGTCCTTCTCGCCGAGCTTCCAGGTGCGGAACAGCGCGTTGGCGTAGGGCTCGATCTCCTCGCCGTCGAGCGACTTCACGGTCGCGACCACGAGCTGGATGCCGGACTTGGTCTCGAGGTCGGCGAGCTTGGCCTCGATCGCCGCCTGCGTCTGGGCCGGGATGATGCCGGCCTGGTCGACGATGCGGCCGGTGAGCGGCGGGAAGTTGGCCGCCAGCGCCGCCGCGACGAGGCCGAGCCACAGCGTGATCGCCGCCGCCAGCGCCGCCAGCCGCGCGACCGGCGCGCAGGCGGGACGGCGAAGGTCGACGGTGAGGCCGGCGTTCATGGCGGGGATCGCCGCGCTGCGGTCAGAACTTCACGGCCGGCGGCTTCTGGGCGTCGGCGCCGGCGGTGAACTCCGCCATCGGCTTGGCGTCGCGGAAGAAGATCGCCGCCCACAGCACGCCGGGGAAGGTGCGCAGCTCGGTGTTGTAGGCGCGCACCGCCTCGATGTAGTCGCGCCGCGCCACGGCGATGCGGTTCTCCGTCCCTTCGAGCTGCGACTGCAGGGCGAGGAAGTTCTGGTTCGACTTCAGGTCCGGGTAGTTCTCGCTGACCGCCAGCAGCCGGCCGAGCGCGCCGGTGAGCTGGTTCTGCGCGTCCTGGAACTGCTTCAGCTTCTCCGGATCGGTGAGCTGCGAGGCGTCGATCTTGATCTGCGTCGCCTTCGCCCGCGCCTCGACCACGGACGTGAGCACGTCCTTCTCCTGCTTGGCGTAGCCCTGCACGGTCGCCACCAGGTTGGGGATCAGGTCGGCGCGGCGCTGGTAGTTGTTCTGGACATCGGCCCACTTCGCCTTGGCCTGCTCCTCCAGCGTCGGGATGGTGTTGTAGCCGCACGAGGAGACGGTGAAGAGGACGAGCACCGCGGCCAGCATGCTGCCGAGACGGGTGATGCCAGGGCGTGACAGGGACGGGCTCATGGAAGCTCCTGCTCGGTAAACGTCGCGCCCTTCCTAGCGCGACCCGTCCGATGCTGTCGATGTGCACGGCCGCAGATGACAAGCATCTGCAGCGCCGCGCGCCCTCCGGCAGGACCTAGGCGGCCAGGCCGGCCTCGCTCGCGGGATCGCCGGCGATGCGGCTGTGCCACATCACGCGCGGCTGGGTCATGTCCCAGGGCGTGGCCTGGTGCAGCAGGCAGCGATTGTCCCACACCACCACGTCGCCCGGCGCCCAGTCGTGGTGATAGACGCGCGGCGGCTGGCAGGCGAAGTCGATCAGCCCGTCGAGGAAGCGCTCGGACTCGGCCCTGTCCAGGCCGGGGATGTTGTGGGCATGGCGGCCGATCAGCAGCGACCGGCGACCGGTCTCGGGATGCGCCTTCACCAGCGGGCGCAGCGGCACCGGCCCCTCATGCAGGCCGTAGCCGCTGTATTCGCCGTCGGACTTCTTGGTCTCGTGGCCGAGCCTCGACTGGCTGTAGTGCAGCGAGTGATAGGCCGACATGTCCTCGATCCTCGCCCGCGTCGCCGCGTCGAGCGCCTCGTAGGCGGCGCGCATGTCGGCCCAGCCGGTCTGGCCGCCGATCGTCGGCACCACCTCGGCGCTGAACACGGCGCCCTTGGCCTGCACCGGCATGTAGGTCGAATCGGCATGCCAGCCCATGTTGCCCTTGAGCACCTTCATCATGTCGTCGTTGTCTTTCTCCTGCCGCAGCGTGCCGTCGGCCTTCACGTTGCTGATGGCGGCCATCTCGAACTCGAGCGGGCCGAAGCGGCGGGCGAAGGCGATCTGCTCGTCGCGCTTCAGGAACTGGCCGGGGAAGATCAGCAGCGCACGGTCGAGCCAGGCGTCATGCAGCGCCTGCCACGTCTCGTCGTCGAGCTCGGCGAGGCGCAGGCCCGTGACGACGGCGCCGAAGGTGACGCCGTCGAGCGGCCGGATCGAAAGGGTTGAGGCCATGGCGATCCTCCCAGTGCAGATGTTCTCGTTCTTCTGGAAGCCTACCACCGGCCGGCGCGTCCGGGCGCATTCTTTGCGCGCCCGTTCCGCAGTTCACTTCGTCGTCTCGGGCGACTGCGGTGCCGTCGGATCGTGGGGGGCGCGCGGCTCGGGATAGCGCGACGGCGTCTGCGTGCGCGGCGGCGACAGCGGCGCAGGCCGCGAGGAATAGGAGGGCTGCACGTCGAGGCGCGCCGGCGGCGGCGTCCCGCCCGGCGGCGGCGGGGCCGGCAGGACGGGCTGCTGCGTGCCGTTGGGATAGACGGGGCCGGTGCCCTGCGGCGAGCCGAGGCCGGTGCCGATGCCGGTGGTGTTGGCGATGCTGCCGCCCGGCGCGACGTTCTGGGCGATCTGCCGGCCCGTGTATCGGCCCATGTGTTGGCCCGTGT
>JAFEFG010000097.1 GCA_018240685.1 Pseudomonadota bacterium | reverse complement strand
GTTGCCGGACGTCGAGTTGGGATCGACGAGGCCGAGGTTCTTGCCCTTCAGGTCCTCGATCGTCTTGTAGGGGCTGTCGGCGCGGACATAGAAGACCGAATAGTAGCCGACCGTGCCGCTTTCGTTGATGGTGGTGCAGAACGGCTCGACCTTCACGCCGGTAATGACCGCACGGGCGTACGATGCCGGGCCATAGTGCGCGACCTGGATCGTGCCGTTGCGCTGCCCCTCGATCACCGCGGCGTAATCGGTGGCGAGGCGCAGGCTGACCTTCACCCCCAGTTCCTTCGACAGATAGGCGATGAACGGGGCGAAGCGCTCGGTCACGCCGGATGCGTTTTCCGCCGGCACGACTGCGAACACGATCTCCTTGTACTTGTCCCGCCAGCCGTCGGCGCGCGCGGCGCCGGCAAGCGCCAGAGTGCCGGTCGCCAGCGCCGTGCCGATAACCTGTCGCCGGTTGAACATGAGGGGATCTCCTGAGCTTCCGTTTGCCGGATTGGGAGGCGACGTCACGAACCGGCCAAGGCCAATCCGGGCTCGGCGCCCGGAACGAAGCCGGGCGCACCGACGGGGCCGACCACGTCGGCTGATTCGAGGCCATAGAGATCGCGCGCCACGCGATCCGTGAGGGCGTCGGGCGCGCCGTCGAAAACGAGCCGGCCCGAGGCAAGCCCGACCAGGCGGTCGCAGTACTTGCGCGCAAGGTCGAGGCTGTGGAGGTTGCAGATCACGGTGATGCCGAAATGGCGGTTGATGTGCTGCAGCGCGTCCATCACCACCTGCGTATTGCGCGGATCGAGCGAGGCGATCGGCTCGTCGGCCAGGATGATCTCGGGCTCCTGGATCAGCGCGCGCGCAATGGCCACGCGCTGCTGCTGGCCGCCCGACAGGGTGTCGGCGCGCTGGCCGGCAAGACGCGCGATATCCAGGCTTTCCAGGGCGGAAAGTCCCATCGCCTTCTCTTCGTCGGTCCACAGCTTGAGCACGGCACGCCAGGTCGGCGCATGGAAGGCGCGGCCCATCAGGACGTTGGTCAGCACGTCGAGGCGGCCGGCGAGGTTGAATTGCTGGAAGATCATGGCGCAGCGCGCCCGCCACTGGCGCAGCGCGCGGCCGTGCAGCGACGTGACGTCGGTATCGCCGAAGCGGATCGCGCCGCCCGTGGGATCCCCCAGGCGGTTGATCATGCGCAGAAGCGTGGACTTGCCGGAGCCTGATTGGCCGATCACGCCAACGAACTGGCCGGACGGCACCGCAAGCGAAATGCCATCGACGGCCCGCTTGGAACCAAACTCTTTGACCACGCCATCTAGCCGCAGCATTCACACCCCGCGAAGCGTCCCACGCTGGGTAGCGGCGACAGGCTTCAGGGAAGCGACGTTTCGGTTACAAGAATGCGACGGGTAATGCCCATGGTGGATAACGGACCGGCTGGTTCACGGCGGCTTTTCAGCCGCCGGCGACGATCCAGGCCTTGATCTTGTCGACGGTTTCCTTCTCCACGCCGTAGTAGCCGTGGTGGCCATAGGCGCCGCATTCGTCGCCGGCGGCCTTGCCGCCTTCCATGACGATGAGGGCCGTGCCGTAGCTGCGATGGGAGGCTTCGGAGGCGGCGGTATTCGTCACCTTGCAGGCATCTTCTCGATGAACCACCAGGAGCTGCCGGCTCTTGAAGCGGCGGGGATCAAAACTGGCGATGCCGGTCACGGACGACGTGTGCACGAAGCCCGCCACCTGGCCATCCAAGGAGGCGGCCAGGGATTGCGTGCTCTCCGTGCTGCGTGATGTGCCAATGACATAGACGGCGAGCTTGCCGTAGCGCTTCTCGAGTTCCTGCACGATCGCGAGGATACGGCCGGGCGTGGAGGTGGCACTGGTCGAAGCCGCCACGAACTGCCCGTCGGCAAAGAGCCCGCGAGAGCGGATGAGAAAGTTGCTGGCCATGCTCATGACCACCTTGCCGTTTTCCATGCGCGGCGAGAGATTGCCCGTGCTACCGGGCATGAGGATGACGGCGTAGCGCGGCTTGGCGGTGCCGGCCGTGGTCAGCACGAAGGGCACCGACTCCCCGCCGAACGTCGCCGAAGTGACGACTTCATCCGCGGCCAGAACAGCGGTCACAGGCCATGCGACCAGCGCGACAAGAACGAGCAGCAGTTTCTTCATCGGCCCCCCCAAAGCGGTGGACACGAGACTAAGGCAGCTTGTTCAGGTGTTGGAAGCCGAATGGTTGCAGCATCGTCATTTGCACATGAGATGCAGCGGAGATCCGTCAGGGAACGATCGCCAGGAGGAGAAAGGCGCCGAAGATCGCGAGATGGATCACGCCGCGCAGAAGGGTCGTCCGGCCGGTACCGAGGGTGAGCGTGCCGACGAAAAGGGTCAACACCAGCAGGACCATGTTCTGGAGGGCGAGGCCCAGCGTCAGGCTCCGGCCCAGGACAAGAGAGACGACGGCGACGACCGGAATGGTGAGACCGATGCTGGCGAGCGCCAATCCCAGAACGAGATTGATGCTGTTCTGCAGGCGGTTGAGCAGGGCGGCGCGCACCGACGCGATGCCTTCAGGCAGCAGCACGATGCCGGCGATGCCGACGCCGACAACGAAGCGGGCCAGTCCTGCCTTCTTCAAGCCGCAGCATGCAAACCCCGCGATGTGCCCTCCGCTGGGTAGCGGTGAGAGACTGCGGCACGACGACGGTTTGGTTACAGCAATGCACAGGCGGACCGTGTCGTAGATGAGCTTGGCCGCGCGGTCAGCGCCCCGCGACGATCCAGCCCCCGATCCTGTCGACGGCCTTGCTTTCAGCCTCGTCAGCCATGGTTCGCGGTGGCGTCGACGCGGCGCCGGTCGATACGGCGGCGGCTTGCGGATCGGCGAACCCTGCAGATGTTCGGCCGCCGCCAATCCCCAGAGCCGATGATTTGGGCTGTCACATTGTTGGACTAGACAGGCGGCTTTCGACAGCCGAGTGCGCGCTGCAAACCATGAGGGAAGTCGCCGACATGATCCCGGAAAACGACGAAATCGATCTTCAGCTCAGCCGCCGCAAGTTGCTTGCCGCCGCGGGCATCTACGGGGGAGTCGCGGCGGCGGCATCCCTCTTGCCGATCGGATCGGCGCAGGCCACGCCGGCCTCCGGCACGGCATCCGAGCCGGCGACGTCGTCACCGGTTTCCGGGCTGCACCTTCAGTTCGGCGCAGATGCGTCATCCGAAGTGGTGGTGTCCTGGCATGCGCTGCAGCCGGTCCAGAATCCGCGCGTGCTGGTTGGCGGACTCGACGGCAAGCTCGAGCGTACGGTTACGGCGAACCCCGTAAGCTATACCGATGGCAAGTCGAAGCAGACCGTCTACGCCTATCACGCGAAGATCGGCAATCTGAAGCCGAACTCGGCCTTTCTCTACAGTGCCCTTCACGACGGCGCTCAGCCGGAGTTCGGAACCTTCCGGACCTCCCCGCGCGGTCGGGCAGCGTTCACCTTCACCAGCTTCGGCGACCAGGGCACTCCGACCATGGCCAGGAAGTTCGTGCTGCCGGCAGGCGTGACGATGCCCCGTCCGCCGGCCTACGTGAACGACAATCTCGGATCGCCGGCGGCCGGCGACACCACGCTCGGCGTCGAACGGCTGAATCCCCTGTTCCACCTTTTCAACGGCGACCTCTGCTACGCCAATATCGCCGAGGACCGGGTGCGGACCTGGTGGGATTTCTGGACGAACAACACCCGCAGCGCCCGCAATCGTCCCTGGATGCCGTCTCCCGGCAACCACGAGAACGAACTGGGCAACGGGCCGATCGGATACCAGGCCTACCAGACCTATTTCTCGGTGCCGGAAGCGGCGGGGCAGACCGATGTGACCCGCGGGCTCTGGTACGCCTTCACGGCCGGCTCGGTGCGCGTGGTCAGCATCGCCAACGATGACATCTGCTACCAGGACGGTGGCAACTCCTATGTTCGGGGCTATTCTTCCGGCGCGCAGAAAGCCTGGCTGGAGAAGGAGCTGGCGGCCGCCCGCGCCGACCGCAACATCGACTGGCTCGTCGTCTGCATGCACCAGGTCGCCATTTCGAGCGTCGACAAGTTCAACGGCGCGGACCTCGGGATTCGCGAAGAGTGGCTACCGCTGTTCGACAAGTACGAGGTCGACCTCGTGGTCTGCGGGCACGAGCACCACTACGAACGCTCCCATCCGATCCGCGGTCGGCAATCGACCCCGACCCTGACGCCGATCCCCACCGCGACGACAACCGACGTCATCGATACCACCAAAGGCACGGTGCATATGGTCATCGGCGGCGGCGGCACCTCCGTGCCGTCGAACCAGCTCTTCTTCGACCCGCCGCAGTGCCGGGTGATCACCGCTGTCGGCGCCCCCGACCCCGAGACGGGAAAGCGCGCGCCGATCTATCTGAAGGAGAGCGCGGCCTGGTCGGCCGTGCGGAACGCCGCGCATTCGTACGGCTTTGCTGCCTTCGCCGTCGATCCGGGCTCCCGTCCCGGCGACGTCACCACGATCAAGGTCACCTACTACGACGTGGTGGGCGTGGATGGTCAGATCGCCCCCTTCGAAACCTTCACTCTGCGCCGCCCTCGCCGCGACTAGAGGGCGCTGTTTCGAGGTTGAGCCTGTCCTCTCCGAGCGGAGGATGTGAGGATCAGGATATCGGCGATGGCGTTATGGACGGCATCGCCGGCCTGTCTGGCGGCCTGCCGCAGCCAGTGCTCGAGCTTGTCGCGAGCACTGGCAAGGGACCGGGCGAAGGCCGGCCGAGCGACCCGGGCGGCGCTCAGGCCGCACTCAGGACCTGGTCCACGTAGGACTGGAACTTCGTGAAGTCGCCGCCATCGCCGCGCGCAGCGACGACCAGATCGGGGCGGATCAGCACCCATCCGGGCCCGCGCAGGCGATAACGCTCGCGCACCTCGCCGCCGGGGTCGCTGCGGCCATCGAGTCGCAGCACTTGCAGGGACCGCGCCGCACCATCGGCCAAGCCAGGCTGTGCCAACGACGGCGGGCCATCCTCGAAGATCAGCAGGCTGTGCCGACCTGCCGAGAGGTATGGCCAGAGCCGTTTCGCTTCGCCTGTCACGGTATCGACGAACGACGCCTCGCGGGCCCGCGAGCCGACATCGGTACGCTTGGGCGAGCGCGTGTGAGCGGCCAGCGCAACAAGCGGGCCATCGCGATAGACGATCTCGGTCTCCGACAGCTCGACCTGCAACTTGCGCTGCACGGCGGGGATGTTGCCAAGAATCGAGACGGCCATGTCCTTTGCGAAGGTCATGAGCTTGTTCGCGCCGAACGCCAGGTGAAGTTTCTGGGCAGCCGCAGCGACCACGGCCTTTGCCACCGGCCGACGTTCGGCCTCGTAGCTGTCGAGCAACAGGGAGGCATTGCCTACGCCCTTCAGGGCGTAGGCGAGCTTCCAACCGAGATTGACCGCGTCCTGGATGCCCGTATTCATGCCCTGTCCGCCGGCAGGCGAATGGATGTGTGCCGCGTCGCCGGCCAGGAAGCAGCGGCCGACGCGATAGCGCGCCGCCAGACGTTCGTTGACACGAAAGGCCGACAACCAGCTTGGCTCGCGGAGCCGAAGCCCCTGCGGACCATGGCGATCGATGGCGTTCTGCAGTTCCTCCAGGCTCGTCGGATCGCTCCCGTTCGAGGCATCGCCGTCGCGCATCGCAAAGACGCGCCAGACTTCGTCCTCGAAGGGAAAGAGGGCCACTGTGCCGCCCTTGTGCCACCACAGGTAGATGGAGCGACGATCGAGATCGCCGCCCTCGATCCGCACGTCGCCGAGCAAGAAGGTCTGGGGTTCGGTGTAGCCCTCGAAGGCGATGTCGAGCGCCTGCCGCACGGCGCTGCGTGCGCCGTCGCATCCCACCAGATATCGCGTGAGCGACGTTTCCTGCCTTCCACCGGCATGGCGAAGCGTTGCCGTGGCACCATCGACATCCTGGACCAGCGCCACCAGTTCAACCTCGCGCTCGATCGCGACGCCGAGTTCGGCGAGGCGTGCGGTCAGCAGTTCCTCCGTGCGCGACTGCGCCAGCAACAACGGAAAGGGGAACGGGCTGTCGATCCCTTCTCCGACCGCAAGCGTTGCCAGCCGGCGCGGGCCGTCGCCGATGCACAGAGCCTTGAGCCGCTGGCCCTCGTGGAGGAACTGCTCGGCCACGCCCATGCCCTGCAGGGCTTCCAGGCTCGCACTCCAGAGCGCCAGCGCCTTCGATACCGAACTCGGCGCCGCGGCACGGTCGATGATGCGTACGGGAATGCCCTGCTGGCGCAGGCTGATCGCGAGCGACAGGCCGGTGGGGCCTGCGCCGACGATCAGGACATCGGCGGGCTGGACTGCAGTCATGGCTCTCCTCCTTGGCCGCTAACCTGCCGGCGGCTGCGGCGTCAGAGATAGATCGAGCGCGTCCATGCGCTCGGGCTGCATGTAGGTCTCGTAGACCTCGATCATGTCCGCGGGCACCACTTCGAGGAGAAAGCGGTTCTCGACCCAAACTTCGATGACGTGAAAAACGGGCGGACGGCCGGGCGCCGCGCGGCTGAAGAACTTGGTGCGCCAGCCCGCTTCCGTGCCGATCCGTTCGATGGTCGCGCGATCGAGCGGTACGGACAGCAGCGCGTGGAATCCCGCGTAGGAACGCTCGCCGGCCATGGGCTGGTAGGCGATCGGCCCCTCGCCGTCACCGGGCGTCATCACGACCGTCTCGGGATAGACCTCGATCATCGTGCCGTGGCGATCGCCGCTCACCGCCATCGCCGCACCCGGCAACGGTCCCGGGAACCGAAAGGCACGGCCGCCGATCAACGCCGCCAGCACCTTCGCGACTTTGAAGGGATCGCGGGCAGGCAGGGAGAAATGATGGATCACGACTAGGCCTCCTCCGCCGCTTTCGCTCGATTCCGCCCATCGCGTCCTCGGCCGGAAAGACCAGACGGATCGCGCTTCAACGCATCGACCAGGGCCGCGATCGCCCAACCGGCGACCTGCTCGGCTTCCTTGGGCGTGAACCCGCATGTGTCCATGAGCCAGCGCCACATCGTCGGCGTCCAGAACGCCGACACCGCCATGGCGCCGCGGCGGCGCTGCTCCGGCGTCAGCTTGGGCAGTGCCCTGCCGACGGCTTCGACCCACGGGCCGTGTCTGCTGCCGCTATCGGCATGGCGTTGGCGATCCCAGGCCGGCCGGTTCATCAGGTTGCGCAGGAGCGCGCCGTATTCCTCGTAGTGCGGAAACAAATCGGCCGGCAGCTCCGAGAAGCCCCCGAGGGCCGGCAACGGCTTCTGCAGCCCCATACGGGGCTTGAGCCACATGAAGAACGCCGTGACGAGTTCGTCGATCGTCGCGAAATGGGCATAGACCGTTGGAGCAGAGACGCCGGCGAGTTCGGCGAGGCGGCGCAGGGTCAGCGTCTCAATATCGTTCTTTTCCAGATAATCCTTCGCCGCCATCAGGATACGCTCTCGCGTGAGCGCAGCCTGGGCGTCTCGCAAAGGACTCTGGTAAGTGCGTGCCCGTCCGGCCATTTCATCTTCCTTATATTAATTAACATTACAGTCGTCAATCCAATTCCCAAAGGGGATCGCGTACGGAGAACCGGCAATGATCGTCGACGCGCCGCCGCTTGCGGCCGCGCGATGGATTTTCAGGGAACGATCGCCAGCAGAAGGAAGGCGCCGAAGATCGCGAGATGGATCACGCCGTGCAGGAGCGTCGTCCGACCGGTGCCGAGCGTCAACGTGCCGACGAACAGGGTCAGCACCAGCAAGACCATGTTCTGGAGGGCGAGGCCCAGCGTCAGGCTCCGGCCCAGCACGAGAGAGACGGCGGCGACGACCGGAATGGTGAGGCCGATGCTGGCGAGCGCCGACCCCAGGACGAGATTGATGCTGTTCTGCAGCCGGTTGAGCAAGGCGGCGCGTACCGACGCGATGCCCTCGGGCAGCAGGACGATGCCGGCGATGATGACGCCGACCACGGAGCGGGCCAGTCCTGCCTTCTCCACCGCCTTGTCCAGCGGATAGGAGAGCGTCTTGGCCAGCAGGACCACGGCGATCAGCGAGACCAGCAGCAGGACGAGGCTCTCCACCGCGAGGGCGACGCTCGGCTTCTCGGCGGGGTCATGCTCGTCGTCGGCCGCTTCCAGGAAATAGTCGCGATGCCGGATCGTCTGCACGAAGATGAAGGTCGCATAGAGCACCAGCGAGACGGCCGCGACATAGACGAGCTGGATTGCGGTCAGGACCGGTCCCGGTGCGCTTTGCGTGAAGTTCGGCAGAACCATCACCAGCACCGACAGGGTGCCGAGGACCGCGAGCGCCGCCGAAGCGCCGTGAAGCTGGAACGACTGCTCTCGATGGCGCTGGCCGCCCAGGACCAGGCACAGCCCAACGACGCCGTTCAGCACGATCATCACCGCCGAGAAGACGGTGTCGCGCGCCACGTCCTCGCTGCCTTGCGCGCCCGACAGCATGATGGACACGATGAGCGCGACCTCGATCGAGGTCACCGCGATCGCCAGCACGATCGAGCCGAACGGCTCGCCGAGCCGCGCCGCCAGGATCTCGGCATGGTGGACGGCGGCGAAGACCGCGCCTCCCAGCAGGATCGCGGCGACAGCGATGACGATGCCGGAGCCCTTGTCGAGCAGGCCGGCCATGCCGGCCGCGACCATCAGCGCCGCGACAACCGGCAGAATGCGCGACCAGGGCGGGTTGGCGATGTGCGACGTCATGAGTGACTGCCTACGCTCGAAGGCCGGACTCCAGCCGAGAGCGGCGAAGCTACACCAGTTCAGCGTGTCCTGTCGTCGATGTCGCGCGCCAGCACCTCGCGCTTGCCGACATGGTTGGCGGCGCTCACCACGCCTTCGCGCTCCATGCGCTCGACGATGCGGGCGGCACGATTATAGCCGATCTGCAGGTAACGCTGGATGAAGCTGGTGCTGCACTTGCGCTCGCGCGCGACCAGCGCGATCGCCTGATCATAGAGCTGGTCGCTCTCGCCGTCCTCGCTCTCGCCCGGGAAGCCGCCGCCCTCCTCGCCCTCGGGATCGTCGGTGACGGACTCGATGTAGGCCGGAGCGCCCTGGGCGCGCAGGTGACGCACCACCTCCTCGACCTCGTTGTCGCTGACGAAGGGCCCGTGCACGCGCGCGATCTTGCCGCCGCCGGCCATGTAGAGCATGTCGCCCTGTCCCAGCAGCTGTTCGCCGCCCTGCTCGCCCAGGATGGTGCGGCTGTCGATCTTGGACGTGACCTGGAACGAGATGCGGGTCGGGAAGTTCGCCTTGATGGTGCCGGTGATGACGTCGACCGACGGCCGCTGCGTGGCCATCACGACATGGATGCCCGCCGCGCGCGCCATCTGCGCAAGACGCTGGACCGCGGCCTCGATCTCCTTGCCCGCCACCAGCATCAGGTCGGCCATCTCGTCGATGATGACCACGATGAAGGGCAGCGGGTTGAGATCGATCTCCTGCTCCTCGAAGGTTGGGCGGCGCGTCTCGGGATCGATGCCCGTCTGCACCTTGCGCGTCAGGCCCTGACCCTTGCGCTTGGCCTCGGTCAGCCGCTCGTTGTAGCCGGCGATGTTGCGCACGCCGAGCGAGCTCATGGCGCGATAGCGATCCTCCATCTCGCGCACGACCCACTTCAGGGCGACGATCGCCTTGCGCGGCTCGGTCACGACCGGCGTGAGGAGATGCGGGATGTCCTGGTAGACGCTGAGTTCCAGCATCTTCGGATCGATCATGATGAAGCGGCAGCGATCCGGCGGCAGCCTGTAGAGCAGCGACAGGATCATGGTGTTCACGGCCACCGACTTGCCCGAGCCGGTGGTGCCGCCGATCAGCAGATGCGGCATGCGCGCCAGATCGGCGATGACCGCATCGCCACCGATATCCTTGCCGAGCGCCAATGGCAGGTTGAGGCGGTTGTCCTCGTACTGCCTGGTCGACAGCAGCTCGCGCAGGAACACGGTCTCGCGCCGCGCGTTGGGCAGCTCGATGCCGATGACGTTGCGGCCGGGCACGGTGGCGACGCGCGCCGAGACGGCGCTCATCGAGCGGGCGATGTCGTCGGCGAGGCCGATCACGCGGCTCGACTTGGTGCCGGGCGCGGGCTCGAGTTCGTAGAGCGTCACGACAGGGCCGGGGCGGACCTTCACGATCTGGCCCTTGACGCCGAAATCCTCCAACACCGTCTCGAGCAGGCGCGCGTTCTGCTCGAGCGCGCTCTCATCGATCTTGGTCTCGGCCGACACGCGTGACGGCAGCGAGAGGATGTCGAGCGGCGGCAGCTCGTAGTGGTCGCCGCCGAGATTGAGCTCGCGCTGGCCGGCCTTGGCAGCCCGCTTGCCCTGGGCGGCCCCGCCCTTGCGGGGCACGATCTTGACGCCGGCGGCGGCTGCGCCGGCAGCCTCCGCCTGTTCGGTCAGGACGGAATCGGGCGTGAAGGGATTCTCGTCGTTGTCCTCGGTCTCGCCGACAGCCTCGTCCCCGATGTCGGTCGCGGCTTCCGCCTCGATCTCGGACTCCGCCGCGGGCGGCATGGCAAAGCGCACCACTTCCGTCGGCCGGTCGGGATCCTCGGCGGCAGCCACGGACCGGCCCGGCGCGGGCGCTGCGGGCGGAACGGCCGCGCGCAGACGGCCCAGGATCGGCTCGATGCGGAAGCCGCCGGCAAGGCGGTCGAAGAGAGTCCGCTCGACCAGCGACTCCGGATCGGCAGCGACCGCCGGCGGCGCCGCGGGCTGCAGAGACGCCGGGGCGGGCGGAATGTCCGGAGCCGGCCGCTCGATCGGCGCATGGGGCGCATCGACCATGAGCGAATCACGCGGCGGCAGCTCGGCGCCTTCTTCGGGGATCTGCGCCAGCCCGCCGTCGAAGCGGGCCGGATCGTACTGGCTCGCATCGATCTCGCCCGGAATCTCGGCGTAGCCGATCTCCGGTGCCGGCGGCTCGCCATGCTCGTCGAGCGGCTCGGGCCGGCCGCGCCACAGCCCGACCGCGGCGCGCGCCAGCCACACGCTGCCCAGGAAGGGCGCGCGCAGGATGCGGAAGATGAGCGGCAGGTCGGTGCGGTTCATGCCCAGCGCCGGGGCCATGGCGATGAAGGCGAGCGCGGCGCAGGCCGGCTCGATCAGGGCGAGGCTGCCGCCGCTCGAATGGCTCAGCACGAACTCGCGGAAGCGGCCGATCAGGGCGGTGCCGACAAGCCCGCCCGGGCCGGCATGAGTGGCCGCGCCGCCGACATCGCCGAGACCGATGCAAGCCGCGCTCATCATCAGCACCGCGAGCAGCAGCAGCGACAGGCGCAGCCCGAAGAAGCCCAGATAGTGCGTGCGCACCAGCCGCACGCCCCAGGTGATCATGGCGATCGGCACCAGCACGATCGCCAGCCCGAAGGTCTGCAGCAGCAGATCCGAAATGTAGGCGCCGGGCAGGCCGAGCAGATTGTTGGGCGGCGTGCCGGTAGCATGGTTGAGCGACGGGTCGGCGTTGCTGAAGGTGAAGATCGCCATCAGCAGCAGGACGCCGCCGCCCGCGAGCGCGACGCCGACGAGCTCCATCATGCGGCGGCGCAGGAAGTCGCGCCCGCCTTCCGGCAGGATCGTCATCTTGTGCTGCATCGCCGACGTGAAGCCCATGATGGCCATTTCCGCCGCCCGCTCCCTAGAGCACGGAAGCGAGGCGGCTCAATCCCTCGCGTGTCGTCTTCTCGTCATGGACCAGCGCGACGCGGATGTAGCGCTGGGCCGTGTTGATACCGTTGGTCTCGCGACAGCAGTAGGCTCCGGGCAGCACCTTCACATGCGCCTCCGCCCACAGCTTGCGCGTCGCCGTCTCGCCATCGCCGACATCGAGCCACAGGAAGAACCCGCCGCCCGGCGTGTAGTAGCCGAAGCGGTTGTGCAGGATCTGCTCGGCGACCTTGAAATTCTTGCGATACCATTCCCGCGTCGCGACCGGATGCGTCTCCTCGCGCCACAGGGCCGCGGACGCCTTCTGGATGGCGAAGGGAATCTGCGGGCCGCCGTAGGTGCGCCAGCGCAGGATCATCGCCACGAGCTTGGGGTCGCCGGCGACGAAGCCCGAGCGCAGGCCGGCCGCGTTCGACCGCTTGGAGAGCGAATGGAAGACCGCGAGATTGCGGAAGGGATCCTTGCCGCCCGTCTCGTCCATGGCGAGCGCCACCTGCAGGGCGCCGACCGGCGGCTCGCCCGTGTAGATCTCGGCATAGCATTCGTCGATGGCGAGCACGGTATCGTACTTGCGGCAGAGGCCGATCAGCTTGCGCAGATAGTCCGCGTCCGCGATGGCGCCCTGCGGATTGGCCGGCGAACAGAGATAGACGACCGACAGGCGCTGCCAGGTGGCTTCGTCGAGGCTCTCGTAATCGGGCAGGAAGCCGTTCGAGGCATCGGCGTTCACGAGCAGGGGCTCGGCGCCCGACAGGACGGCGCCGCCGAGATAGGCCTGATAGAAGGGATTGGGCAGCGCCACGATCGGCTTGCCGCCGCCCTTCTGCTGCGGCGTGGCGACCGTCGAGATGATGTAGACGCCTTCCTTGCTGCCGGCAGTGGGATGGACGTGCCGCGTCGGATCGAGCAGCCCCTGCGGCAGCTTGTAGCGCCGCGTCAGCCATTCGCAGATCGCCTGGTTGAGCTCGGGCAGGCCCTGATTGGGCGGATACCTGTTCCAGCCGTCGACTTCGTCGGCCACGATCTGCCGCGCGAAGGCAGGCATCGCCCCTTGCGGCTCGCCCACCGACATGTTGATCAGCGACAGATGCGCAGGCGGCGTGATCGGCGCGAGAAGGGCATTCAGCCGCGCAAATGGGAAATCGGTCAGCGTCTCGGTGAGGCGCGGATTGAACATCAGATCCATCCGTTGGGCCGAACTGTCGGCCGGGAAACCCAGTCGACCCGGCTTTCGAGGGGCAGCACGGATCGTGACGCTGTCATTGTATTTGACAAATTAACCTTTAACAACAACGCAATAGCTGGCGTTCTTGAGGCGATGGGCCGCATTGGCAGTTGCGTTGCCGGGGCTTGCACGCTGAAGTCGCCGCTGAAACCGCTGACGGGGGGCGAATCGGCGTGAAACGCAGGGACCTGCTGGTTGCGGGAACGGCGCTCGGCGGCTCGGGCGCGCTGTCGGCGCTCGATCGCGCGGCGTTGGCCCAGGACGCCGCCGGCGACGGCGCCCGCGCCCTGCCCGCCCCCGACCATCACTACGAGATCAGCCTCCGCGGGCCGTCTCTGGCGGTCGACTGCTTTCCCAAGCCCGATGCCACCGGGCGGCGGCACGCGCTCGACACCGGCCCCGCCGCGCCGCTGGCGGTGGTCGGCGACGAAGAACGGCCGCTCAGCTGGGTGGCGCTCTCGTGGACCGAGTCCAATCGATATACGCGCGCCCTGACGCTGAAGGCGGTCGATCATCCGCTGGAGGCCGACGTCTCCTTCATGCTCGACGAGGCGACCGGCTTTCTCGTCCGCCGCACCGTGCTGCGCCATAGCGGCGGCCCCGAGGCGATCGACCTTCGCGCGACGCTCGGTCTGTTCGTGGCCGTCCACGAGCGGGTCGAGCAGATCTTCTATCTCACCGGCGAATGGCAGGAGGAGGCCGCCATCGTCCGCGCGACGCCCGCGAACGGTGCCGTCACGCTGGAGAGCCGCACGGGCAAGACCGGCTTCGAGTTCCAGCCCTACATGGCGCTGCGAACGCACGGATCGACCTATCTCTGCCAGATCCTGTGGTCGGGAAACTGGACGCTCAAGGTCGAACCCCGCGGGGAGGGCGCGATCGTCCGCGGCGGCTTCAACAACTGGCGCTTCCGCCATCATCTGCATGCGGGCGAGAACCTCGAACTGCCCACGGTTCTGTTCGGCCGCTTCGAGGACAATCTCGACGGCGCCACGCGCAGGCTCCACGACTATCGGCGCGCCCATCGGCCAGATCCGGAGCGACCGATGCCGGTGCAGTTCAACAGCTGGTATCCGTTCGCCGGCGAGCCTTCGGCGGAAACACTGGTGCCGCTCATCCCGACCGTGAAGCAGCTCGGCTGCGAGGCCTTCGTCGTCGATGCCGGCTGGTATCGCACCGAGACCGGCGAATCGGATGCCGACTGGGACCAGCGCACCGGCGACTGGCGCGTGAGCCGCCAGCGCTTTCCCAACGGGTTGCGCGATCTGTCCGTCCGCTGCCGCGCGGCCGGCCTGCGCTTCGGGCTGTGGTTCGAGCCCGAGGTGATCAGCCCCAGCTCGGCGATCCGGCAGGCCCATCCGGAATGGCTGCACCACATCGACGGCAAGGCCCCCGCGGCGGACGAGCGGGCAGTGCTCAATCTCGGCGTGCCGGCAGCCTGGCATCACGTCTTCAACCGCATCACCGCCCTGCTGCGGATCGTCGGCGTCGACTGGATGAAATGGGACTTCAACTCCGATCTCGGCAGCGGCGGCTGGGCGCCGGATCTGCCGGAGATCCTCACCGGCCAGGATCCGCTGGTGGCCCATTATCGCGGCCTTTATCGCCTGCAGGACGCGATCCGCGCCGCCTTTCCCGACCTGATCCTGGAGATGTGCGCCGGTGGCGCGGGGCGCATGGACGGCGGCATCCTCTCCCACGCGCACGTGAACTGGATGAGCGACCAGAGCGGCGCGCTGCGCAAGCTCGCGATCCATTTCGGCATCCAGCTCGCCCATCCGGCGGTCGTCTGCAACGACTGGCTGATCGACTGGCCGGGCCGCAGCGAGACCCCCGGCCAGCCTGCCAGCTTCGTCGATCCGCGCGGCGATCTTCCCTTCCGCCTCAGGGTGGCGATGCTCGGCACCTTCGGCATCAGCGCCCCCGTGCACCGCTGGCCCGACGAAGACCTCGCCGTCGCGGCCGCCCATGTCGCACTCTACCGCACACGCCTGCGCGCCATCATCCATCACGGCGACCGCTATGCCCTGACCCGCTCGCCGCCGCCCGACGGCAACGGCGACTGGGCCGCCGTCTGGTACGCCGCCAAGGACGGATTGTCGGGCGTACTCTTCGCCTTCCGGCTGGCCGCCGCCGACACGACGCGCCTGTTCAGCCTGCGCGGCCTGCACAGGCAGCAGCGCTATCTCGTCCGCTTCCAGGGCGCACAGCAGATGGAAGCCACCGGCGAGGCGCTCGAGGAAGGTCTCGCCGTCACGCTGCCCGAGCGCTTCCGCTCGGCGCTCTGCCTCGTCGAGGCCGTCGGCGCCTGAGCTACTGCACGCGTTCGCCGTGCAGCGCGGTGTCGAGCCCCTCCGTCTCCTCCTCGCGCGTGACGCGCAACCCGATCATCGCGTCGACGAGCCTGAGCAGCACCCAGGTGGCGACCGCCGAGAAGACGGCGACCACCGCCACGCCATAGAGCTGTGTCGCGATCTGCATCGGGCGGCCGTCGACCAGCCCCACCGGCCCGCCATGGGCGACATCGTTCACGAGCCGCGTCGCGAAGACGCCGACGACGACCGAGCCCACGATGCCGCTCACGCCGTGCACGCCGAACACGTCGAGGGAATCGTCGTAGCCGAGCCGGGTCTTCACCACGACGGACGCCCAGTAGCAGACCGCGCCGGCCGCCAGCCCGATCAGCATCGCCGCCCAGGGCTCGACATAGCCCGCCGCGGGCGTGATCGTGCCGAGGCCTGCGACGGCCCCCGACAGCACGCCCAGTACCGACGGCTTGCCGCGCGCGCTCCATTCGATCGCCATCCAGACCAGCGCCGCGACGGCGGCGGAGATGTGGGTGTTGAGCATGGCGTCGCCGGCGAGTTCGCCCGAGCTGAGCGCCGAGCCGGCGTTGAAGCCGAACCAGCCCACCCACAGCAGCGAGGTGCCGATCAGCGTCAGGACGAGGTTGTGCGGCGCCATGTATTCGTGGCCGTAGCCTTCACGCCTGCCCAGCACCAGGGCGCAGACGAGGCCGGCGATGCCGGCATTGAGATGCACCACGAGGCCGCCCGCGAAATCGAGCACGCCGGCCGCGCCGAGGAAGCCGCCGCCCCATATCCAATGCGCCACCGGCACGTACACGAACAGGAGCCAGAGCCCCATGAACCACATCATGGCCGAGAACTTCATGCGCTCGGCGAAGGCGCCGGCGATGATGGCCGGCGTGATGATGGCGAAGGTCGCTTGGTACATCAGGAAGACGTTCTCGGGCACCGTGGGCGCCAGCGGATGAACGCTGCCATGCAGGCCGGCGCCGAACGCGCGCGACAGCCCGCCCAGGACACCGTTGATCGCGTTGCCGTCGGTGAAGGCCAGCGAATAGCCGACCGCGAACCACAGCACCGTGACCAGGGCAGCGACCGCGAAAGCCTGCACCGCCGTCGCCAGCACGTTCTTCTTGCGCACCATGCCGGCGTAGAAGAGCGACAGGCCCGGAATGTTCATCATCAGGACGAGGGCGGTAGCGACCAGCAGCCAGGCCGTGTCGCCGCTGTCGATCACCGACTTCCCGGCCGCCCAGGCCTGGGGCGCCACGAACACGAAGACAGCCACCAACGCCGCCGCCCGCACGGCGCCCCGCAGAACAGATTTGGACACGACTCCCCCACCCCATTTTTGCTTATCTGGGGTGTAAAATAGACGGGACGGCTGGGGGAAAAAAGGGTCGCGCTTAGAGCGCGTTCGAGCCGGTCTCGCCGGTGCGGATGCGCACGGCCTGCTCGACCGACATCACGAAGACCTTGCCGTCGCCGATCTTGCCGGTATGGGCGGCCTTCTGGATCGCCTCGACCGCGCGCTCCACCTGGGCGTCGTCCACGACGATCTCGATCTTCACCTTGGGCAGGAAGCTCACGAGATACTCGGCGCCGCGATAGATCTCGGTCTGGCCCTTCTGGCGGCCGAAGCCCTTGACCTCGCTGACCGTGAGCCCGGACACCCCGACGCCGGTCAGTGCATCGCGCACGTCGTCGAGCTTGAAGGGCTTGATGATGGCGGACACGAGTTTCATTGGCTCACTCCCGACGTTCGGCGAACGGCCGGAGAGTGGCGCGTCGCGCCGCCGCCGTCAATTTTCTCGCGTTCCCCCCAAAGAAAAGGACCGGCGGACGAGCCGCCGGACCGGAGTTTGACGCCATCGCGGAGGATGGCCGCGCGGGAACCGGGAGGAGTCGCGTTCCCGTTTTCGAGCCGGAGCGGCGCTTAGTGCACCGTCTCCCCGTGAAGGTTGATGTCGAGACCCTCGACCTCTTCCTCGGCGGTCACACGCAGGCCGATCATGGCGTCGATGACCTTGAGGATGATGAAGGTGGCGACGGCGCACCAGGCAATGGTGACCAGCGAGCCCCACAGCTGGGTCAGGACCTGGCCGGCGTTGCCGTCGATCAGGCCCTTCTTGCCCTCGCCGCCGATCGACTCGACCGCGAATACGCCGGTCAGGATCGCACCGACGAAGCCGCCCACGCCGTGCACGCCGAACGCGTCGAGCGAGTCGTCGTAGCCCAGCGCCTTCTTGAGGCTGGTCGCGGACCAGAAGCAGATGACGCCGGCGACGATGCCGATCACCAGCGCGCCCACCGGATTGACGAAGCCGGAGGCCGGGGTGATGGCGACCAGGCCGGCCACGGCGCCGGAGATGATGCCGAGCACCGACGGCTTGCCGCGCGACATCCACTCCGCGAACATCCAGCCGAGCGCCGCCGCGGCGGTGGCGATCTGCGTGACAGCCATCGCCATGCCGGCGTTGGTGCTGGCGCCGACGGCCGAGCCGGCATTGAAGCCGAACCAGCCCACCCACAGCAGGGAGGCGCCGATGACGCTCAGCACCAGGTTGTGCGGCGCCATGTTCTCGGTGCCGTAGCCCTTGCGCTTGCCCATCACGAGGGCGCAGACGAGGCCCGCCACACCGGCATTGATATGCACCACGGTACCGCCGGCGTAGTCGAGCACGCCCCAGTCGCCGAGGAAGCCGCCGCCCCAGACCCAGTGCGCGATCGGCGCGTAGACGAAGATCGCCCACAGCGCCATGAACCACATCAGGGCCGAGAACTTCATGCGCTCGGCGAAGGCGCCGGCGATCAGGGCCGGCGTAATGATGGCGAAGGTCATCTGGAAGGTCATGAAGACCGACTCGGGAATGGTCTTCGCGAGATCGTTGACCGCGTCGAGCGCCATGCCGCTCAGGAACATGCGTCCCAGGCCGCCGATGATGGCATTGCCGGGCGTGAAGGCGAGGCTGTAGGTCAGCACCATCCACAGCACCGTCACCAGACAGGTGATGGCGAAGCTCTGCATCACCGTGGCCAGCACGTTCTTCTTGCGCACCATGCCGCCGTAGAAGAGCGCGAGGCCCGGGACGGTCATCATGAGCACGAGCGCGGTGGAGGTCAGCATCCAGGCGGTATCGCCGGTGTCGAGCTTCGGCTTCTCGTCGGCCGCGAAGGCCATCACCGGCAGAAGCAGCGTGCCGGCCGCCCCCAGGCCAGCAAGTACGGAATTGACTGCGCGTTTCATCGATCTTCCCTCGATTTTAGGTTGTTGCCTGAGAGTCGCGGCCTAGAGCGCCTCGACGCCGGACTCTCCAGTGCGAATACGGATCGCCTGCTCGACCGGCAGGACGAAGATCTTGCCGTCGCCGATCTTCTCGGTGCCGGCTGCCTTGCGGATCGCCTCGAGCACCCGTTCGACCATGCTGTCGTCGATCACCACCTCGATCTTCACCTTCGGCAGGAAGCTCACGGCATATTCGGCGCCGCGATAGATCTCCGTCTGGCCTTTCTGGCGGCCAAAACCTTTCACCTCGCTCACGGTCAGTCCTTGGATGCCAAGGGACGTCAATGCGTCCCGTACTTCGTCCAGTTTGAACGGCTTGAAGATCGCCATGACCATTTTCATTGCGGCTGTCCTCCACCGGGCGGAACCGTCGCCCCCAAATCAATTCCCTGAAAAGCAAACTCCGTGCCATCGGCGTAAATTTGTTGCATCGGCCGATTGGCACGATGGTTGCATCGGGTGGCGCACAGCGAAGGAAACAACAACCGGGGAGTACAATGGTTAGAAAAATCGCTGCGATTTCTGTCGCTTTGTTCACTTTGTGTGCATCGGCTTCACTTCACGCGCAAGATAAGGCGGCCACGAACGATTCGCCGCAGCAGGCGCAGACGCCCGCACCGGCGCAGCAGCCGGCGGCGGCTACCCAGCAGGCTCAGGCCGCGCCTGCCGCCCCCGAGAAGGAGACATGGAAGGCTCCGTTTGGCGGCACCTTCAACGCC
>JAFEFG010000096.1 GCA_018240685.1 Pseudomonadota bacterium | reverse complement strand
CGAAGGCGACCGGCTGGAGATCGGCAACGAGCGCGGCCGGACGATCGTCCATGCCAGGCCCAGGGCCGGGCAGCAGCCGGGCGTCGTGGTCGTCGAGGGCATCTGGCCGAACGGCGACTTCGAGTCCCGCATCGGCATCAATGCGCTTACGTCGGCCGATCCCGGCTGGCCCAATGGTGGCGCGGTGTTCCACGACACCGCCGTCTGGATCCGCAAGCCGTCGTGAGTTCGTTCCAGCCCGCCGCCAATCCCAGCATCGCGCAGACCCAGGTCGCGCGCGTACCCGGCCGTGCCCACGTGCTGGTGATCGGCAACGAGAAGGGCGGATCGGGGAAATCCACTACCGCCCTCCACATCGCCGTTGCGCTCATGAGCGAGGGGGCGTCGGTCGCCACGCTCGACCTCGACGCGCGCCAGGGAACGCTCAGCCGCTACGTCGAGAACCGCGCTGCCTACGCGCGCCGCAGGAGCGTCGAGCTGCCGATGCCGGTGCATGCCGCCGTCATGCCGTCGACGCTGCCGGACCGGGCCTCGGCCGAAGCCGACGAGCAGGAGCGCTTCGAGGCGGCGCTCGAGCCGCCGCTGCTCAGCGCCGACTTCGTGCTGATCGACACGCCGGGCAGCGACACGCACCTGTCGCGGCTCGCCCATACCTGGGCCGACACGCTGCTGACGCCGCTCAACGACAGCTTCATCGATCTCGATCTGCTGGCGCGCGTCGATCCGGACACGCTGAAGATCGTGCGGCCGTCGGTCTATGCCGAGGCGGTGTGGAAGCAGCGGCAGGTCCGCGCCATACAGGGCGGCCGGCCCGTCGACTGGGTGGTGATGCGCAATCGCCTCTCCTCGCTTGCCGCCCGCAACAAGCGCGACATGGGCACGGTGATCGAGGCGCTGGCCAAGCGCATCGGCTTCCGCGTCGCGGCGGGCCTCAGCGAGCGCGTCATCTATCGCGAGCTGTTCCTGAACGGCCTGACCCTGCTCGACCTCCGGCGCGGAGGCGGCGGCGGCGTCCCGTCGCTGACCTTGAGCCACGTCGCGGCGCGTCAGGAAGTGCGCGACCTCGTGGCGGCGCTCAATCTGCCGCCGCCGCTGCGCGATGAACCAGAGGCCGTGCCGACGACAGAAGCAGCCACGCTAGAGCCGCAAGCTGCAGGATGAACAGGGCGCCGAAGGCCCAGCTGTAGCCATTGGGCGCATAGCCGGCTGCGGTCTGCGGCCAGAGGCCGACGACCTTGCCCATGGCCCATTGGCCAATGAAGATCACGACGAAGACCAGGAGATTGACGCTGGTGCTGACACGTCCGGCGTAGGCGGGCGGAAAGGCGGCGATCAGCTGCGGGAAATACTGGATGGGATAGGCGCCGAGGAAGCCGAACAGCATCCACGGCAGCGCGGGATGGAGGGACGGCAGGAAGGCGATCCACCCCACCACCAGCGTGAAGAGCAGCGTGACCACGTTGGCACTGGCGATGTCGCTGATGCCCCGGTGGCGCAAGGCGTCGGCGACCAGGCCGCTGGCGGCAAAGCCCAGCGTCATCGCGGCCGAGGTGTAGAGGAGGATATCGGCGCGCGCGCTCTGGTCGGCGACGCCGCCCACATCGCGCAGCCAGGGGCCGATCCATAGCGTGATCGAGGCGATGAAGGTGAGCTGCTGGAGGCACAGCAGAGGCTGGATGCGCCAGTAGTACGAGTCGGAGAGGATCAGGCGGGTGATGCGGAACTGGTCCCGCAGCGAACCGTGCCCTCCGGGCGGCGGGCTCTCCGGCACCGCGGCGAAGAGCCAGGCGCCGGCAAGGAGCGAGATGCCGGCAAGCCAGAAGAACAGCCCCTGCCAGCTCAGGATCGACAGCGACCACTCCACCGGCACGGTCGCGGCCATCGAACCCGCGCCGCCCGCCATCATGTGGAACCCGGTGATCAGGCCCCAGCGCCGCGGCGGATACCACAGCGTGATCGCCTTCATCGCCGCCATCAGCCCGCCGGCGAAGCCCAGGCCGATCAGCCCGCGCGCGAGGATGAGGCCCGAGAGGGAGGTGGCGAGCGCGAAGAGGACCGCGCCGAGCGCCGCCACGCCCATCAGCGTCGTCTGCAGACGGCGCGGCCCGTAGCGGTCGAGCGCGACGCCCAGCAGCGGCTGGCAGGCGGCGAAGAACAGGAAGAAGGCCGAGGTCAGCAGCCCGAGATCGGCCGCGGTGACGCCGATGTCGCGCTCGAGATAGGGGAAGATCACGGCGTTTACGCCGCGCACGATGTAGGAGAGGAAATAGACGAACGCGAACGGGAGGAAGACCCGCAAGAAGAGCCCGGTGGCCGTCGGTGCTTTGGGCGTCATGTCACTGCGACTTGCACTGGAACTGGATGCGGCGCGGGGAGAAGGTCGGCAGGGGCGGCATGGTTGCGGGCAGCGGCCGTGGCCAGCTGCCGTCGGCCAGATGGCGTTCGATGAGCGGGATCAGGTACTGCAGCACCACCCAGGCGCGCACGCGGACGCCGCCGGCGGTATTGTGGATCGCATCCAGGAACAGGTCGGGATCGAGCGGCATGTCGCGCGCCACGTCGATGAAGGGCAGGTGATGTTCCGCCGCGTAGTTCCGGAACACCCGGTTCTCGAATTTCGCCAGCCGCACCAGATCGCGATAGTGCGTGGGATATTCGCCGATATTGAGATCCTCGAGGATGTACTTGTGCCGGATCGGATTGAGCACGAGGCCGTCCTTCACCATCCACGCGAAGGAACTGAGCGCCAGTTCGGAGCCGATGCCGGCAAGGTCGGCGCGGATCCGGTCGAGGTCG
This sequence comes from Pseudomonadota bacterium, assembly GCA_018240685.1. Lineage (GTDB taxonomy): Bacteria > Pseudomonadota > Alphaproteobacteria > Reyranellales > Reyranellaceae > Reyranella. Next base: position 16,522 of record JAFEFG010000096.1, on the reverse strand, counting down.
TACAGGATGGTGTCGAGATGCAGAGGCAGCCGTGGGTCCAGGATATCGGGATTGTTCTCGTCGAGGCCCTCCGGCATCACCAGCTTGTAGTCCGGCTTGGGCCATTCGCGGCCGTCGAGGTTGCTGCCGGTGTACCCGAGTGCCGCCTGTACGCGGCGGGCGAGCGCCGAGAAGCGCGTCGCCGTGAGCAGCCAGCCGGGCGGCGTCTCGATCGGCAGGGTCGGGCGCAGGATGGTGCCGTCCTGCGGCAGGTCAGGATATACCGTCGGCAGCCAGAACTGGTTGTGCCCTTCGTAGTAGACGACGAGATCCGGCCTGAGCGGCACGACCTCCGTGCGCACGATTTCGGCGATGTCGGTCGAGGTGATGCTCTCGCGTCCGGCGTTCAGCGCCTCGAAGCGCACGGAGAGGTTCTTCGACTTGGCCCACAGGTTCAGCCATTCGCCGATATACTCGGGATACGAGTAGGGCAGATGGTGGGCGCTGACGGTGGTCGAGGCTCCGACGAAGACGATGCGGATCGTATTCGCAGGCCGCGGATCGGCGATCGGCGGTCCGCGCCATCCGATCTGGTTGGTCACGAGGCCGACGGGAGTCGTCGCGTTCGGCAGGAAGCGGTAAGGCGGTACCCGGTGGTGGTCGGGCGGATCGTAGAGATACAGGACTCCCGGGGCGCGCTTCAGAAAGTCGTTGTCGCAGGGCGCGCCAGCGAAGACCGAATTCCAGGCCCTGAACTCATCGGCCGGGCGGAAGGGAGCATACTTGCCGGGATGGTCGCGGATCTCAGTGAACAGGTTCTCCCATTCCATCGGAGAGACGCCGCGGTTCGGCAGCGGCGGCGGATCCCTGAAGAACCAGTCGCGCGATACTCCGGCGACGAGCGGAACCTGATCGCGCTGCTCCGCGGTGACGGTACCGCCCGAGCCTTCCGGCAAGGGAAAGGCGAACACCGGCAGGCCGTCGACGACGCGCACGACTCCCTCGGCAACGACGGTGCTGAGCAGGATCGAGGCGATCACCAGCAGTACGTCCGTTGCTTTCAGGAAAGGTCTCCCAGGAAGGTGCTTGTTCGTGGCGCTCGCGAACGGCGCGCACCATATTCGACAGGCTGGGAGGGGTAAAGAATGTCGGATGATCGCAAGACGCCAGTTTCGCCCGGCACGACGAGTGCTGTCGACGCCTTCGTGCGCGAGGCGGCACGCTTGCCCGCATCCCGGGCGAGCGGAGGCCGTGGCCGCCTGCTGTTCGCCATGGATGCGACGGCAAGCCGCGAGCCGACCTGGGATCACGCCTGCGGCATCCAGGGCGAGATGTTCGTGGCGGCCGATGCGCTGGGTGGCCTCGACGTGCGTCTCGCCTTCTATCGCGGCTTCGATGAATTGAAGGTGAGCCGGTGGACGTCGGACGGACGTGAACTCGCGAGGCTCATGGGCTCCGTGCGCTGTCTTGCAGGGCGCACGCAGATCGGCCGGTTGCTGCGCTACGCAGGAGACCAACGCCGGGAAAGCCGTCTCGACGCCATGGTCTTTGTCGGCGACTGCTGCGAGGAGGACGTCGATCAGGTCGGCCATGAAGCCGGACAGCTCGGCCTTCTGGGGCTCCCCGTGTTCGTCTTCCAGGAGGGAAGCGATCGCGCTGCGTCCCGTCTTTTTCCCCAGATCGCCAGATTGACGCGGGGCGCCTACAGCCGGTTCGATCGCAACAGTCCCGACCAGCTCCGGCGGCTGCTGGGCGCCGTCGCAGCTTATGCCGCAGGCGGCCGGGAGGCGCTTCTGAAGTATGGTAAGGACAAGGGCGGCGCGGCGGCGCTCTTGACCAACCAGATGAAGTGACGATGGATTTCGCCCAGCCTCCCTCTGTTCTTCCCTTTTCCTCTGGCGATTTCGCGAAAGCGTTGCAGGCATGAAGAAGACCCGCTGGTTTGCGGTGATCTACGGCCTGATCCTTGCCGTGGTCACGCTCGCGGGCATCGAGGCCATTGCGAGCTTCTACGCGCCGGCCTGGCCGGCCCGTGCCTTGCGGTCGATCCCGCCCGTCAACGCCGACACGACGATGAAGTCGCTGACGGACAAGCCCTGGATCACCAAGCCCTTCAACTCGTGGGGCATGAACGATCGTGAGCGGTCGCTCGCCAAGCCTTTGGACGTGACGTTCCGCAGCGTCTTCGATGGCGACAGCTTCGTGGAGTTCACGCTCAACCGGCAATCGCTACCGGCCGCCGTGGAAGAGCGCGCGGTGCAGCATGGCATCAAGGGGTTCGAGGCGATCGATCTGGGTATCTCTGCAACGAACCCGCGCAGCTACTACTACCGGATGCGTGACGTGGCGCTGGCCATGTCCCCGGACGCACTCCTGGTGTTCTTCTTCGCCGGCAACGATTTCATGCCCGCCGACGAGGGCTTCGGCAGCGGCATCCTTCCGCCGCTCGTCGACGAATCGCCGGGCGGTTCGATCCTGGGCCGCGTCATGCCGCGCACCAACTGGCTGCTGGTGAACCGCCTGCGTCTTTCGGAGTTGCTGCGCGGCAACAAGCCGATCCCCGGCGAGTTCGACCGACTCTATGCCATCGCCCATGGACCGCCTGCCGAGCGCGTGCCGGCAATCGTCGCGCACATGAAGAAGTACTACTATCCCGACATGAGCGAGAAGCAGCTCACGGAGATATTCTCGCGCGGCGGCGATCGCTTCTGGGCTGCCTTCGAGAAGCGGCCCTATGACGAGGAATACCTCATGGGCTGGCTGCTGAACCTGATGGTGTCGGCTGAAGTGCGCTCGGACAACCAGGTGAAGATCCGCACCCCCCAGGACGCCGAGAAACAGGTCAGCAACGCCGAGATCGACGCGACGATGTCATGGCTCGTCGCCATGCAGGACCTCGCGAAATCGCGCAACATCCCGCTGCGGGTCTTCCTCATCCCGACGGCCAATGTCTCGCCGGATTTCGTCGAATTCTGGAAGCCGTGGCCGCGTTATTTCAGCTGGTACCTGCTCAGCTCGGCGCGGCTGGAGCGTCTCGTCACCGCGCTCGGCCACACCAACGTGCCCTTCGTCGACCTGCGCAAGGAGTTCCAGGGCGTCCCGGGCGCCTACCGCATGATCGACGCGCATTGGACGGAGAAGGGCGTGGGCATCGCCGCCGACCGTGTCTACGCCGAGATCGCCAAGCTGATGGCGCACCGATAGCTCCGGCCCCTCAGGCGCCCATGAGGCGTGCGGCCCATCCCCCCGGCAGAAGGCCGCCGAACCAGACGGCCGCCTTGGTGGGAATAGGGAAGGCGATTCGCGCCTTGTTGCGCGCCAGCCCCCGCCGGATGATCGCCGAGGCCCGCCCGGCGGACATCAGGAACGGCATGGTGAACGGCGCCTCGGCTGTCATGCGCGTGGTGACGAAGCCGGGGCAGATGACGCTGACGCCGATGCCGTCCTTCTTCAGAACGTACCGGATGCTTTCGCCCCAGACCCGGACGGCGGCCTTGCTGGCATTGTACGACGCCGAATAGGGCAGGCCGATGAAGCCGGCGAGCGAAGAGACGACGGCGATCTGCCCGGTTCGTCGGACCATGAGGCGGCCGACGAGCGGTTCCACCGTGTTGAGGACTCCGCCGAAATTCACGGCCATTGTCCTGTGGATGGTCGAGAAATCGTCGAGCGAGGAATTGTCCTTGTCGATGGATACGCCCGCGTTGGCGATGATCAGGTCGACCGGATGGGCGTCGTCGAAGGCGAGCAGCCAGGCGGACAGGGCATCGCGGTCGGTCACGTCGACTGACCGGGCATCGACGACGGCCCCCTTGGCGCGACAGGCTTGGGCGACCGCCTGCAGCCGGGCATTGTCACGCCCGTTCAGGGCCAGAGCGATACCGGGCGCGGCGTAATCCAGGGCGAGAGCCTCTCCGATGCCGCTCGAGGCGCCGGTGATGACGATGCTTGTGAAGATTTTCATGGGATAACCTTCGAGCGCCCCGCGTTGTATGCACCTGGAGCCGATACTAGAGTGTCGCGCCGCGTCGCGGCCAGTGGACTGAGAGGGAGCTGTATTTTTGATTGCAAGCATGACCGGATACGCGCGCGCGCAGGGAGCGGACGACCGCCGGCGCTGGGTTTGGGAGGCGCGCAGCGTCAATGGACGCAATCTCGATGTCCGGTGCCGTGTTCCCCAGGGCTATGAACGGCTTGAGAATCCCGCCCGGTCGGCAGTCGGCACGCGGCTGAAGCGCGGCAATGTCTCGCTGACGCTGACGGTCGCGAGCGAGCGTTCCGGCAAGCCTCTGCGGATCAACCGGGCCCTGCTCGGCGAACTTTCCGCGCTGGTGGAGGAAATGCGCAAGGCCGGCGCGGCGCCTCCGAGCGCCGACGGTCTCCTGCGCGTGCGTGGCGTGATCGAGGAGGAGGAGGAGGGCGAGGAAAGCGAGGAGGCGCTGGCCACCCTCGACAAGGCGTTGAATGCCACGCTCGATTCGGCGCTGAAGGCACTCGCAGCGGCACGGGCCGCGGAGGGCAAGGCGCTGGCCGCCGTGCTTGAAGGGCATGTCGCCGAGATCGAGAGCCTGTGCCGTCGCGCCGCCGAGCGTGCGCAGGCGCAGATTGGCACGGTGCGGACCCGATTCCAGACACAACTTGCCGAACTGCTCGACCGCGCGCCGGCGCTGTCGGAAGAGCGCTTTGCCCAGGAAGTGGCCCTGCTGGTCGGCAAGGCAGACGTCCGCGAGGAACTCGATCGTCTGTCGGCTCATATCGCGCAGGCGAGGACGCTGCTTGCCGAGGCGCGTCCGGATAATCCGGTCGGGCGCAAGCTCGACTTCCTCTGCCAGGAATTCAACCGCGAGGCCAATACGCTCTGCTCGAAGTCGGCCGACATCGAGCTCACGCGCATCGGCATCGATCTCAAGGGCGCCATCGAGCGCATGCGGGAGCAAGTTCAGAATGTCGAGTGAATCAGGCGCGCCCTCCGTCCAGCGGCGCGGGTTGATGCTGGTCCTTTCCTCGCCGTCGGGAGCGGGGAAGACCACGCTGTCTCGGCAGCTTCTCGGCAACGATGCCGAAATCCAGCTCAGCGTCTCGTGCACGACGCGGTCGAAGCGTCCCGGCGAGAAGGACGGGGTCGATTATCACTTCGTCGACACCGCCACATTCCGCGACATGATCGAGCGCGGCGAGTTCCTCGAGCATGCCCGCGTCTTCGATCACTACTACGGGACACCGCGGCAGCCCGTCGATGCGGCGCTGGCCAGCGGCCGCGACGTGCTGTTCGACATCGACTGGCAGGGCACGCAGCAGCTCTCGGAGAAGGCGCGTGACGATCTCGTCCGTGTCTTCATCCTGCCGCCGTCGACGCGCGATCTCGAACGACGACTGATCACGCGGGCCCAGGACGCGCCGGATATCGTCGCTCAACGGATGGCCAAGGCGGCGGACGAGATGAGCCACTGGCCCGAATACGACTATGTGATCATCAACCGGGACATCGCCACCAGCCTGACGCAACTCAAGTCCATCCTGACGGCGGAACGCCTCAAGCGCGAACGCCAGCACGGGCTTTCGGACTTCGTGAAGGCTTTGCGCGAAGGCCGCTAGGGCAAGACTCCGGCCAGGCGGACGAAGTCGGCGACGGCAAGCTCCTCGGCCCGCGCGCGGGGGGAAAGACCGAGTTGTTCCAGGACCGTTGCCGGGTCGGGAAACAGACCGAGCAGCGAACCGCGCAACATCTTGCGCCGTTGGCCGAAGGCTGCCGCCGTGACCTTCTCCAGACGGCTCAAGTCGGCCAGCCGCTGATCGGCTGGCCGGGGAGTTAGACGCACAACGGAAGACGTCACCTTCGGAGGCGGCACGAAGGCCGACGGCGGTACGTCGAACAGGCGCCGCACCTCGCAAACATGCTGGGCCAATATCGATAGCCTCCCGTAATCCTTGCTGCGTGGCGTGGCCGCCAGCCGATCGACGACTTCCTTCTGGAACATCAGGACCATGTCGGCGATGTCGTCGGCCACGTGCAGCCACCGCACGAGGAGGGCGGTGGAGACGTTGTAGGGCAGATTGGCGACGATGCGGCGGGGCGCAGGGCCGAGCGTGGCCACATCGACGGATAGCGCGTCGCCCTGGATGATCTCGAGACGTCCGGCGGCGGCGGCCTGCAGGTCGTGCAGAGCCTCGATGGCGCGAGGATCGACCTCGACGGCAACGACGCGGCCGGCGCCTTCGAGGAGCAGCGCACGGGTGAGACCGCCGGGGCCGGGACCCACCTCGATGACCGTGCCGTCATGCAGCGGTGCGGCGGCCCGCGCGATCCGGCGCGTCAGATTGAGATCGAGCAGGAAGTGCTGGCCGAAACGCTTGCGAGCATCGAGGCCGTGCGCGGCGATCGTCTCGCGCAGGGGAGGCAATCCGGCCACCGCTGCGTTGGGCAACGTCTCCATCGTCAGACGCCGCGCCGGCGAGCCATGTCGTTCGCCATGGCGAGCGCGGCCAGGAGGCTGGTCTCGTCAGCGCGGCCGGTGCCGGCAATGTCGAGTGCAGTGCCATGGTCAGGCGAGGTGCGCACGAAAGGCAGGCCGAGGGTGACGTTGACGCCGCCGGAGAAATTGATCGTCTTGATCGGGATCAGCGCCTGGTCGTGATACATGCAGATGGCCGCATCGTAAGTCGCGCGTGCCGCGGGATGGAACAGCGTATCGGCGGGCGCCGGCCCGCGTACCTGTATTCCGTCCTTCCTCAAGGTGTCGATCGCGGGAACGATGATCCGGCTTTCCTCGTCGCCCATGGCGCCCTGTTCGCCGGCATGGGGGTTGAGGCCGGCGACGGCCAGCCTCGGCGCGGCGATGCCGAACAGCGCCTTCAGCCCGGCGGCCGTGATGCGCCCGATGCGGACGATCGCCTCGGAGGTCAGAGACCGCGCGGCTTCGGCCAGCGAGACATGGATCGTCACCGGCACGACGCGCAGTTCGGGGCAGGCGAGCATCATGGCGACGTCGACCTGTTTCGCCACCGCGCGGGAGGCGAGTTCAGCCAGGAATTCGGTATGGCCCGGATGACGGAATCCTGCGTCCTGCAGGGTCTTTTTCTGGATCGGATTGGTCACCACGCCGGCGACTTCACCGCCAAGCGCGAGCGACACTGCCCGCTCGATCGACTCGATGGTTGCCGGTGCGTTGGCGGGGTCGGGGCGTCCGGCATGCACCGCTGTGCGCAGGCGAACCGGGAGAACCGGCAAAGCGGAGGCGAAGATGTTACCGGCGTCGGAAGGCCGAACGATTTCCTTCACCGGCGCCGACACTCCGAGGCGGCCTGCGATCGCCTCCAGGCGAGCAGGATCATCGAGCACGAAGAACGGCCGTGTTCCCTCCGCGCGCCGGAGCCAAGCCTTGACGCTCAATTCGCCGCCGACGCCTGCCGGCTCGCCCATCGTCACGGCGAGCGGCAATTGCGTCGTCACGGCTGCTGCTTGACGTCGATCGTCGCGGTGCGCCGCAGGTCGCGCATGTAGCGGCGAGCCGCTGCCTCCAGCTTCTGCAGCAGGAGCTGCTGGGAGACCGCCTGGCGCGACGGCAATCCGCCGGCGCCTTCCTTGCTGCAGAGAGCGACGACCTGCATGCCCTCCGCGACCCGGAACGGGCCGGCCGTGCCGCCAATCGAAAGCTTCGGGATGTCCTGATACATTTGTGGATTGGCGGCCAGGTCGCCCACTCGGATCCCCTTCAGGTCGCCCGACGTCGCGCCCTTGAGCTGGCGTGCCTGCGCATGCAGGTCGGTGCACTGGTGGACACCTGCCATGGCCTTCTGCGCCTCGGCAGCGGCCCGGTTCGCTTCTTCCGGCGAAGCATTCGGTGGCAGGGCCAGCGTCATCTGCACGAGGTTGAGCCGAACATCGTCAGGCCGAGCCGTCGCGAACGGACGCCGGTCGATCACGTACAGAATATGCCATCCCGCCGGAGTGCGGATCGGTTCCGAGGCCTGCCGCAGAGGCATCTTCTCGACCATGGCCTCAAGAGCGGGGTCGAGCGACCCGGGCAGGATCCAGCCGAGGTCGCCGCCATTCTTTGCCGTCTGTCCCTGGGAGAATTGCTGTGCGACCGCCGCGAAGGGGGCGCCGCGCTTCAACTGCTCCTCGATCCGATCCGCCGACCGACGCGCGTCGTTCGCCTGTTCCGCGCGATCGATCGGCACGAAGATTTCGGCGACGTGCGACTCCGTCTTGCCGACGTTGGCGCGCATGCGCGAGAGGGCGTCGTCGATCTCGGCGTCGGAAACGTCCACCTGCGGCCTGATGCGCCGGCGGACGACCTTCGACCAGGCAATCGTCGCCTGGATCTGCTGGGAGGCGATATCGAACGGCACTCCGATGCTCTGCAGGTAGGCCTTGAAGGTCCCGGGCGCCATGCCGGCGCCGCGCTCGATCTCGCCGACGCGGGCGGTCACTTCGCCCTCCGTCGGTGCAACACCAAGCGCCTTGGCGTTCTGGATCTGCAGCTTCTCGTCGATCATCTGGCGCAGAATCTGCGGCGCCAGACGCTGGCGCATCTCCGGCGAGTCCTGCAGGCCGGAACTCCGGATCGCGAAGGTGATGCGCTGGTTCAGATCGAAGTCCGTGATGGCTTCGTCATTCACGCGCGCGACTACCCGCAGGCTTTGAGCGGACGCGAGCAGCGGGCAGAGAACGAGGATGATCGCCAGAAGGGCGCGGGGGAGCAACGCGGACATTTCACCGATGGGAAGAGAGAGGGTTTCGCATTATAGGCAGCAGACCTAGCGTCGCAACGCAGGCGAGGCTTGGCCCGATCCGGCCGATCTGGCAAAAGCCATGGGCCGAAAATGAGAATCCTGTACGCCGATAGCGGGCTGCGCAGCCTCGAGGGCCACCACGCCAGTTCGGGCGTGGCGCTGCCTGCGGCGTTCCGGCGCCTCGGACACGACGTCACTGTTCTCGGTCATCATGAACTCCTCCCGGTACTGCAGCAAAAGGCTGGGGCACAGCCGTTTTTCCGATTCTTCACCTATGGCGGCCCTTCGGAGGATCCGATTGCCGGTTGGCTGACGAACTTCGCGGCGGCTGTTGACGTCACGATGGCGGATTTGGGGCGAGCTTGGGTCAAGTTCGGTCCGTTCGACCTCATCTACTTCAACTCTGCGAAGCCGGCGCAGATCGCGGCCCTGGGCCTGTGGATGAAAGCGACTTTCGCCCATCCCGGGATGGCGCCGGCAATCGCCATCGAACTCGGTACCGAAGCGGGGCTGGTGCGGTCGGGTACCGGGCAGACATCGACATTCAGCGTCCGTGAACCGACGGCGATCCTCTACCGCCATGTCGCGGAGCGCGTGGGCAAGCCGTGGCTTGCCCGGATGGCCTTCCTGGCCATGACGCCCGCTGCGGCAGAGGAATACGCGTTTATTCTGGAGGCTCCCGTGACGGTTGTGCCGTTGCCGCAGCCTCTGCCGCCGCTTCGTCGGCGACATCCTTCCGGGCCGCTCGTTGTCGGCCTGCTGGGGCACCAGCGTCCGGACAAGGGCTGGCAACTGGCCGCCGATTTCGTGCCCCTGCTGCTGCTGCGCCATCCGGAGATCCAGATAGTCGCGCACCAGAGCGATCCGAGCGGCATGATCGAGGATACGGAGAGGCTACGTGCATTGGCGGCCCGCGAGCCGCGTCTCGAGCTTCTGGTGCAGCCGGCCATCCATGAAGCCTGGTTTGCGCTGCTCGACCGCTGCGATATCGTTGCGCTACCTTACGATCCGGCACGTTACGAAGGTGCCTACTCGGCTATTGTCGGCGAAGCGCTCGCCGCGGGTGCTCCGGTCGTCGTGCCGGCCGCGACGACCCTGTCGTCCGCTGTCGAGGCTGCGGGCGGACCGGGGACGACCTTCAGCCGCTGGAATGCTCCGTCGATCGCCGCCGCCATCGGCGAGGCGGTCGATCGATTCGACGATCTGGCCGAACGCGCCCATCATGCGGGGCTCGCCTGGCGCGAGAAGCACGGTCCCGACCGCTTTGTCACTGCAGTGATCGAAGCAGCTGGACTGCGAGGGGCGGTCGGGACGGCGCAAAGGGCCAATGTGATCATCAAGCGCGGCTTTGGAAACCTGTTTGGGTGGCGTGTCCGCGTTTCCCGGCGTTGAGCCCGATGCTGTAGATGTTGAAATTTCAACGAAGCTCGGGCACTGGACATATCGATGTCGGAGACGTTTCGTTCGCCGACGGCAGAGTGAAAGGATTCTGTGCCCGTATGACAGGTGCGACTGTAGCCATCGGCATCCTTGCCGTCGTGATGTCCACCCTGGCGACACTGAGCAACTTGGTGATCGCACGGGAATTCCCCGCCCATGATCCGCGGCGCGACCTCTACCTTCCGCTGGATCAGTCGATGCGGATATCGCAATATAGACAGGCGGCCAAGCTCTTCTATTTCCAAGCCCTTGCGCTGTGGGGGCTTTTCGGCGTCCTTCTGGTCGTGAAGCTGGTCCTTGGCCTGTAGCCGGGGTTCATCCGTCGGCGCTGATCTGGCCGGCGCTGGCGCTTCCTTCGCGTAGCCTCTCTGTAAGGCTTTGGAACTTCACGTTCCCGTCCTTGGAGCGCTGATAACCGTCGTCGACCTGGGCTCCTTCGTATTTGCCGAGATTCCCCTGGTGCGCGAGCGTGTGCAGGGGCGACCCCTCGATCTCTGCCGTCCCGGACTCCTGCCAGGTGTCGAGCCCGAGCGACTGCAGGTAACGCTTCGTGTCCTGCATCTGCTCAGGGGTCTCGCCGGGAAGCCCGTAGGTGAAGGTTCCGTGGACCGTCATGCCAATCCGCTTGATCTCCTCGACCGCCTTGCGGGCATAGTCGAGATCGAGATGCTTGTTGACGATCTTGTCGACCACATACTGGTTGCCGCTCTCGAAGCCGAGCTTCACCCCGAAGCAGCCGCTGTCCTTCATAACCTTCCAGAGGTCGAGGCTGATCGTGTCGGCGCGGCACATCGCCGACCAAGGGACGCCGATCCTGCGCATGACGGCCGACATGCGCTCGACATGGCGGTTACCCAGATTGAACGTGTCGTCGTCGAAGTAGATCGACTTGAACTTGTAGCGGGCGACGATTTCCGACAGGAAGGCTTCCATGTAGTCGGCGGTGTACTGCCGAACGCTGCGCTTCTGGGTCCCGTCCGGATCGTTGCCGGTCATGGAGGCCGGCCATACGCAGAAGATGCACTTGTAGGGACAGCCGCGACTCGACCAGACATGGGCCTGCGGAAACAGGACGCCCTTGGGGTTCGAGTCGCAGTATTTTGTTGCAATGACGTCGTCGAAATAGGGGAAGGGCGCTGCGTTCATCTCATCGAGCGTAAGCAGGTCGAAGTCGACGATGCCCTCGGCGCCGTTGACGACCTTGACCGACCCCTTTTCGTATTCGCCCTTGATGGCGGCCACGATGGGCGCCTGATCGAGGATCTTGGGGCCCATGGTGGCAATCGGCCCTGTGACCACCAACTTGGCTTCGGGGCGACGGCGCTTGATTTCGCGCAGCACCTGGATGTCGTGCTCCCAGCTCGGCGAGGCGCTCTCAAGGAAGATGTAGTCGAAGCGCTGACCGTCAAGCCATTTGAAATAGCTTCTGTAGGACTCCTTGGTGACGACGCTGTCGCGCAGGATGACCTCGGCGCCGGTCTTGGCTGCCAGATAGGTCGCTGCGTAGCCCATGAAGAACGGGTAGGGGACATAGTCCCCGAAAACATGATGGTCCGGCCGCGACGAACCCCACTGGGTGAAGGGCCAGCGCGAGCCCGCCCGAACTCCGTGCCAGTCTACCCTTTTCGCTCCACCGAACCGCGGCACATGCAGCGGCTTTGGGGTCACCCACCAAGGCGGGTTGGTAAACAAGACACGCATCAGGGGGTCCTTAATATTTCTAGATATTTCTGGGTCGCCGGCTTAACCGACTCGGTGACTGGGGAATAAATGCCAATGGCGGTTCGTATCGAAGGGGCGGACGCTTGGCAACCTCGGTCACACCGACCGACGGCGGACCCAAAGCTGTTGCGCTCAGCTATGACCAAGGGATAGGGAAGGGCGCCGAGGAGCCTGAAGCGGCCGTTGGGGATGGGGCCTGAATGCGAATTCTTGTGACCGGGGGAGCGGGTTTCGTGGGGTCGAGCCTCGCCACGCTCTTCAAGCGGGACTGGCCCAAGGCCGAGGTCGTAGCCCTGGACAATCTGAAGCGTCGAGGCTCCGAACTGATCCTCGCCCGTCTGCGGCAGGCCGGGGTGACCTTTGTCCATGGCGACGTCCGGGTCGCATACGATCTCGCCAGCGTCGGCGGCTTCGACGTCATGTTGGAATGCTCGGCGGAGCCTTCGGTCCAGGCGGGCTACGATGGCACACCGTCCTACCTCATCGACAGCAATCTGATCGGCGCGGTGAATTGTCTGGAGGCGGCGCGTCGCCACAAGGCGGCGATGGTCTTCCTGTCGTCCAGCCGGGTCTATCCGATGAAGGCGCTGCGCGACATTCCCCTGAAGGTTTCCGGGGAGCGCCTCGTCGTGCCGCCCGGTGCACGCGGCCTCGGTTGGTCCGACCGCGGCATTGCAGCCGATTTTCCCCTGACGGGTGCGCGCTCGCTCTATGGAGCGACCAAGCTGGCGGCCGAACTGCTGATCGAGGAGTACCGGGCGCTCTATGGCCTGATCGCGATCGTCAATCGCTGCGGTGTCCTGACCGGCCCCTGGCAGATGGGCAAGGTCGATCAGGGGGTGTTCGTACTATGGGCTGCGCGTCACCTGTTCGGCGGGAGCCTGACCTATATCGGCTATGGCGGCGTCGGGCGGCAGGTTCGGGATTTTCTGCATGTCGAGGATCTCTATGACCTCATCAAGCTGCAGCTCGACAGGCCGGCAGACTGGAACGATCGGCCCTACAATGTGGGCGGTGGACCGGCACTCTCCCTCTCCCTTGCGGAGCTGACCCGCGAGTGCCGGAACCGGGCGGGGCGCGACATCGAGATTGCAAGCGATCCCGTGGATCGACCCTACGACGTGCCCTATTATGTAACCGATACAGGGGTAGTGACGGATCGCTCAGGCTGGGCGCCCAAGTGGCAGACGGCTGAGGTGCTTGACGACATTTTCGACTGGTTACGGCGTCATCAGGACGAGCTGCGTCCTGTGCTGGCGGCCTGAGTGGGCAGGGGATAGGGTATGGCAGTTGTCGTCGTGACCGGCTCCTCCGGACTGATCGGGTCCGAGGCGGTCGCATTTTTCTGCGAAAAGGGCTTTGACGTCGTCGGCCTCGACAACGACATGCGCGCCTACTTCTTCGGCGGTGAAGCAAGCACGGCCTGGAACCGGGAGCGATTGAAGCGCGCTCATCGCAACTTCACACCGCACGAAATGGACATTCGCAATTTCGATGCGGTGAAAGCTCTGTTTGCGCGTCACGGCAAGGCGATCTCGGCGGTCGTCCATACCGCGGCGCAGCCGTCGCACGATTGGGCCGCGCGCGAGCCGCTGACCGACTTCTCCGTCAATGCCACCGGCACGCTCAATCTCCTCGAGGCGACGCGTCTGCATGCGCCGGAAGCGGCGTTCGTCTTCACGTCGACGAACAAGGTCTACGGAGATCAGCCCAATGCGCTGCCGCTGGTCGAGCAGGAGACGCGGTGGGAAGTGGCACCCGGTCACCGCTATGCCGCCGACGGCATCGACGAGTCGATGAGCATCGACAACACTCTGCACTCGGTTTTCGGCGCCTCCAAGGTTGCGGCCGACGTCATGGTCCAGGAGTACGGCCGGTACTTCGGCCTGCGGTCGGCCTGCTTCCGGGGGGGATGCCTCACCGGCCCGCATCACGCTGGCGCCAAGCTGCACGGCTTCCTAGCCTATCTCGGAAAATGTGCCGTGACCGGCGAGCCCTATACGGTCCTCGGCTACAAGGGTAAACAGGTCCGCGACAATATCCATTCGGCCGACCTGGTCGATGCCTTCTGGCATTTCGTCCAGGCGCCGCGGTCCGGCGAGGTCTACAATATGGGAGGAGGCCGGTTCGCCAACTGCTCCATGCTCGAGGCCATCACGTTGTTCGAGCGTGCGACCGGCCGCGCGATGAACTGGAGCTATTCCGACGACAATCGGACCGGAGACCACATCTGGTGGATTTCGGACACCGGCAAGTTCGAACGGCATTATCCTTCCTGGAAACGGCGTGTTTCACTGGAGGCGACGGTCTCGGAGATCGTCGATGCAGTCTCGCAGCGCCGGCTGGCTACAAGCTGAAGACCGACCTCATGGGAATCGCAAAACTACCCCGCGTCGGCGTCGTCATCGCCAACCACAATAACGAATCCTATGTCGCCGCCGCGATCGCATCGGCGGCGCGCCAGACGGTGCGCAATATAGACGTCGTCGTCGTCGACGACGCCTCGATCGACGGCTCGGACAAGGTCATTCGGGACACTCTGGAAAAGATGTCCGATTCGCGCTTCCGCTACATCCGGCTGGAGAAGAACTGCGGACAGACGGGCGCGATTCGGCGCGGCATCGCGGAGCTGCGGACGCCGTTCGTCTGCTTTCTCGATTCGGACGACGTCTGGTACGAGAACTTCGTCGAACGCCACCTCGCGGCGCACCTGAATGCCGACTTCCCGGTGGCTTTCACATATTGCGACTCGCACTTCATAAACGGCGACGGCGAGTTGCTTGCTGGAACGGCGTGGTGGTTCGAGCTTCCTCCGAAGCACGAACAACATCGTCCCATCGAGCCCGATGCTGCCCCGTTGATCGAAGCAGCTGCCGGCCTGGCCAGATTTCCGCAAAATCCGGCGATGACGCTACATGGGCATTGGACGCCGACCTGGTCCTCCAACAGCACGGCTGCAATGATGTTCCGCCGTGACATCGTCGAACTGGTGCTGCCCGACGGCGACGAGGAATTGCGTCTCTATCTCGACTTCTACCTGTCGACCTTCTGCGTTCTGATTGTGGGGGGGATTGCGATACACGAGGCGTTGTACGCCTATCGCATGCACGGCAAGAACAAGCACTCCGACGGTGTCATGCTCGGGGGAGCGTCCCAGACTTCGCGCAAGAATTGGGCGCCGATCACCCAGCAGGTCTTCGGTCTCATCCTGGACGTGCTCAACAAGCGCCGCGAGACCTTGATCGAGTCGATCGGGAGCATGCGGCACCAGCAGGCCGTGAACACCGTTCACTTCGCGATGCGACAGTCCCGACGCGCCCCTTGGCTTCAGCGGCTTCTAGCCCTGCTGAACAAGGGCTAGGCCTATGTCCGGCAGTCTGAAGGCGAACAGCGACCGCCTGCGGGACTGGGCGATCGAGCAGGCGCTCCCGCTGTGGGCAAGCGCAGGCTTCGACGCCAAGACCGGGCGCTTCCGGGAAGCGCTGACGCTTGAGGGCCGACCTCTTCTCGAGGCGCCGACGCGATTGATCGTTCAATCCCGGCAGATCTTCTCCTACGCGCTGGCGGTGCGGAGAGGCTGGCATCGCGATGCTCTCGCCATTGTCGAG
The DNA here is from genome assembly GCA_018240685.1 of Pseudomonadota bacterium. GTDB lineage: Bacteria > Pseudomonadota > Alphaproteobacteria > Reyranellales > Reyranellaceae > Reyranella. Next base: position 1,037 of record JAFEFG010000096.1, on the reverse strand, counting down.
AGCGCCTACGCGGCGCTGGTCCGTGACTACTACCAGCCTGATGGCAAGGAGGGCTGGGTCTATTCCGTTTACGGCGACGGGCGTGTCGCCGATGCCCGGCGGGATCTCTACAGCCACGCTTTTGCGTTGCTTGCCGTCAGTTCCTATGCACAGGCCACAGGGCGGCCTGATGCACTGGCGTTGGCTGATGAGACGCTGGCATTTCTCGACCGGAAGTTGCATGCGCCGATGTCGGGAGGCTATCTTGAGGGCCTGCCGGCGGCTGCCGTTCCGCGACGTCAGAATCCACACATGCACCTGTTCGAAGCCTTTCTCTCGCTGTGGTCGAATACCCACGAGGGGCGCTTTCTGGCTCGCGCCGGCGAAATGTTCGCGCTTTTCACGTCGCGCTTCTTCCGCACGGCGTCGGGTACCCTCGGCGAGTACTTCGATGAGACGCTTCAGCCGGCACCCGGTGCTGCGGGAGATATTGTCGAGCCCGGCCACCATAGCGAATGGGTCTGGCTGCTGCGCTGGTTCGAACGCGAGGCGGGACGTGCCGTCCAGCCCTATGTCGACGCGCTTTACGCGCATGCCGCCCGCTATGGATATGACTCGGCTGGACTGATGGTCGACGAGGTGTCCGTCGATGGCGCGCACCGCACGCCGTCCCATCGCACCTGGCCGATGACGGAGGCGATCAAGGCTAATGTTGCGGAGGCGCTCGCGGGGCGCGCCCCAGCGGAAGGCAAGGCAGCGGACCTCGCGGGACTTCTGTTCGACAGGTTCCTGCGTTTGGTGCCCCCCGGCGGCTGGATGGATCGGCTCGACGCCCATGGCCGCCCCGCCGCCGAGATGATGCCGGCCAGTACCCTTTATCATGTGCTATGCGCGGTCGACGAACTGGACCGGTTTGCGCACGCTGCAGGCACCTGAGTCGTAGTCAGCCAAGCAATGGTTTCGTCATGGTCTCAATGATTACCCCCATCATCCTGGTCGGAGGCTCGGGCAAGCGCTTGTGGCCGCTTTCGCGCGAGAGCATGCCCAAGCAGTTCGTG
>JAFEFG010000095.1 GCA_018240685.1 Pseudomonadota bacterium | reverse complement strand
CCAGGACACCTACATCAGCACGGGCCATACCCCCGATGGCGACTGGTTCACCATCGCGCGCTCGCCACAGGACATCCACGTGACGGTCGCGGGCGGACCGGGCAAGCATTCGGCCTTCATCCCCTCCTTCGGTGGTACCGCCGTTTCCTGCGTGCGCATCGCCAGATGAGCGCCAGGCCGTGAGCGAGTGGTGCGGCTGGCCCGTCGTCGGCGAGGCGACGGCATGGGAGGCCGCCCAGCAGATCCTGATCGATGCCGAATTGTCCGACGGCCTGCCGCTGGTGCCGCCGACACAGAAGCGCCTGGAGGCGATGGTGTCCGGGATCGCCGCGCGCACGGAAGCGCAGGGCGCCATGCCTCCCATGTTCGGAGAACTGACGCCGGAGGCGGTCGCCTACCAGTGCGTGATCGCGGGCTGCCTGCCCGCCGAGTTGCCGGTCGTGCTCGCCGCCGCCGGAGCGACGCTCGAGCCGGATTTCAATCTTCTCGGCATCGCCACCACGACGGGAACGGCGTGCGTCGCCCTTTGCGTGCACGGGCCGATCGCGCGCCGGCTGGGCGTCAACTCGGGAACTAACTGCCTGGGCCCCGGCAACCGGGCGAACGCCTGCATCGGCCGCGCCCTCCAGCTCTGTATCCGCAACATCGGCGGGGCGCGTTCTGACGTGGGCGACATGGCCACGATGGGCCAGCCCGGCAAATACACCTTCTGCTTCGGCGAGCGCAGCGACGGCCCCTTCCCGACCCTGGCCGTCCGGCACGGCCTCGGCCACGACGCGAGCGCCATCACCGTCATGGGAGTGTCCGGCACGGCCGAGGTACTGCCGGGCGACGGCGAAGGCGCGACGCCGGAAGCCATCCTCACGCCGATCGTCGCCGGCATGCGGGCCGAGGTCGTCATGTCGGGCTTGAGCCGCAAGAACGAACGCGGCGAGCAGGTCTTCCTGCTGCCCCTCGAGATGGCCGAAAAGATCGCGCGTCACGACGGCTGGGACATCGCCCGCGTCCAGCGCTACGTCTTCGACGAAGGCCAGGGCGTGGCGCGAGCCCCCGACGCCATCCATCCGATCGTGACCGGCGGGGCTGGCTACAAGATGACCTACTTGCCGATCTGGGGCGGCGGCTCACAGATGGTCATGCGCCGGCTCTAGCGCCAGCCGATCCATTCGCAGATTCCACGCCCCATGACCCACTCGAGGTCCTGCCCTTTGAGCCACGGCATTTCCTCGGTGAACATCGTCACGCCCTGGCGATAGCTGCAGGGCAGTCTCGACCAGTCGGTCCCCCAGAAGGTGCGCGCGGGCCCGAAAGCGTCGAAGACCCGCCGGATGTGCGGGTGGACCGACTTGAATGGGTAGGTCTTGTCGTCGGCATAGCACGGCATGGCAGAAACCTTGGCTGCCACATTCGGACGCCCAGCGAGGCCCAGCACCTTGTCGAGCGTGGCAAAGTTCGCGGCCTCGGTGACGCCTTTCCCGCTCTTCAGCCCCAGGTGATCGAGTACAAGCCGCAGTCCCGGGTAGCGCTCGGCGATCCTGTCGGCGAGAGGCATGTATTCGTGATGAAAGAGCACCATCGCCGGGATGCCGGCCTTCTCCATCTCGCCCCATACCCAGTCGAAGCGACCATCCAGCAGGGGGCGACGAAGGACGTCGGTATGGAACGTGAACCGCATGCCCAGCATGCCCGGCTGCTCTTTCCAACCCGCGATCCGGTCGCGTGCACCCGGAGCATCCGGATCGAAGCGGCCCATGACGGCGAAACGGGAGGGATGGTTCCTGGCAGCATCGATCGCAAGGTCGTTGCGATCGCCTTCCCATGAGGGCGGCACGATCACCACGCGCTCGACTCCCGCCTTGTCCATCTCGGCCAGCAGTTCGTCCTTCCCCAGCGGCTCCCGGTGCGGTTCCGCCCGGGCCGGCCAGGGCCGCTCCGGCGTGTTGGCCGCCCAGATGTGAACCTGTGCGTCGGCGATCAGCATGGGCGTCTCCTCATTCCGTCGACGCAATATTGCCGACAGCCGACGGCATTCCTACAGATACCGCCGCATGAGATGGGACGAGTTCGCCTTGCGATAGCCGATCGTCTCGTAGAAGGCATGCGCTCCGGCGCGGTCGGTCCGCGTATAGAGAGCGACCGACGCCAGCCCTCGTTTGCCCGCCCAGTCTTCTTCCGCATCCCGCATGAGGGCCGCGCCGATACCTGCCCCCCGCACCGTTCCGTCGACCACAAGCGCCTGAACGATCGCCTCGCACGGCTTCTCCAGCGCCGGCCGCTCGAAAACGTGGATCAAGCCAACGACCTTCCCGGCCTGCTCCGCCACCCTCACCCGATGGCCTGGCGCCTTCAGGACCTGCTCGAGGCGCGCGCGAACCTCCCGCTCGCCGAGCGCATAGCCGAGTTGGCCGAGCAGGCCGACGGCAGCCGGCAGGTCGGTCGGCTGAAGGTCGCGAACGATCATTGCGGATTTGTACTGCCGGACCTGTCTCTTGCAAAGGTTGGCGGCGCCGACCGAGCCTGATAAGACCCCGCGGGAAAGTCCAGGAGCCATCATGTCAACTGCCGCCACCCCCATCAAAAGTGCCGCGAAGGGCGTCAGCGCCGATGCCAAGCCGTTCGACTGGGAGGATCCCTTCTTCCTTGACGACCAGCTCACGGAGGATGAGATCGCGATGCGCGATGCCGCGCGCGACTACTGCCAGGAAAAGCTGATGCCGCGCGTCCTGGAGGCGAACCGGCACGAGAAATTCCATCGCGAGATCATGAACGAGATGGGGGCGCTCGGCCTCCTGGGCTCGACCCTTCCCGAGAAGTACGGCTGCGCCGGAACCAATTATACGACCTACGGTCTGATCGCCCGCGAGGTCGAGCGCGTGGACTCCGGCTACCGCTCGGCGATGAGCGTTCAGTCGTCGCTCGTGATGCACCCGATCTATGCCTACGGCACCGAAGAACAGCGCATGAAGTACCTGCCCAAGCTCGCGTCCGGCGAGTGGGTCGGCTGCTTCGGCCTGACCGAGCCGGATCACGGCTCCGACCCCGGCGGCATGAAGACCCGCGCCGTCACGGTGCCCGGCGGCTACAAGCTCTCGGGGTCCAAGATGTGGATCACGAACTCGCCGATCGCCGACGTACTCGTGGTCTGGGCCAAGCTCGACGGCGGCGCGATCCGTGGCTTCATCCTCGAGCGCAGCTGGAAGGGCATCGAGACCCCCAAGATCGAAGGCAAGTTCAGCCTGCGCGCCTCGGTGACCGGCGCCATCATGCTCGACGAGGTCTTCGTTCCGGTTGAGAACATGCTGCCCAACGTCGCCGGCCTCGGCGGTCCGTTCGGCTGCCTCAACAATGCGCGCTACGGCATCGCCTGGGGCGCAATGGGTGCCGCCGAGTTCTGCTTCAAGCAGGCGCGCAACTACACCCTCGACCGCAAGCAGTTCGGGCGTCCGCTGGCCGCCAACCAGCTGATCCAGAAGAAGCTCGCCGACATGGAGACCGAGATCGCGCTTGGCCTGCAGGCCTGCGTGCGCGTCGGACGCCTGAAGGACGCGGGCCATGCCCAGCCCGAGATGATCTCCATCATCAAGCGCAACAACTGCGGCAAGGCTCTGGACATCGCCCGCGTCGCCCGCGACATGCACGGCGGCAACGGCGTGTCCGACGAGTACCATGTCATCCGCCACGCCATGAACCTCGAGGCGGTGAACACCTACGAAGGGACGCACGACGTGCACGCCCTCATCCTCGGCCGCGCCATCACCGGTATCCAGGCCTTCTCCGCGGCAGGCTGATCGGTGGATCTGCCGCCCTTCTGGGACATCGTCTTGGTGGTCTCCGGTGCAGTGGTGGCGGGCTTCGTGAACGGGCTGAGCGGCACCGGTTATGCGCTGGTGTCGCTGGGCTTCTGGCTTCACGCCATGCCGCCTGTCGTTGCCGCGCCGCTCGCGGCCTGCTGTGCGGTCACCAGCCACATCACGTCCCTGCGCGCGATCTGGAACGGCGTGAGCTGGCCCCGGCTCTGGCCGTTTCTGGCGGGTGGGCTCGCCGGCGTCCCAATAGGCACGGCGCTCCTGACCAAAGTGCATGTTCAGCCGCTCAAGCTGGGAGTCGGCCTCCTGCTCATCATCTACTGCTCGTGGATGGCGTTCGTGCGTCGACCGCCGATCGTCACGGGCGGCGGTCGCATCGCCGACGCGGCTATCGGCCTGACCGGTGGCATCATGGGCGGCATGGCCAGCATAAGCGGGCCGGCGCCCACCATCTGGGCGCAGCTTCGCGGCTGGGACATGCATCAGCAGCGCGGCGTGAGCCAGCCGTTCAACATGACAATCCTGATGGTGTCCTTCACGTCCGCCCTCGTCGCAGGCTACATCGACCGCACCTTCCTGATCTGGGTGGCCCTCGCCGTTCCCTCGACCCTCCTCGGTGCCCGCGTGGGCGTGTCGCTCTATGGTCGCATCAATGGCTGGCAGTTCCGGCGCATCGTGCTGACCTTGCTGGGTATCTCCGGCGTGACCCTCGTCATGTCCGGATTCCGATGAAAGACCGCCGGAAGATCCTCTCGCTCGGCTACCTTGGCCTGGCCATCGTCGTCGCCATCGTATTTGTCGCGATCTACGGAATCGATCGGCGTCCGGCCCCCACGCCAGCGCCCGCCCTGTCAGCCGCGAAGACGGCGGAACCGCCGCCCGCTTCCACGGCCTGGCCCGACTACAGCTCGAACGGGTTCGGCTTCGTCGCTCCGGCCGGTCCAGACGGCGCTCTGATCGGCTCGGGATACGAACTCATCACACGGACCTTTGCCGTCATCGGACCGGACGTCGCCGATGCCGACAAGCGCTTCGCCGGCAACAACCTCGCCTGTCAGAGTTGCCACCTCGATGCCGGCACCAAGCGGACGGCCCTGCCGCTCGTCGGCATCTTCGGCACCTATCCGAAATACTCTGCGCGCAGCGGAAGGGTGATCTCTCTCGCGGAACGCATCGATGAATGCATGACGCGCTCGATGAACGGTCGTGCCCTCCCGCCGTCCTCGCCGGAGATGGCGGGATTCCTTGCTTATCTTCGCTTCCTGTCAGGCCCCGAACCGGTCAGGCAGTCCCCCGCTCCGTCGCCACCTGAACAGGCCAACGTCGCACGCGGCGAGGAAGTCTACGGTAGCATCTGCGCCGCCTGCCATCAGCCAAACGGCATGGGGCTGCGCTGGGGAAGCGCCGCAGACGGCCGCGGCTACCGCTTCCCGCCGCTATGGGGACCGGACAGCTTCAACGATGGCGCGGGCATGGACCGCTACGAGCGGGCGGTCGGCTTCATCCTCCACAACATGCCGCGCGGCGTGGATCCCGCCCACCCGCAGCTGACCCTCCAGCAAGCGTGGGATGTCACGGCGTTCCTGCAAACGAAGCCACGGCCACACTACGAGCCTGTGCGCTAGCGCTCAGGCTGCAAGCCAGCGCCGGCAACCAGCCCTGTCGAGGATGTCGTCCAGCATCGGCACGTCCTTCGCCGCCGCATACTTGCGGCGGATCTCCGCCAACGACCGGGCGTGATATTTCTGCGGCTCCTGGGACCATTTCGATCCCGCGAGCGGCACCTCAAAGGTCTTCTCGCCTTTCTCGACCGCCGCCGCATTGGCTGCCGACCATGGCAGGAAGAGCGCGCCAGCCTCCTCGGTCAGCAAAGGCATCAGGCCGGCCGACAGACTCTGCCAGGACTCGAACGGCCCTTCCTCCCGAGGCGATGTCATGCGCTGAACCCAGGCCATGAGATTGGGCGCGTTGCTCCGCATCAGGGCGCCGGGCGTCGGATCTGTTGCAGCTTCATAGAACTGCCCCCACAGGCCGAGATCGGCCATCCCCGGCCGGCCTCCCAGCAGATAGGGGCGCTTCGCGAGATGGCTGTCGAGGAGCCCGATCACCCGCTTGAACGATGCTTCGATCACGGGCTGCGTCGTCGCATTGGAGCCCACAAAACCCAGCCTCCCGCTCATGCGTTCCGCGACGGTCGTGCGGGCCTGCGCGACGGCGAGCGGCCCGAGATGCCCCATCATCTGCTGGGCGATCCGCTCTGCCGTGGCCCAGCAATCGGCCGGATAGCTCCAGCGATAGTGGAACATCCACTTGTTGCCCCACTCGTCGCCATACTCCTCCAGCAGCGCCGACAAGAAGGCAAGCGCGGGATCGTCGGGGACGATCGACGGCGAGCCGCTCTCAGCCTCGAAGTGCTCGATGATCGGCGTCGAGTCCTGCAGCCCCTGCCCCTCCGGCGTCACGACGAGCGGGATCAGCGGAAGCTTGGCGTATTTCTGGAATTCCGCCTGATTCGCCGCCGACCGCGGCATCCACTCGTGCGGAATACCCTTGTAGCGAAAGTAGGAGCGGACCTTGACCGAATAGGGCGACAGCTCGGAGCCGAAGAGTCGATAGGTTTTCGTCATAGCCAGCGCTTTCGTCTCAACCAGATGAACAATCCCAGGACGATGACCACGGCGATCGTCCAGAACATCGCATAGCCGTAGTGCCAGCCGAGTTCCGGCATATTGCCGAGGTCGCGATCGAAGTTCATGCCGTAGATGCCGGCCAGGAACGAGAGCGGCATGAAGAAGACGGTGATGACGGCCATCGTCTTCATCACCTCGGACATCCGGTTCGAGGCCTGCATGAGATAGACCTCCATCAACCCGTTGGTCGTATCGCGGTAGCTTTCCAGGAGTTCCAGAACGGCGATGGAATGGTCGAAGCAGTCGTGCAGATAGGTGCGCGTATTGGCGCTGATGAAGGGCGTTTCCGGGCGCATCATCGCAAGAATGGTCTCGCGCTCGGCCCATTCGAGGCGATGAAACACACCCAACGCGCGACGCGCCTGATGGATCGAGGCGAGCGTCGTCGGCATCGGGTGGTCGAGCGCCTCGTCCTCGAGCGTCTCGAGATGAGCCGCGAGACTCTCGATCAGCGGGAACTTCCTGTCGACGACGAGATCGATCAGCGCGTAGACGAGATAGTCGATGCCGAAGGTCCGCAAACGCGATCCCGCCGCCTGCAGCCGTTCACGAACCGGCTTGAAAATGTCGAGCTTGTGGTCGTGGAAGGAGATGACGTAGTTCTCGCCGAAGAAAATGCTCACCTGCCTTTGGTGGATCTCGCCGTCTTCGTAGGCGGGATCGTTCAGGACGATGAAGCCCTGGCCGGCATAGATGTCGAGCTTGCTCCTCTGATGGGCGTGGAACACGTCCTCCAGCGCGAGTGGATGCAGGTTGAACGCCTTGCCCAGATCCTGAAGCATTTCCGAACTGGCGCGGCCGGCAACGTCGATCCACGTGCTTCCCGGCGTTCCGAGATGGAAGCGGCATTCGTCCACCTCCACGCCATGCAGGATCTGGCACTCTTCTGCCGTGTATTCGGTGAGCGTGAAGTCGAGCGCCTCGTCGGGAACGGGCGCCCGGCCCGTGAGCAGGCCTGGCGCCGTGCCCGGTGGTGTGTGGCGGCGGGCAATTTCGTCCATGGCTCGCCCCGCGCGCCGTGCGTTCAGACTTCTTGCATGACCTGCACATCCGGCCGGCCGGCCAGATAATCGCCAAGCTTGCGCCCGAGTTCCTTGAAGTGCGGTGCGGCCCGATGCGCCTCGAGGGCGGCCTGATCAGCATAGCGCTCCAGCATGACGTAGACGTTGGCATCCGCCGTCTTGTGCAACGCGTAGAGCTTGTTGCCGGGCTCGTCGGCATGGACCTTCGCCTGCAACGCCTTCATGGTTGCTTCGAAGTCGGCGTTGGTGCCGGGCTTGATGGTCAGTTTCGCGATGACGCCGATCATGTCGTTGCTCCCTGCTGCGGCCGTTTCCTGACAAGGTACTTGTGTTCGCCGTCGCACACCAGCGCGCCGGCCTGATTGTGAATGGTGAGCCTCATGGTCACCACGCCGGTGGTGCGCCCCGCCTTCAACCCGCTCACCTCCAACATTGGATAGAGCGTGTCGCCGCAATAGACCGGCTTGAGGAAACGCGACGACTGCTCGAGGAAGCCCACCAGCGAATCGCCGATGAAATGTGGGAAGATACCCGCGCCGGCGGCGCCCTGAATGGCGACCTGAAGCCCATGTGCCAGCAGATCGCGATGGCCGCGGGCCTTGCAGTATTCGCGGTCGTAATGGATCGGATGGTTGTCGCCGCTCGCCGTCTGGAAGGCCGCGAACATCGCCTCCGTCTGCGTGCGCGAGTTGATATAGAACTTCTGCCCGATCTGCAGGTCCTCGAACCAATGTGTCGGCCCGAAGCGATGCTGGGCCGGATCGAAGGGCGGCTCGGCCGGCGTGTCAGCCATCGTCAGGCCGCCTTCGCCCGACGACCCATCCCGCCGAACAGGTCGAGCATGCGCTCCCGCCAGGCATGCACCGGATCGTCGGTCTCCAGCAGCGTGAGCGGGCTTGCGATCCGCGACCACATGAAAGCGCCCGCCAGCGCATAGTCCGGATAACCGGGTTGGGCTCCGGCCAGGAACAACTGCTCCTTCAAGAGCCGCCGCGCCGGTTCGAGCACGGCCCGGAACGCGGCCACGCCCTTCTCCCGCGCCTTGGCCTGGAAGCCCTGGAAATCGGCCGTCCCCAGGCGCTTGCCGCGCGACTCACGGAAATAGTCGTGGTCGGCTGGCCGCACGCGGTCGTACAGGTCGCCGACGATGAGCGGGAACAGCGTCCCCTGCACGGAGGTATCGACCCAGTTGGCGACGAAGCGCCCGTGAACGCGAGCGGTCTCGCTCTCGAACAGGGGATTTCCCGGGTGCGCCCTGTCGAGATGAAGAGCGATCGCCCAACTGTCCTTGACGCTCTTTTCGCCGTCCGTGATCACCGGCACCGTCTGCGACCCGGCGAAGGCGATCTTGTGCTTCTCCGTGAAGCCCGTCGGCTCCTCGGTCCATTTCAGCCCCTTGTGCGCAAGCGCGAACTTCGTGCGCCAGCAATAAGGACTCGGCCGGCGGTCGTCCTGGAAGACGAGGTCGTAAAGCAGGATCACGGCAGGCTCACTTGCCGTCGAGCATGCGGATGATGCCGGAGAAATCCTTGCCCGCGTTGCCGCTGTTGACGAAGAGACTGAAGAGCTGCGCTGCTTCCGCGCCGAGCGGCGTCGCCGCGCCCGCCGCCGCCGAGGCCTGCTGGGCGAGCAGGAGATCCTTCAGCATCATGGCCGCCGTGAATCCCGGCTGGTAGTCGCGGTTCGCAGGCGACGTCGGCACCGGCCCCGGAACGGGACAGTAGTTGACGAGCGACCAGCACGACCCGGAGGCAGTGGACACCACGTTGAACAGCTTCTGGGCATCGAGGCCCAGCCGCTTGCCCAGCATGAACCCTTCGCTCACCGCGATCATCGAGATGCCGAGGATCATGTTGTTGCAGATCTTCGCGGCCTGGCCGCTGCCGCTCTCGCCGGCATGGACGATGTTCTTGCCCATCTTCTCCAGGATCGGCTTGGCCTTGGCGAAAGTAGCCTCAGCGCCGCCGACCATGAAGGTGAGCGTGCCCGCCGTGGCGCCCCCGACGCCGCCAGACACGGGCGCGTCGATCATTTCGAAGCCGGCCCTCCCGGCTTCGGCAGCCACGTGGCGGGCGCTCTCCACGTCGATCGTGGAGCAGTCGATAAGGAGCGCGCCCTTCTTCACGTTCGGCAGCACGTCCTTCTCGTAGACCTCGCGCACATGCTTGCCCGCCGGCAGCATGGTCACGACGATCTCGGCGTCCTTGACGGCTCCGGCAGCGCTGGCCGCCTTATGGGCGCCCTTCTCGACCGCGGCGGCGACTGCTGCCTCCGACAGGTCGAAGGCCGTCACGTGATGCTGTGCCTTGCAGAGGTTGGCGGCCATCGGGCCGCCCATGTTGCCAAGACCGATAAAGGCGACCTTTGCCATCGCTTCCTCCCTTTCCGGCTCAGTCGAAGAACAGGTCGTTCGACACCGGCTTGAAATGCTCCTCGACCATCTCCCGCGTCACGCCCTCGACGGCGGCGGGATTCCACTTGGGCTTCTGGTCCTTGTCGATCAACAGCGCGCGTACGCCCTCGAAGAAGTCGTGCCCCTTCTGCATGCAGCGCTGCGACATGCGATATTCGATCGTCATCGTGTCCTCGAACGACCGGTTGGCGCAGCGCTTGAGCTGCTCCAGCGTGATCGCCATGGACAGGGGCGAGAGCTTCATCAGCGCCGCGAGCTGCTTGGCTGCCCATTCGCCGCCATGCTTCCCGAGCTTGACCACGATCTCGGACAGCGACTCCGCCGAGAAGCAGCTGTCGATGTCCTTCATCATGGCCGGCAGAGTCGGCAGGCCGGGATCCTCGGCAAAGCCTGCGATGACCTTGTCGACCTTCCGGTTGGCGTCGGGCCCAGACAGGTCCGCCGCCCCCAGCGCCGCCTGCAAATCGTTGATCCTGGCGCTCGGCACGTAGGCCTGCACGATCTTCGCCCACAACGCATCGGCCGCCTTGAGGCGGTGGCTGGTGAGCGCGAGGAACGTGCCCAAGGCGCCCGGCAGCCGCGACAGGAAGTAGCCCCCGCCGACGTCCGGGAAGAGACCGATCGTCGTCTCCGGCATGGCGAACAGGAACTTCTCGGTCGCCACCGAGTGCGAGCCGTGCACTGACAGGCCCACGCCGCCGCCCATGTCGATGCCGTCGATCAGCGAGATCCACGGCTTGGCGAAGCGGTAGATGCGCCGGTTGACGATGTATTCGTCGCGGAAGAAGTCGCGGCGGGTTGTGCCGGAGGGATTGTCCCGCATCTCGCGATAGAGGTTGGCCACGTCACCGCCGGCGCAGAAGGCGCGATCTCCGGCGCCGCGCACCACCACCGCCTTGATGGCCGAATCCTTCTCCCACTGCGGCAGGACCTTTTCCATCTCGAGGATCATGCCGTGCGACAGCGAGTTCAACGCCTTCGGCCGGTTGAGCGTGATCACGCCCAGCCCGTCCTTCACCTCAAACAGAATCTCAGCCTCGGACATCGACTCGCTACCCCATCAACAAACGACGCGAAATGATTACGCGCATGATCTCGTTGGTGCCTTCGAGAATCTGGTGCACGCGCAGGTCCCGCAGATAGCGCTCGACGGGAAAGTCCTTCAAGTAGCCGTAGCCGCCATGCAGTTGCAGCGCTTCGTTGACGACGCGGAATCCCACGTCAGTGGCGAAGCGCTTGCCCATGGCCGCGGCCTGCGTGGCCTCGGGCGATTTGGCATCGAGCAGCGAGGCTGCCCGCCAGATCATGAGGCGCGCCGCATCGAGCTCGGTCGCCATGTCCGCGAGCTTGAACTGCGTCGCCTGGAAGTCGGCGATCGGCTTGCCGAACTGCTTGCGCTCCACGACGTAGCGCGAAGCCGTCTCGAGGCAGGCGCGCGCGCCACCCAGCGAACAGGCGCCGATATTGATGCGGCCGCCGTCGAGTCCCATCATGGCGATCTTGAAGCCGTGGCCTTCCGGTCCCAGGCGGTTCGCGACCGGCACCCTGCAGTTCTCGAAGATCACCGCCGCCGTCGGCTGGCTGTTCCAGCCGAGCTTCTGCTCCTGCTTGCCGAACGACAGGCCGGGCGTGCCGTTCTCGACCACCAGCGTGGAGACGCCGCCGGCGCCGCGCCCGCCTGTGCGCAGCATGACGACATAGACGTCGCTGCGCCCGCCTCCCGAGATGAAGGCCTTGCTGCCGTTCAGGATGTAGTGGTCGCCATCGAGTTCCGCCCGCGTCGCGAGGGCGGCGGCGTCGGAGCCGGCGCCGGGCTCGGTCAGGCAGTAGCTCGCGAAGTGTTCCATCGAGCAGAGCTTGGGCAGGAAGCGCCGGCGCTGCTCGTCGTCGCCGAAGGCGTCGATCATCCAGGCGGCCATGTTGTGGATGGAGATATAGGCCGCCGTACTCGGACAGGCGGCCGCCAGCTCCTCCATGATCAACGCCGCATCGAAGCGCGTCAGTCCGCTGCCGCCGACATCGTCCTTCACGTAGATGCCGCCGAAGCCGAGCGCCGCGGCTTCGCGCAACGCCTCGACGGGAAAGATCTTTTCGGCATCCCAGCGGGCCGCCTGCGGCAGCATCCGCTCGACGGCGAACTGCCGCGCGGTGTCGCGGAAGGCTTCCTGGTCCTCGGTCAGTGTAAAGTCCATGCGCGGCGGATCATATCGGGGGGCCCCCCTCTGTCAACGAAGCGGCCGCCCGCCTGGGGCCAGCGTCATGGAATGGCGTGCCCGGTCGTTCCTGTTCATCGTGGCGAGCATGGACCTGATGGTCCTGGATCGCCGTTCGACCGGGCATCGTCCTCACCGACCTCCTGGGTGAAGTCCTGCTTGCGGGGCGGGTTCTGCGGTTACATGGCTATGGCGGTGCGACCCAATGCCTATTATCGCCGTCGCCTGCCCACCGTCTGAACGGCTATAAGATCCGCCATGTCCCAGCGATTCACGACCCTTGGTCGCTTCCCCAACACCCGCCTGCGCCGCAACCGGCGCGAAGCGTGGTCCCGTCGCCTCGTGGCGGAAACCAAGCTGTCGGTCGACGATTTGATCTGGCCGGTGTTCGTGCAGGAGGGCACGAACGCCCGCACGCCGGTCGAATCCATGCCCGGGGTCGATCGTCTCACCATCGACCTCTTCGTCGAGGCCGCCAAGGAGGCCCGCGACCTCGGCATTCCCGCGGTGGCGATCTTCCCGGAGACCGATCCCAAGGCGAAGACCCCGGACGGACGCGAAGCCTACAACCCGGACAATCTCGTCTGCCGCGCGATCACGGCGGTGAAGAAGGCCGTGCCCGATATCGGCGTGGTCTGCGACGTCGCCTTGGACCCGTTCAACAGCGACGGCCACGACGGCATCGTGCGCGACGGCTATGTGCAGAACGACGAGACGCTCGATGCCCTCGTCGCCCAGGCGCTGGTGCAGACCGAGGCCGGCGCCGATATCCAGGCGCCGTCCGACATGATGGATGGCCGCATCGCGGCGATCCGCAAGGCGCTCGACAGCAAGGGGCACATCCACACCCAGATCATGTCCTACGCCGCCAAGTATGCCTCCGCCTTCTACAATCCCTTCCGCGATGCCATCGGCAGTTCCGGCGCGCTCAAGGGCGACAAGAAGACCTACCAGATGGACTATGCCAACTCGGACGAGGCGCTACGCGAGGTGGGCTTCGACATCGAGGAAGGCGCCGACATGGTGATGGTGAAGCCCGGCATGCCCTACCTCGACATCATCCGTCGCGTGAAGGATGCGTTCGGCGTGCCCACCTACGCCTACCAGGTGAGCGGCGAGTACGCGATGCTGCGCGGCGCCGCCGATCGCGGCTGGCTCGACTGGAACAAGGTGCTGCTCGAGACGCTGACAGGCTTCAGGCGCGCAGGATGCGACGGCATCCTGACCTACGGCGCGGTCGACGCCGCGCGGCTGCTCAAGGGCCGGTGAAGCGCCGCGCATGATCGAGCGTCCTTCGGCCCGCCTCATCCTGCTCGACCCGCAGGATCGGCTGTTTCTGTTCAAGGTCCACAACCCCGCGGTCTACGACCCGGCTGATCCGTTCCATGACCCGTTCTGGGTCATGATCGGCGGCATGGTCGATCCGGGCGAGGAGTATGCCGAGGCCGCGATCCGCGAGGCACGCGAGGAAACCGGCCTCATCGTCGGCTCCGACGTGCGCTGGGTATGGTCGCGCCAACGCATCATGCAATGGCGCGAGAGAACGGTGCTCCATCGCGAACGGTTCTTCCTCGGCCGCGTCGCGACGACCGCCATCGACACGTCCGGCCTCGACGAACGCGAGAAGAGCTGGACCATCGACCATCGCTGGTGGCCGCTCGACGAGATCGCACGCTCCCCGGAGCGCTTCGAACCCAAGGATCTCGGTTCCCGCCTTGCCGCCCTTCTGCGCGACGGCCCGCCGACCGAGCCGCTGGTGCTGTCCTAACCGGCAAGGAAGCGCGCAACCATCCGGTCGCTCCAGGGCGGATCGCCGTCCCGACCGTGAAAGCCGACATGGCCGCCCTGCGCGCTCAGGGCCGGCACCAGCGCATCGTTGCCCTTCCAGTCGTAGCCGCTGTAGAGCGCGCCCGGAATCCAGGGATCGTCCAACGCGGCGAGAACGAGCGTCGGGATCCGGATGCCGGACATGAAGCGGACGGGCTTGCAGCGTTCATAGTAGTCCTCCGCGCCGGCGAAGCCGTGACGTGGAGCGACGAATTCCTCGTCGTAGTGCCAGATGGTTCTCGCCCCCTGAATGGCCTCGCGCTCGGCGGCCGCGAGGCTTGCGCCCGTTCCCAGCGCTTCGCACTTCATCTCGGCCAGTATGTAGCGGTGATAGAGCCAGTTGCGCGCCCGCATCATGTGACGGCAGGTGGCCGAAAGATCGATCGGCGCCGACACGCTCGCCGCAGCCTGGAGCGGCGTCGCCGCGCCTTCTTCGCCGAGATACTTGAGCAGCATGGCGCCGCCCAGCGAGTAGCCTATGGCGACGATCCCGCTTGCGGTCAGCGCCGATGGCAACAGGGACAGCAGTTCCCGGAAGTCCTGGCTGCGGCCGGCGTAATACTGGTCCGCGCACAGGGCTCGGGACGGCCCTGCGCCGCGCAGATTGAGCCGCAGGACGGTATGGCCACGCTCCACCAGCAGGCTGGACTGGCTCTGCATGTAGAGACTGTCCTCGCTGCCGGTCAGGCCATGGACGAGGATCGCGAGCGGACGGTCCGCATGCACCGCCGCAGGCCGGTCCACGCGCGCCAGCAGAGTGTCGCCGTCCCGCAGACGTATGGAAAGCCGTTCGCTGCGGTACGGCGCGGGGGTGGCGCGAACGGGGCGAAGCCGGCTGGCCAGCGTCTGGAGATCGCCTCCCCACCAGGGGAAGCGCGGTCGGAACGGCGAAACGGCGAAACTCACGTTGTCATCGTATCAACACCCGCGGCGGATTTCCTCCCGGGCAATCGCGAGGACGACAACGAGACGGCGATGGGAGGCACGTTCCGGCGGACGGCAAGCCGGGGATCCGATGGACGCAGGCGCCGTTGGTCCGTATTGAGCATTCCCCGTCATGTCCACGCACGCCACGACACCGAATTCCACCATGCACGCTTCGCGTGTCCTGGGCGTCCTGTATGCCGTGGGCGCCGCCACGACCTTCAGCACAGCCGGGATCATCGTGCGCCGCATCGATCTTCCCGCATGGGATGTGTCGTTCTGGCGTTCGGTGCTGCTGGGCGCCACCATCGCCCCCTTGCTCATGCTGCAGTGGCGCCGTGTCTGGATCGACGTGCGCAGCGCCGGCCCCGCCCTCCTGCTCAGCGCGGTCATGCTGGCGGGCAGCTTCGTCGCCTTCATCCTCGCGCTGGAGCATGCGCCGGTCGCCAACGTGCTGATCGTTTTCGGGGCCATCCCCTTCCTCACGGCCGTGCTTGCGCACCTGTTCCTGGGAGAGCCGCTTTATCGCCATACGCTGATCGCCATGGCGGCTTCGGTCTGCGGCCTCGCCCTCAGCGTCGCGGGCTCCCTCAAGGCCGGCGCGTTGGTCGGCATGACACTGGCGGCCATCGTGTGCCTGTGCATGAGTTCCAACTACGTGATCGTCCGCCATCGCCGCGACATCGGGATGACGCCGGCCCTGGCGCTCGCCGGCCTGCTCTCGGCGCTCGTGGCGCTGCCGTTCGCGCATCCCTCGACCGTCACCGGCCCCCAATTCGTATGGCTGCTGGCGCTCGGCCCGGGACAACTCGCAGGCGGCCTGCTTCTCTACATGGCCAGCCTCAAGCGGATCCCGGCGGCCCAAGCGGCGCTGCTGGGGCTGCTCGAACTGGTCCTGGGCCCGGTCTGGGTCTGGGCGATCGACGGCGAACGGCCGGGCGACCTCACCCTGCTGGGCGGTACGATCGTGGTTGGCGCTGCCGCGGCAAACGTCTGGCTGGATTCGCGGCGATCCACTGGCTAAGAACCCGCCATGACCGAGAACATCCAGGGCCCTCTGTCGGGCGTCACCGTCGTCGATCTGTCGCGCATCCTCGCGGGGCCCTACTGCACCTTGCTCATGGCCGAGATGGGCGCGCGTGTCATCAAGGTCGAGGCGCCCAAGGGCGGCGACGACGCCCGTGCCTATGGGCCGTTCGTGAAGGGTAAGTCCACCTACTTCGCCTCGGTCAATCGCGGCAAGCAGAGTATCGCGCTCGATCTCAAGAACGAGGCCGACCGCAAGATCTTCGAGAAGCTGCTCACCAAGGCCGACGTGCTGGTCGAGAACTTCCGCCCGGGCACCATGGAAAAGCTCGGCTACGGCTGGGAGACGCTGCACACGAAGTACCCCCAGCTCATCTATGCCTCGGCTTCCGGCTACGGCCATACCGGTCCCAATTCGAAGGACCCGGCCTACGACATGGTGGTCCAGGGCCAGGGCGGCATCATGAGCATCACCGGACCCGAGGGCGGCCCGCCGGTGCGCGTCGGCATGTCGATCGGTGACATCGGCGCGGGCCTCTACACCGCCGTCGCGGTGAATGCGGCGCTGGTGCATCGCCTCAAGACCGGTGAAGCGACCAAGGTCGATATCGGCATGTTCGACTGCCAGATCGCCCTGCTGGAGAACGCCGTGATGCGCTACACGGTCGAAGGCGAGATCCCCGGCCCGCTGGGCGCGCGCCACCCGACGATCGTGCCGTTCCAGGCCTTCAAGACGGCCGATGGCTCCATCATCATCGCCGCCGGCAACGACGGCCTGTTCGTGAAGATGTGCGAGGCGCTCGGCATGCCCGAAATGGCGGCCGATCCCGAGTACAAGACCAACGCGCTCCGCCAGAAGAACCACGGCAGGCTGCTGGCCGCGATCGAGGGCCGCCTCGCATCCGGAACCACGCAGCACTGGATCGCGATCCTGTCCAAGGCCGGGTTGCCGTGCGGCCCCATCAACAACATCAAGCAGGCGCTGGCGCATCCTCAGGTCGCCGCCCGGAACATGCTGGTGGAGGTGCCCGACGGCAGTGGCGGCACGCTCAAGCTCGCAGGCAACCCGCTGAAGATGTCCGCCTTCGCCGATCCCTCGACCCGCCCGCCGGCGCCCGATCTCGACGGCGACCGCGAGGCGATCCTCTCCTTCATCGGCGGATAACCGTGGGGGCATCCCCCCCAGCCCGGCGCAGGCCCCTCGCCGTGCGCCTCGGAATCGGCCTCGCCAAGGTCGCGGCCGGCCTGTCGCTGGGAGTCCTCATCTTCCTTGTCGGTACCTATTTCCAGGTACGCGGCGCGCTGCCGCCCTATCGCGGCCAGTTCGACGTGCAGGGCCTCAAGGCCCCGGTCGAGATCGTGCGGGACAAGAACGCGGTACCGCATATCATCGCCGGCTCGATCGAGGATGCCGTGTTCGGCCTCGGGTTCGTGCATGCGCAGGACCGCTTCTGGCAGATGGAGATGATGCGGCGGATGGCGCAAGGGCGCCTGTCCGAAATCCTGCCCCCGGCCCTCGTCGGCCAGGGCATCGTCAATGCCGACCGCACCATGCGCGGACTGGGCCTCTACCGGGCTGCGTCCGACAGCGTGAACGCCCTGTCCCCGGGCGCAAAGGCCTTCCTCGAAGCCTACGCCGCGGGCGTGAATGCCTGGATCGGCGACGGAGAGCGCCAGTACGGCCTCGAACTCACGCTGGTGCGCCTGTTGTCGGGTGGGCGCTACCAGCCAGAGAAGTGGCAGCCGGCTGATTCCATCGTCTGGCAGAAGCTGATGGCGCTGACGCTCGACGGCAACTGGCGCGCCGAGCTGTTCCGCTCCCTCGTGCTGCGCAAGATCGGCGAGGACGGACTGAAGACCCTGGTCCAGCCGGCGGGCGACAGCCGCGACGCCACCCTCAGCCTGGTGAACCAGGCCTTGAAGGGGCTGGATCTCGAATGGCTCTATCGCGGCACCGACAACTTCGCCACGCGCAAACGCGAAGCCTCGAACGAATGGGTGCTTTCAGGAGCGCACACCGTGTCGGGCAAGCCTCTGCTCGCGAACGACCCGCATCTTGGCCTCGGCTTCCCCGGACTCTGGTATCTGGCGCGCCTCGTCGGTCCCGGCTTCGACATCCGCGGCGCCTCGGCGCCCGGCGGCCCCGGGATCGTGCTGGGGCATAACGCCAATATCGGCTGGGGCTTCACCACCACCAACCTCGACAGCCAGGACCTCTTCATAGAGCGTGTCGATCCGACTGATCCCAACCGTTACCTGACGCCGGACGGTGCCCGTCCCTTCGGCACGCGTGACGAGACGATCAACGTCCTGTGGGGCCAGCCGGTGCACATGCACATCCGCGACACGCGCCATGGCGTGGTGATCAACGATTTCCTCGGCCAAGCCGACCAGATCGCCGCCCCCGGCCACGTGCTCGCCCTGCAGGCGACCGCGCTCGACGGCGCCGACACGTCCATCGAGGGCTTCCTGCGCATCGGACTGGCAGAAAACTGGGACGACTTCCTGGCCGCCGCGCGCAAGATCATCACGCCCATGCAGAACATCGTCTACGCCGACACGGCCGGGAACATCGGCCTGGTGGCGCCGGCGCGCGTGCCGATCCGACGCAAGGGCGACGGTTCGCTCCCCTCTCCCGGCTGGACCGGCGAATACGACTGGGCCAGCTTCGTGCCCTTCGACGAACTCCCCCGCACCTTCAATCCCGCCAGCGGGATCATCGTCAATGCGAACGCGCGCCTGGTGCCGGACGATTACCGCCACTTCATCAGCCGCGACTGGGCCGAGCCCTATCGCCAGCGGCGGGCGAACCAGCTGCTGCGCGAGGTCGAGCGCCATCCGGTCTACGGGATGATCGCCATCCAGGCCGACAATCTCTCGCCCGACGCCGCCGAGATCCTGCCCGTCCTGCTGAAAGTCCCGCCGCGCAGTGCGCGCGCAGCGAAGGTCCGGGACATGATGAGCCACTGGAACCGTTTCATGCTGGCCGACCGACCGGAGCCGCTGATCTACACCGCCTGGCTCTTCGAATTGCAGCGGGCGCTTCTGGCCGACGAGGTGGGGGCGGACCTCTACAGCGATATGGCCGCGCCCAACGTGCCGCTGCTCATGCGCATCCTGCGCGACCGGCCGCAGTGGTGTGACGATCGCTCGACCACGCCGGTCGAGTCCTGCGACGACATCATCGCCACATCCCTCGACCGGGCGCTCGACCGAATCGCCCGCGTGCAGGGCAACAACATCGACAGCTGGCGCTGGGGCGTCGAGCACGACGCCGCGCATAAGCATCCGCTCTTCGATTCCATTCCCGTGCTGCGCGACCTTGCCTCGGTTCGCTTTCCTTCCGACGGCGGCGCCCAAACGCTCAATCGCGCCACGCCGGCATTCCGCGGCCCGCGCCTCTTCGAGGCGGTGCACGGCGCCACCTACCGGGCGATCTACGACTTCAGCGATCTCGACAATAGTCGCTTCGCCATCCCTCTCGGCGAGTCCGGCAACATGTTCTCGCCCTGGTCGCACAACTTCCTGACCGCCTGGCGCAGCTTCGG
>JAFEFG010000094.1 GCA_018240685.1 Pseudomonadota bacterium | reverse complement strand
GGCATGGCCGCCCTGATCGCGACCCACAACCCCGAGCTGGCGGCACGCATGGACCGTACCGTGCACCTGAAGGACGGAGTATTGTCCTAGGCGGCGCGGGAGCGCCGGCCGGCCGCCGGCCGTTCCCCCGGGAATACCGCCTCGCTTTCCACAAGGTTGGAGCGCAATAGTATCGCGTGCCCATCGCCGATTTCATCCATCTGAAGGTCCGGTCCGCCTATTCGCTTACCGAAGGCGCGAACAAGGTCGACAAGATCGTCGGGCTCGCGAAAGAGAACGCGATGCCCGCGGTTGCCGTTACCGACCGCAACAACCTGTTCGGCGCGCTGGAGTTCTCGCAGTATGCGTCCAGCGGCGGCGTCCAGCCGATCATCGGCTGCGACCTGGCGATCCGGCGCGAAGAGGAAGGGGGAATCGCCGTCGCGTCCAAGGTCCCGGCCGTCGACTGGCTGACGCTCCTCGTGCAGAGCGAGGCCGGTTACCTGAACCTGATGCATCTGGTGAGTTGCGCCCATCTCGACTTCAAGACGGGGTCGCTCTCGGCGCTGCCCCTGGACGAGCTCGAAGGCCATACCGAAGGGCTGCTGGCGCTGACGGGGACTGCCGGCAGCGCGTTGGGGCGGCTTCTGGGCGCCGGGCAGGCGCCGGCCGCTGCGCACCAGCTCGATCGCCTGGAACGCATGTTTCCGGGACGCCTCTATATCGAGCTGCAGCGGCATGGAGAGGAAGCGGAGCGCCGCATCGAGGGGCCGCTCCTGGATCTCGCCTACGCCAAGGGCGTGCCGATCGTCGCCACCAACGACGTGCACTTCCCGAAGGCGGCGATGTACGAGGCCCATGACGTGCTTCTGTGCATCGAGCAGGGCGCCCATATCGACGATCCGAATCGCCGCCGCCTGACGCCGGAACACTACTTCAAGTCGGCCGAGGAGATGCGCCGGCTCTTCGCCGACTTGCCCGAGGCCTGCGACAACACCCTGGTCGTGGCCCGGCGCTGCGCCTACATGCCGACGCCGCGCAAACCGATCCTGCCGAGCTACACCAAGCTCAAGGGCCGGTCGGAGGGCGAGGCGTTGCGGGCGCTGGCGAAGTCCGGCCTCGAGGAGCTTCACAAGCTCGGCCGCCTGGCCGAGAAGATCGAATACAAGCGCTACGAGGACCGGCTCGCCTACGAACTCGACATGATCGAGAAGATGGGCTTCGCCGGCTACTTCCTGATCGTTGCCGACTTCATCCAGTGGGCCAAGGACAACGGCGTGCCTGTCGGGCCGGGGCGTGGCTCGGGCGCTGGCTCGCTGGTTGCCTGGTCGCTCAAGATCACCGACCTCGATCCGCTGCGATGGGGACTGCTGTTCGAGCGCTTCCTCAATCCGGAGCGTGTGTCGATGCCGGACTTCGACATCGACTTCTGCCAGGACAAGCGCGACCGCGTCATCCGGTACGTGCGTGACGAATACGGCCACGACCGCGTCGCGGCCATCATCACCTTCGGCAAGCTGCAGGCGCGTGCGGTGCTGCGCGACGTCGGCCGCGTGCTGGGCATGCCCTACGGCCAGGTCGATCGCATCTGCAAGCTGGTGCCGAACAATCCTGCCAATCCGGTGACGCTGGCCAAGGCGCTGGAAACGGAGCAGCTCCTCAAGGACCAGTACGAGGCGGACGAGGAGATCAAGCGCCTGATCGACCTCGCCCTGCAGCTCGAGGGGCTTTTCCGCAACGCCTCGACCCATGCTGCCGGCGTCGTGATCGGGGACCGGCCGCTCGACCATCTCGTCCCGCTGTTCCGCGACACCGACGACAAGGGTTCGTTGCCGGCGACCCAGTTCAACATGAAGTGGGTCGAGACGGCGGGGCTGGTGAAGTTCGACTTCCTGGGCCTCAAGACCCTGACCGTGATCGAAAAGGCCTGCGACCTGATCGGCCGCGACAGAATCAACATCGCCAAGCTGCCCCTGGACGACCGGAAGACCTTCGAGCTGCTGGCACGCGGCGACGGTTCCGGGGTGTTCCAGCTCGAAGGTAACGGCATGCGCGACGTCCTGCGCAAGATGAAGCCGGACCGCTTCGAGGACATCATCGCCGTGGTGGCGCTCTATCGCCCGGGCCCGATGGAGAACATCCCGAGCTACATCAAGCGCAAGCACGGCGAGGAGGAGCCGGATTACCTGCATCCGCTGCTGGAAGGGATCCTGAAGGAGACCTACGGCATCATGATCTACCAGGAGCAGGTCATGCAGATCGCGCAGGTCCTGTCCGGCTATACGCTGGGCGGCGCCGACCTGCTGCGCCGTGCCATGGGCAAGAAGATCAAGGCCGAGATGGATGCCCAGCGCGCCAGTTTCATCGAGGGCGCCGAGAAGAAGGGGGTCAAGCGGGACAAGGCGTCGTCGATCTTCGATCAGGTCGACAAGTTCGCGGGCTACGGCTTCAATAAGAGCCACGCGGCGGCCTACGCGCTGGTCTGCTACCAGACGGCCTACCTGAAGGCCAATCACCCGGTCGAGTTCTTCGCCGCGACGATGACGCTCGATATGGGCAACGTCGAAAAGCTGAACGGCTACCGGCGGGACCTCGACAAGCTCGGCGTCCAGTTGCTGCCGCCCGACGTGACCCGCTCGTCGGCCGAATTCACCGTCGAGCAGACGCCTGACGGCAAGAAGGCGATCCGCTACGCGCTTGCGGCGATCAAGGGCGTGGGACGCGACGCCATGGCCCGACTCGCTGCGGAGCGCGAGGAGAACGGACCGTTCAAGAACCTGTTCGACTTCGCCGAACGGCTGGATCAGCGGGTACTGAACAAGCGCCTGGTCGAGAGCCTGGTGAAGGCCGGTGCCTTCGATACGCTCAACAAGAACCGCGCCCAGACCTTCGGTGCCATCGAGGCGCTGCTGCGCCATTCGCAGGCGACCCACGAGGCGCGCGGCAGCAGCCAGAACAATCTGTTCGGCGACGACACGGCGCAGCGGCGGCCCCAGCTGCCCAAGGTGCCGGACTGGGCGCCGATGGAGCGCCTGCAGCAGGAGTTCTCGGCGATCGGGTTCTACCTGTCGTCGCATCCGCTGGCGGCTTACGAGCGGAGCCTGCAGCGCCTGGGAGTGGTCCGTGCCGCCGATCTGCCGGCGTTGCTGGCGCGCGGCACACCGGGCCGTATCAAGCTCGCGGGCACGGTGATCGATCGCATGGAGCGGGTTTCGGCCAAGGGGAACCGCTTCGCCTTCGTGCAATGTTCCGATCAGTCGGGCGCCTTCGAGCTGACCTGCTTCAGTGAAGTGCTGAGCAGCAAGCGCCAACTGCTGGAGGCCGGGCAGGCGATCCTGGTCTCGGCCGACGGTCGCCTCGACGGCGAGCAGGTCAAGCTGATGGCGCAGACGGTCGAGAAGCTGGAGGACGCGGTCGCCAACGCGGCAGCCGGGCTGCGCATCGTCATTTCCGATCCGACCGCGCTTGAGGCGTTGCGCAAGCATCTCGAAGGCAAGCGCGGCCGCGGGCGCGTCACGCTGGTGGTGCCGATCGCCGAGGAATCGGAGGCGGAGGTCACGCTGCCCGGCACGTACTCGATCGCAGGCGGCCTGCGCGACCTCATCGGCACGCTGCCGGGTGTCGCGCAGGTGGAGGAGATTTGACCGGCCAGATCGGCCTGTTCGAACAACCGGCGCCCAGGCGGCGCTCCGCGTCCGCGGGCGAGGTCCTGCCGGCGGGCGATTCTCCTCTCCTGCGGGCACCGCCGCTGCCGCCGGAGATCCGTCTCGGTACGTCGTCGTGGTTCTTTCCCGGCTGGCGCGGGCTCGTCTACGAGGGGCTTCATCCGCAGCCGGCGTTGAGCAAGCGCGGCCTCGCGGCCTATGCGCAGATCCCGCTGCTGCGGACCGTCAGCCTCGACCGGACCTTCTATGCGCCTCTCACGGCGCTCGAATATGCGCGCTATGCATCGCAGGTCCCGGAGGCTTTCAGCTTCGTCGTCAAGGCGCCGGCGCTCGTCTGCGATGCCGTGGTGCGTGATGAAGAGGGGCGCGGCCGCGTGCCGAACCAGCATTTCCTCGATCCTGCCATCGCCGCGCGGGAATTCATGGTCCCGTGCCTGGAAGGGCTGGGGCACAAGGCCGGTCCGCTGGTCTTCCAGGTCTCGCCGCTCCCGCGCGCTCTGGTCGAGGAGGCGCCGCTCCTTGTGGAGCGGCTGGCGGCCTTCTTTGCAGCCTTGCCGCGGGAGCTCGGGCGGCTGAAGCCAATCTACGCGCTGGAATTGCGGAATGGGGAGCTGCTCACGCCCCGCCTGATGCGCATGCTGCGGGAGGCCGGCGTCCGCTACTGCGTTGGCCTGCATGACCGCATGCCGGAGGTGGAGCGCCAGGAGACGGCCCTGCAGGCGCTCGACGGGGACAGTCCCGGCGACCTCGTGGTGCGCTGGAATCTCCATCGCGGCTTCCTCTACAGGGCGGCCCAGCAGCGCTACGATCCGTTCGACAGGCTGGTCGACGAAGACCCGGAAACCCGCCGCATCCTGGCGCGCATGGCGGCCGCCGCCTTCAAGGCCGGCCGCAGGGTCTGGATCACCGCCAACAACAAGGCCGAGGGCTGCGCTCCGCTGACCGTGCTCAAGCTGGCGGAGGAGATTGCCGCCGCACTTGGGACAGCGGGGACAGATGGGACAGTGGGACATGTGCCCCTAAGGGATTGATATAACTTGAGAAAGTCCGTCCCAGCTGCCTGGGACGGCGCGGGACGCCGGGCGTTAAGTGCTTGATTCCACTGGACCTTGCTTTTCGCGGCATAACCTCCTAGAACCGCGCCACTTCGCACGCGGGTTTTGCGGTCGACGGGGAGAAATCCCGCCGCTCGCTCCGGTGTCCCCAAGGCCTCCGGCCGAAGGGGACAGGCGCCCGCGGAGGCTCAACCGGAAAAGGAGAAACGGCATGACGATGCCGACATTCACGATGCGTCAGTTGCTGGAAGCGGGTGTCCATTTCGGCCACCACACCCGGCGTTGGAACCCCAAGATGAAGCCGTACCTGTTCGGGGTGCGCAACGGGGTTCACATCATCGACCTCACCAAGACGGTGCCGCTGCTCGAGCAGGCTCTGCAGGAAGTCCGCCAGGTCGTGGCCAATGGCGGCCGCGTGCTGTTCGTGGGCACCAAGGCGGCGGCGGCCGATCGGGTCGCTGAGGCGGCCCGGCGCTGCGGCCAGTACTACGTGAACCACCGCTGGCTGGGCGGCATGATCACCAACTGGCAGACGATTTCGGCCTCGATCAAGCGTCTGCGCGAGCTCGACGAGCGCCTGAAGGGCGATGTCGTGGGCCTCACCAAGAAGGAGCAGCTCGATCTCACGCGCGAGCGCGACAAGCTCGAGCGGTCGCTGGGCGGCATCAAGGAGATGGGCGGCACGCCGGACATGCTGTTCATCATCGACACCAACAAGGAGTCGATCGCGGTTCAGGAAGCGCGCAAGCGCGGCATTCCGATCGTCGCCATCCTGGACAGCAACTCCGATCCGGACGGCGTCGATTATCCGATCCCCGGTAACGATGATGCCATCCGTGCCGTGTCACTCTACTGCGACCTGATCTCCAGCGCCGTGCTCGACGGCATTCGCGCCGAGATCGCCGCCTCGGGCGGTGATGTCGGCGAGTTGTCCGAGCCGCTGGCTGAGGAGATTCCCGTCGGAGGCGACGAGGCGGGCGCGGAAGCATCGCCGGCCGAGTAACGGCCCCTCTGGCGGAAGAATAGCGGGGCCGGTCGCAAGACCGGCCCTTGTTGCACTGAATGGAGCTTGAAGATGGCTGAGATCACGGCATCGCTGGTCAAGGAACTGCGCGAGAAGACCGGCGCAGGCATGATGGATTGCAAGAAGGCACTCAACGAGGTCCAGGGTGACCTCGAGAAGGCGATCGACTGGCTGCGGACCAAGGGCCTCTCGGCTGCCTCCAAGAAGGCCGGCCGCGTCGCTGCCGAAGGTCTGGTCGGCGTGACCGCGCAGGGCACCAAGGGTGCCGTGATCGAGGTCAATGCCGAGACCGACTTCGTCGGCCGCAACGAGCAGTTCCAGAAGTTCGTGGCCGCAGCCACGAAGATCGCGCTCGAGCAAGGCGGCGATCTCGCCAAGGTGGCGGCCGCGCCCTATCCGGACACGGGCCGCGACGTGCAGGGCGAGCTCACCAACCTGATCGCCACGATCGGCGAGAACATGACGCTGCGCCGGGCGGCCGCGCTTTCGGTCTCGGACGGCGTGGTGGTTGCCTATACCCACAACGCGGTCGCGCCGGATCTCGGCAAGATCGGCGTCCTGGTCGCGCTCGAGTCGTCGGGTGACAAGGCGAAGCTTGCGGCCCTGGCCAAGCAGCTCGCCATGCACGTCGCGGCGGCCAATCCGCAGTCGCTCACCGTGGCCGAGCTCGACGCTGCTGTCATCGAGCGCGAGCGGGCGGTCCTGGCGGAGAAGGCCGGGCAGAGCGGCAAGCCGGCGGACATCATCGCCAAGATGGTCGAAGGCGGGCTGCGCAAGTTCCACCAGGAGGTCGTTCTGCTGGAGCAGGCCTTCGTGATGGACGGCAAGACCAAGGTTTCGAAAGTGCTCGAGGAGGCGGCCAAGCAGGTCGGCGCTCCGGTCCGGCTCGCGGCCTTCCTGCGCTTCGCTCTCGGTGAGGGAATCGAGAAGAAGGCGGAAGATTTTGCGGCAGAGGTGGCCGCCCAGCTCAAGAAATAGTATGGATTAGTCAACCGGCGCGCGGGCACCCAGCCTGCGCGCCCAAGAACGTTTCAGAGGCTCTGAATGCCGCCGGCACCCCGCTACCGTCGTGTCTTGCTCAAGCTTTCGGGCGAGGGGCTCATGGGGGATCGAGAGTACGGACTCGATCCCGTCATGGTCGGAATGGTGGCCCAGGAGATCAAGGCCGTGCACGACATGGGCGTGCAGGTTTGCCTGGTGATTGGAGGCGGCAACATCTTCCGCGGCGTCTCCGCCGCTGCGTCGGGCATGGATCGGGCGAGCGGCGACTATATGGGAATGCTGGCGACCGTCATAAACTCGCTGGCCATGCAAAGCGCTCTCGAGCGGCAGGGGCTGCAGACGCGGGTCCAGTCGGCCATCCCGATGACGACCGTGTGCGAGCCCTATATCCGCCGGCGCGCCGTCCGCCACATGGAGAAGGGCAGGGTAGTGATCTTCGCGGCCGGCACCGGGAACCCGTTCTTCACGACGGATACGGCCGCAGCCCTGCGCGCGGCCGAAATGGGCGTCAACGCGATGCTGAAGGGCACCCAGGTCGACGGTGTCTACTCGGCCGATCCGCGCAAGGACAAGAACGCGCAGCGCTACGATACGCTGACCTACATGGAAGTGCTTTCGCGCGACCTGCAGGTGATGGATGCCTCCGCGATTTCACTGGCGCGTGAGAACCGCATTCCCATCATCGTATTCGACATTCACAAGCCCGGCGCCTTCGCAGAAACGATGGCTGGCCAGGGCACATTCACGGTCATCAAGGACGAGGGCTGACGATGAGCACGGACCTCAAGGAACTCGAGAAGCGCATGCAGGGGGCGGTGGACGCCCTCAAGAAGGAGTTTGCCGGCCTGCGGACCGGACGCGCTTCGGTGAACCTGCTCGACCCGGTGATGGTGGAGGCCTACGGTCAGCGCATGCCGCTCAACCAGGTCGGCACGGTGAGCGCCCCGGAGCCGAGACTGCTTACGGTGAACGTATGGGACAAGGGACTGGTCGTTCCCACGGCCAAGGCCATCCGCGAGGCGGGCTTGGGTCTCAATCCCGCGCCGGACGGGCAGATGATCCGCATTCCCATTCCCGAGTTGACCGCCGAACGGCGCAACGAGCTGGCGAAGCTCGCGCACAAGTACGCGGAGCACGGGCGCGTCGCCGTGCGCAACGTGCGCCGTGACGGAATGGAGGCGCTGAAGAAGGCGGAGAAGGACCACCAGATCTCCCAGGACGAGCATCGCCAGAAATCCGACGAGGTCCAGAAGCTCACCGACCGTTACGTCAAGCTGGTCGATGACACGCTGGCCCACAAGGAAAAGGAGATCAAGACCGTCTGATGTCGACTGCGTCGCTGCCCGCTTCAGCCGGCACTGCGGCCGGCCCCCAGCACGTCGCCATCATCATGGATGGCAACGGGCGTTGGGCGAAGGCGCGCGGTCTGCCACGGGTGGCGGGACACCGTCGCGGCGCTGACGCGGTGCGGCGCGTGATCCGGGGGGCCGCCGAACTTGGCGTCCCCGTCCTCACGCTGTTTGCCTTCTCGACCGAGAACTGGACGCGCCCGGTGACGGAAGTCAGCGACCTCATGGGGCTCCTGCGCCATTATCTGCGCAGTGAACTGGAGGAACTCGCCCGCAACGGAGCGCGGCTGCGCGTCATTGGCGATCGTACGCGGCTCGCGGCCGACATCGTCCGCGACATCGTCGAGGCGGAGGTCAGGACTCGCTCGAATACCCGTATCGACGTGAACATCTGCATCAACTACGGCGCCCGTGACGAAATCCTGCGCGCCACCCGTAGCCTGGCGCGCAAGGCCGCGGCAGGCCAGATCGAGGCCGACGGGATCGATGAGGCGATGTTCGAGAAGGAACTCCAGACTGCCGGCGTGCCGGATCCGGATCTCCTGATCCGGACCAGCGGCGAGCGTCGCATCAGCAATTTCCTGCTCTGGCAGTGCGCCTACGCCGAGCTGGTGTTCGTGGATACGTTGTGGCCTGATTTCGACAAGAAGCACCTCGAGGAGGCGATCGGCGAATTCAGGCGGCGGGAGCGGCGCTATGGCGGCGTCGGCGATTAGCGGCGGAGCCGGCTCGCCCCGGCGTTTCCAGGGCCTCCTTCTGCGCATCGTCTCGGCCGTGATCCTCGCGCCGCTCTGCGTGGCGGCGATCTGGATCGGGTTCCCCTGGGTCGATCTGCTGGCTGCGGTTGCAGCCCCGATCATGACGGCGGAATGGATCCGGCTTACGGCAGGACGGCCGGTGGCCCGCGTGTTCGCCATTCTGTACGGGCTGGCCGCGGTGGTTGCGTTGCTGTGGCTGCGTCACCAGCCAACCTTCGGGCGTGAAACGGTGATATGGATCATGGCGTGCGTCTGGGCGACGGATATCGGCGCCTACTTCGCCGGCAGCCTGATCGGAGGCGCCAAGCTCGCGCCGGCCATCAGCCCCAACAAGACGTGGGCAGGCCTGATCGGCGGGATGTGCTGTTCGACCATCGTGAGTGCGGTGTGCGGCCTTGTTTTCGGCATTGGGGACCTCGTCAGGCTGGCTGTGGTCGGCGCGCTGATCGCGGTGGTTTCCCAAGCGGGCGACCTTCTCGAATCCGCTGCAAAGAGGCGGGCAGGGGTGAAGGACAGCGGCCATGTGATCCCGGGGCATGGCGGTTTGCTCGATCGTATCGATGGCCTGATCGCGACACTGGTGGCCGTCGCGCTCATGCGACTGATCGCCGGAGGAGGATGGCCATGGACATGATGCGTTGGACGGCGCCGTCGCATGATCGGCCGCGCAGCGTGACGATCCTGGGGTCGACCGGTTCTGTCGGGCAGAGCACGGTCGACCTGATCGCGCACGATCCGGAGCGTTATCGGGTCGAGGCGCTCGTGGCTGGCAACTCCGTCGAGGCGCTCGCCGAGCAGGCTCGGCGCCTGCATGCCGGACTGGCCGTGGTGGCAAATCCGCAGCGTTATCGGGCGCTGAAGGATGCTCTGGCCGGCACCCGGACCGAAGCTGCGGCGGGGCCCGCGGCGGTCGTCGAGGCGGCGTCCCGGCCGGCCGACTGGGTGATGGCCGCCATCGTGGGCTTCGCGGGCCTGGAATCGACCCTCGTCGCGGCCCGGCGCGGCGCGATGGTGGCGCTCGCCAACAAGGAGGCGCTGGTCTGCGCGGGCCGCCTGCTCATGGACGCCATCGACCATTCGGGAGGCGTCCTGCTGCCGGTCGATTCGGAACACAACGCGATCTTCCAGGTGTTCGAGCCGGGACATCATCAAGCCGTCGACCGGCTGGTCCTCACGGCGTCGGGGGGGCCCTTCCGCGACTGGTCGCTGGCGGAGATGGCCTTGGCGACGCCCGAGCAGGCCCTGGCGCATCCCAATTGGGACATGGGTGCCAAGATCTCGATCGACTCCGCGACCATGATGAACAAGGGGCTCGAGTTCATAGAGGCCAACCTGCTTTTCGGCCTCCCGCCCGAGCAGATCGAGATCGTCGTGCATCGCCAGTCGGTGATCCATTCGATGGTCGCCTATCGGGATGGCTCGGTGCTCGCCCAGTTGGGGACACCCGACATGCGGATTCCCATCGCCTACACGTTGGGCTGGCCGACACGGATCGACAGTCCGGCCTCGCGACTCGATTTCACCGATCTCTCGCCGTTGACTTTCGAACGGCCCGATTCCAGCCGTTTTCCCGCGCTACGGCTGGCGCGAGAGGCGCTGGCCCTGGGCGGACTTGCACCAACCATGCTGAATGCGGCGAATGAAGTGGCAGTGGCGGCCTTTCTGGCCCGTCGGATCGGCTTCCTCGACATCGCCCGGATCGTCGAGGATGTCATGGCGGCCAGTCCGGCCTCT
The DNA here is from genome assembly GCA_018240685.1 of Pseudomonadota bacterium. GTDB lineage: Bacteria > Pseudomonadota > Alphaproteobacteria > Reyranellales > Reyranellaceae > Reyranella. Next base: position 8,989 of record JAFEFG010000094.1, on the reverse strand, counting down.
TGCGGGCCGGTCGAGTCGCTTCAGCAGGTCCATGCAGCCGACCTGGAAGCCCGCCGGAGAGCCGAGGATGCCATCAAAGGTCACCACCTAAATATTTGAAGAAAAACGAAATTTATGATGTAGTGGATCGATGCATAGCATTGTCAGCCTGTTCACCACGTATCTGCCGTACTTCATTCTGGTGCTGACATTGCTCGTGTTCGTCCACGAGTACGGACACTACTGGGTCGGCCGACGCTTCGGCATTCACGCCGAGGTCTTTTCGATCGGCTTCGGGCCCGAACTGTTCGGATGGACGGACCGCAACGGGACACGCTGGAAAGTGTCGATGATCCCGTTGGGCGGGTACGTGAAATTCCTGGGCGACAGCGATGGAAGCAGTTCCCTTCCTTCGGAGGAGCCGCTGTCTGCCGAGCAGAAGCGGCGTGCCTTCTATGCCCAGCCCCTCTACGCGCGTGCCGCTGTTGTCCTCGGGGGCCCGGCCGCGAACATCCTGTTCGCGATCGTGCTGCTTACCGGTGTGTTTTTTGTGGCCGGAGAGCCTTACTCGCCGCCGGTCATCGCGGTCCAGCCCGGCGGCCCCGCGGCGCGGGCCGGGCTGCGGACAGGGGACGAGGTCCTGAGTCTGGATGGCGCCACCATCAACCGCTTCGAGGATATTCAGGACGCTCAATTCCTGTACCTCACGCGGCCGATGTCGATCGAATACCGCCGGGGCAATGCGCTGATGCGCGGGGAGATCGTGCCCCAGTATTGCGAGCGGGTGGACCGGTATCACAACACCATGAGGATGGGTGATCTCGGGATCGACGAGCTCATCCGCCCGGTGGTGGGCGGCTTCACGGCCAACAGCCCAGCCGAGGCGGCAGGGCTCAAGGTCGGCGATCTGTTGCTCGATATCGACGGCAAGCCGGTCGAATACTTCTCGCACATCCCTGAACTGATCGGCGACCGTGCCGGACAGCCCGTCGTCGTGAAGTTCGATCGTGACGGTCAGCGAATGCAGACGACGGTCACGCCGCAGGCCGACCAGGTGACGGATTGCACCGGCAAGACGCACATGATCGGACGGTTGCGGATCCGGCCGGCGAACGTCACGGAATTCCGCAGCCATGATCTGTTCGGCGCGATGTGGGCCGGGGTGCGTCACGTCTGGAACATGACGTCGATGTTCTATACCTCGATGGCGCAGATCGCGACGGCTTCCCGGCCGGTCGACGAACTGGGAGGACCGATCCGGATCGCCAAGGCGGCAGGTGAAGCGTCCTATGCCGGCTGGACCGGTATCCTGAACTTGGTCATCGCCCTTTCGGTTGTGCTCGGCGTCTTCAATCTGCTGCCGGTGCCCATGCTCGATGGCGGCCACTTGGCGATGTATCTTTACGAAGCCATCCGTGGACGGCCTCTTGGGCTCAAGGCCCAGGAACTCGGCCTCAAGGTTGGGTTTGCGCTCGTCATCGGGATGGCATTGGTGGCGACTTTTAACGACATCAAGTTGTTGTTGCGCTGATACTGTGGGTTGGTGTCGGCGGGTCAGTTTGGGGAATACAACAGCTTGTATCTGGGGACAAAAAGGGTGGCTAATACCTTGTTGCCGGTCTATGAAGCAGCCTTCCTGAACGTGGCCATCGACAGGTCCTGAAGGTGCCAAGGGTAAGTTCGATCTTTCGTTGGGCCGCTTTGGCCATTGCTGCAGTTCTCATGCTTGCTACGCCGGCTTTCGCCCAGCGCGCCGGCGGGGGAGGAGCAGGGACGGTCATCACTGCCGTTCAGATCCAGGGCAATGTGCGCGCGGAGCCGGAGACGATCCGGTCGTACCTGCAGCTGAAGGAGGGTCAGCCGTATGACCCCGCGGCGGCGGACCGTTCGCTGAAGGCGCTGTTTTCGACCGGCCTGTTCTCGGATGTCGCGATCGACATGCAGGGCTCGACGCTGGTGGTGAAGGTGACGGAGAACCCGATCATCAACCGCGTGGCGTTCGAGGGGAACCGCAAGATCGAGGACGACAAGCTGCGCGACGAGATCCAGTCGAAGGCGCGCACGGTGTTCACGCGGGCGCGGGTGCAGGCGGACGTGGAGCGCCTGCTGTCGATCTACCGCCGCAGCGGCCGCTACAACGCGGTGATCGAGCCGAAGATCATCAAGCTGGAGCAGGGCCGGGTCGATCTCGTGTTCGAGATCAACGAAGGCGAGGTGACGGGCGTCAAGCGGATCAGCTTCGTGGGCAACAAGCGGTTCGGCGACGGCACGCTGCGCGGCAAGATCCGGACGGTGGAGAGCGCATGGTGGCGCTTCCTGTCGTCGGACGACCGGTTCGATCCGGACCGCCTGAACCTCGACCGGGAGATGCTGCGGAAGTTCTACCTGTCGGAAGGCTACGCGGACTTCCGGGTGGAGTCGGCGGTGGCGGAACTGGCGCCGCAGCGGGATGGCTTCTTCATCACCTTCACGATCAACGAGGGCGAGCGCTACAGGTTCGGGAAGATCGACGTGACGTCGCGCTTCCGGGGCCTGGATGTGGATGCGCTGAAGAGGGACGTGACGGTGTCGGAGGGCGACTGGTACGACGCCAGCGAGGTCGAGAAGACGGTGGCGGCGCTGTCGGACGCGGTGGGCTCCCTGGGCTATGCGTTCGTCGAGGTGCGGCCGAACGTGCGGCGCAACCACGAAGACCACACGATCGACATCACGTTCGACATCCAGGAGGGGCCGCGGGTCTATGTCGAGCGGATCGACATCTCGGGCAACACGCGCACGCTGGACAAGGTGATCCGCCGCGAGTTCCGGCTGGCCGAGGGCGATGCCTTCTCGACGGCGAAGGTCCAGCGCTCCGAGCAGCGGCTGCGGAACCTGGGCTTCTTCGAGAAGGTCGACATCTCGGCGTCTCCCGGTTCGGCCCCCGACAAGACCAACCTGCAGGTCAACGTCACCGAGCAGAGCACCGGCGAAATCACCTTCGGCGCCGGCTACTCTTCGACTGGCGGCATCCTCGGCGACGTGTCCATCCGCGAGCGCAATCTACTCGGCAAGGGCCAGGATCTTCGCCTCGGCCTGTCGCTCGGTACGTTGAGCACCTTGATCGACCTCAGCTTCACGGAACCGTACTTCCTGGATCGGCCAATGGCGGCCGGGTTCGACGTCTTCCGGACATCGAACAATCGCCAGTCGATCGCCTCCTATAGTGATGCCAGCGTCGGCTTCGCGCTGCGTGCGGGTTGGGCCTATACTGAGCACACGACCCAGACCGTCCGCTATACGCTGCGCCAGACCAACATCTACAACGTTCCATATTACGCGTCGGCGGTGGTGCAATCGCAGGCCGGGACGTCGCTGACATCCGAAGTCTCTGAATCGCTGTCGTGGGACACGCGCGACCAGCGGCTGAATCCGACCAAAGGCTGGTTACTGCGCAATACGCTCGCTGTCGCGGGGCCGCCCGGCAACAACTCCTATTTCCGCGTCTCGGCGGACGGATCGATCTATCAGCCGATCATCGACGATTTCATCGCTTCGCTGAGCGCCTCGGTCGGCATAATCGCGCCCTTCAACAACACGGTGCTGCGCCTCAACAACCGGTTCTTCCTGGGTGGTGATTCCCTACCGGGGTGGGCGGTCGGTGGCGCTGGACCACGCGATGCCATTACCGGCGACTCGCTGGGTGGCCAGTATTTCTACACCGGCATGGGCGAACTGAGCTTCCCGCTCGGCCTCCCCAAGGAAATCGGGGTCGTCGGCAAGGCCTTCGTCGACGTCGGGTCGCTCTGGGGAGCGCCTTACCAGGCCGGCGTCAGCATCCTCGACAGCACAATGATGCGCGTCGGCACCGGTTTCGGCGTGCAATGGTCTTCGCCCTTCGGGCCGATCCGGGTGGACTACACCATACCTCTGGTCTATCAGCCGTACGATAGGCTCCAGAACATTCGCTTCAGCTTCGGAACCCGCTTCTAATTGCCAACGGCGCTGCAATGAACATGCAAACCGACAAGACCAGCGTTGCGCAGAAAACCGCAACTGCGGTCGACATCAGGCGCATTCTGCAGATGATCCCCCATCGCTACCCGATGGTGATGGTCGACCGGGTGGTCGAGATGCGGCTCGACGAGAGCGCGATCGGCATCAAGAACGTCAGCATCAATGAGCCGTTCTTCCAGGGCCATTTCCCGTCGGAACCGGTGATGCCGGGCGTACTGATCATCGAGGCGATGGCACAGACGGCGGCGGTGCTGGTCGTTGCGACCTTCGGCCCTGACTCGGAAGGCAAGCTCGTCTACTTCATGTCGGTCGACGGTGCGCGGTTCCGACGGCCGGTCGTTCCGGGGGATAGGCTGGAGCTCCATGTCGAGAAGGTGCAGAGCCGCGCCAGCGTCTGGAAGTTCGCCGGCAAGGCGATCGTGGATGGCAAGGTGGCGGCCGAGGCGACCTTCGCCGCGATGATCCGCGACAGGTAAGGGGACAGGACGATGCCCGATACGACTGCCAACTACCGCATGCTGCACACGATGATCCGGGTGAAGGATCTCGACAAGTCGCTGGCCTTCTACACCGGTCCGATGGGCATGAAGCTGCTGCGCAAGCGGGATATCCCGGAAGGCAAGTACAGCCTGGCCTTCGTCGGCTACGGCGACGAGAAGGAACATTGCGCGGTCGAGCTGACCTACAACTGGGATCAGGAGAAGCCGTACGAACTGGGGACGGGCTTCGGCCATCTGGCGGTCGGCGTGCCCGACGTCTACGGGCTGTGCGAGCAGATCACCAAGGCCGGCGGAAAGGTCACCCGGGCGCCGGGGCCGGTCAAGTTCGGTACGACCGTGATTGCGTTCGTGGAAGATCCGGACGGCTACAAGATCGAGCTGATCGAGCGCAAGTAACGTCGGGGCAAGGCCCGGACGGCAAAAATGGCGGCTAGATGAGCCGCCAATCGTAGAGCATCACCATGACCAGCGCCGTCGCTAGCGCGACGACGAAAAGGCGTGTCCTGTAGCTGGCCCGGCGCACATTGTCGTTCGCCGGCCGGCCGAGCCGCACGACGCGCGGCATCGGCTTCGGCTTTTGTGCCACGGCCCAGGTCGTGGCCTGGCGCAATCCGTGCGGTCTCGCCATTTTTCCTCCCATTCCGCCGCGATGCGGCGGTTATTCAGCCCCGCATATGGAGCGGTTTGTAGGGCCGTTCCGTCTGGCCGTTATAGAGCTGGCGCGGACGGCCGATCTTCTGGTCCGGATCCTCGATCATCTCGTTCCATTGCGAAATCCAGCCCACCGTGCGCGCGACGGCAAACAGGACGGTGAACATGGAAGTCGGGATGCCGATCGCCCGGAAGATGATGCCCGAATAGAAGTCGACGTTCGGATAGAGCTTCTTCGAGATGAAGTAGTCGTCCTTGAGCGCGATCTGCTCCATCTCCATCGCGAGTTCGAGCAGGGGATCATGTCCGATGCCGAGCGAGGTCAGCACCTCGTGGCAGGTCTGACGCATGACCTTGGCGCGCGGGTCGTAGTTCTTGTAGACGCGATGGCCGAAGCCCATCAGACGCGTGTGATCCTGCTTGTCCTTCACGCGCGACAGGAAGCCGGGAATGTTCTGCTTGCCGCCGATCTCGTGCAGCATGTTGATGACGGCTTCGTTGGCGCCGCCGTGGCTGGGGCCCCAGAGCGAGGCGATGCCGGCGGCGATGCAGGCGAACGGGTTGGCGCCCGAGGAACCGGCGAGGCGGACGGTCGAAGTCGACGCATTCTGCTCATGGTCGGCATGGAGCATCAGGATGCGGTCCATGGCCTTCTCGAGCACCGGATTGACCTCGTACTCCTCGGCCGGAACCGAGAACATCATCCGCAGGAAGTTGGCGGAGTAGGAGAGGTCGTTGCGCGGATAGATGAACGGCTGGCCGACCGAATACTTGTAGGCCATCGCCGCGATGGTCGGCATCTTCGCGACCAGGCGATAGGAGGCCACCATGCGCTGGTGCGCGTCATGGATGTCCAGCGAGTCGTGATAGAAGGCCGAGAGGGCGCCGACCACGCCGCAGCACACGGCCATCGGATGGGCGTCGCGACGGAAGCCGCGATAGAAGGTGCTGAGCTGCTCATGCACCATCGTGTGGTTGGTGATGTCCTTGACGAACTTGTCCTTCTGACTCTTCGTCGGCAGATCGCCCTTCATCAGGAGATAGGCGACTTCCATGAAGTCGCTCTGCTCGGCGAGTTCGGCAATGTTGTAGCCGCGATAGAGCAGGACGCCTTCGTCACCGTCGATGTAGGTGATCTTCGACGCGCAGGAGCCGGTCGAGGTGAAGCCGGGATCGTAGGTGAACATCCCCGACTCGCCATAGAGCTTGCGGACATCGACCAGGCGCGGACCGATCGTGCCGTGGATGATCGGGAATTCGTAGGTTTTTCCGGTTTCGTTATCGGTCAGCGTCGCGGTCGATTTGGCCATTTTAACTACTCTTTCAGGCTCGAATTACGATCGGGCGGCACCCTAACAAGCCCACCCGCAGGGCGCAATTGTGCAAGCGGGCCGCTATTTCGCGGGGCGTAGTGCACGAACCGCGCGACCATCGATGAGCATGAGACCAGCGCCGACGAGCAACATGCCTGCAATCTGACGAAAAGTCAGTTCTTCGCCCAGAAAAGCCACCCCCAGCAGGTTGGAGGTGACTGGTATCAGGAAGGTGACGAGGAGCAGGTTCGTCGCTCCCGCCACGGCGAGAATTCGAAAGTAGAGGACGTATGCAAATGCGGTGGAGAGCAATGCAAGAGCGACGAGCGCGGCCCAGACAGCCGGTGGGTGCCAGGCGACCAGGGGACGGGTGCCGTCGAGCGCCAGCATGATCGGCAGAATCAACATACTGCTGGCGGTAAGCTGACCCGCTGCCGCTTCCGCCGGTGCGATGCCCATTGCCGTGAAGCGGCGGCCATAGATGCCGGCGAAGGCGTAGGACAGGGCCGCGCCCAGGCAAGCAATCTGCCCCCAAAGACCCGCATCCAGCCGTTGAACTGCAGCGGGGCCGATCAGCACCGTCACCCCGAGAAAGCCTGCCGCGAGAGCCGCGGTCTTGGACGGGGTTATTCTCTCTTCCGTCGAGAGAAGATGAGCGACCACCACCGTGAAAAGAGGGGTGGTGGCATTCAAGATGGCGGCCATTCCTGAAGCGATGTGCGTCTGGCCCCAGAAGATCAGGCTGAAGGGGATGACGTTGTTCAAGGCGCCCATGGCAAAGTATGCCGACCATGGAGTGCCGCGACGGAAAAGGCTCTTCCGGCTGAACGCCCCCAGCACGTTGAGGGCGAGGGCGGCAAGTGCCACACGGCCGAACACCAGGACCAAGGGGGGCAGTTCCGAGACGGCAACCTTGGCAAAGAAGAAGGAGCCGCCCCAGAGGACGGAAAGCAGGAGCAGCAGGCCCCACGTATGCAGCGACATGGCGGGACCATCGACGGGTTGCCCGCCCGTTTCTATCCGCTGGCGGCCACCAATCTTTGCCGTGTCTCGTCGGGACCGAGCACCGACAGCACCTCGAAGATGCCGGGCGACACGGTCGAGCCGGTGAGGGCGACACGCAAGGGCTGGGCGACCTGCCCGAGCTTCACGCCCTGAGCCTCGGCAAAACGGCGGATCGCTTCCTCCATCTGCTTCTCGTGCCAGTCGCTTTCGTTTTCCAGCGCCGACGCCAGCTTGCCCAGCAACGCCTTGCCCTCGGAAGTGAGCAGGGCTCGGGCCTTGTCGTCGACGATCGCGGGAGCGCCGCCGCGGGCATAGAAGAGGAGGTTGTCGACGAGTTCCACCAGCGTACGCGAACGCTGCTTCACGCCGTTGAGGCCGCGCTCGAGACGCTGCCGGCCGGCCGCATCGACGCCAGCGCCGATCTTGGCCTCCAGTTTCGGCAGGACCAGCGGCAGCAATTCGGAGTCCGGCATCTCGCGCAGATAGTGCGCATTGAGATTGGTCAGCTTCACCGTGTCGAAACGGGAAGGCGAACGCCCGACTCCCGACAGGTCGAACCACTCGATCGCCTGCTCGGTCGAGATGATCTCGTCGTCGCCGTGGCCCCAGCCGAGGCGGAGGAGATAGTTGCGCAGGGCCGCCGGCAGGAAGCCCATGTCACGATACGCATCGACGCCGAGCGCGCCATGGCGCTTGCTGAGCTTGGCGCCATCGGCCCCGTGGATCAGGGGGATATGGGCATAGACCGGTTCCGGCCAGCCCATCGCCTTGATGATCTGCAGCTGTCGGAACGCATTGTTGAGATGGTCGTCGCCGCGGATCACATGCGTGATTCCCATGTCGTAGTCGTCGACCACGACGGCCAGCATGTAGGTCGGAGTGCCGTCGGCGCGCAGAAGGATCATGTCGTCGAGCTGGGCATTCTCGACTGTGACCTCGCCCTGCACGGCATCCTGGATCACGGTCTTGCCACTCTGCGGCGCCTTGAGGCGGATGACCGGCGCCACGCCCTCCGGCGCCTCCTTGGGATCGCGGTCGCGCCATCGGCCGTCGTAGCGCATCGGTACGCCGGCCTTGCGCTGCGCCGTCCGCATCTCCTCGAGCTCCTGGGGCGAGGCATAGCAATAATAAGCCTTGCCTTCGGCCAGCATCTGCTGCGCCACTTCGGCATGACGACCCGCCCGCGCGAACTGATACGTGACATCGCCGTCCCAGTTCAGGCCGAGCCAGGACAGGCCGTCGAGGATTGCGTCGATGGCGGGCTGCGTCGAGCGGGCGCGGTCGGTATCCTCGATGCGCAGCAGGTACTTGCCGCCGTGATGGCGGGCGAACAGCCAGTTGAACAGAGCGGTGCGGGCACCGCCGATGTGAAGATAGCCGGTCGGCGAAGGAGCGAAGCGGGTAACGACGGTCATGGTGCGGGGACGACGGTGCGGGGTGCAGGGGCGGTGCGGGTTTTGCCGCATTTCGGCCGGAAAAGTGCGCCGTAGGTAGGCGAGCGTCTGGCCACTGTCAAACGAGCGTGCGCGGCGCCTGGGCAGCCGACGG
>JAFEFG010000093.1 GCA_018240685.1 Pseudomonadota bacterium | reverse complement strand
GTGTTGAAGTACATGACGTCATGCGGATTGACGAAGCTCACGACCATGCACCAGGGCTTGCCGTCGTCGCTGAGCGGCCGGCCCCTGGTCCGCAGCCAGTTGATGGCGCTGCCGGCGGTGATCTGGTCGAAGCTGTAGCCACCCAGCGTATGTCCGATCAGGTCGCCCGGCGAGAAGTTGTCGGCAAAGCCGTACTTCTCCATTTCCGGTGTCATGAAGCGCTCGACCGACTTGGTGTCGAACTCGCGCGAGAGGTGCCACTTGCCCTTGTAGGCAGTGTAGTAGCCGGCCTTGCGCAGCATGTGGCCGATGGTCGGTATGGAGGTCGGCAGGTTGCGCATCCAGGGCACGTCGAGATTCTCGAACATGCCGTTGTCGGCCGTCTGCAGGCCTGTCAGCATCACCGCGCGCGAGGAGGTGCACATGGTGGCAGGGCACTGATGGTTCGTGAAGGTGACGCCGTCGCGCTGCAGCCGATCGTGGCCCGGCAGCGACAATCCCTGCGGCCAGCGGGCGTGAAAGCGTTCCTGATCGGTGAAGACGAACAGGATGTTCAGGCCGCTGCGTCCCCGCGTCACCGCCGGAGCGGAAGGCGTCTGCGCGTTCGCGACGCCGACGAGGCCTGCGGCCAGCGCCGCCCCGGCGGCTGTCTTGAGCAGATCCCGCCGCTTCGGCGGGGCGATCGTATCGTTGGCGTTCACCATCGGTGATGCCTCCCTTTCCCTTATCGGGTACAGCTAGTCTTTCAAAATTAGAATGGCCATATAAAATTGCACAAAAGTGGCAAAAATAATCCTTTGACGCCGCTGCCCAGGTTCCTGGCGGGGGCGGCGGAACCGGAACGGCCGCGACTGCGCAAACGCGAGCGCACGCGACTCGCCCTGATCGACGCCGCCGTGCGGGTCTTCTCGTCGCGCGGTTTTGCGGCTGCAACCATGCAGGAGATCGCTGCCGAGGCCGGGATGACGACCGGCACTCTCTACAATCACTTCGACGCCAAGGCCGATATCGTGGCCGCGGTTGCGATCGCCATTGCGCAGACGATGCAGGAGCGCAGCTCGGCGCGCCGCGATTCGCTGAGCCGAGGCGTCGAGCGCGTGGCGATGGGATGCCAGCATTATCTCTGGCTCGCGAAGCAGAGCCCGGACTGGGCGTTGATGCTGCTCGACGTCGCGGCGGCGACACCGGCCTTCCTGGAGACGGTCGGCGCCTATGTGCGGGCCGACGTCCGGCGTGGCGTGCGCCAGAAGGAGATCGAGATCGAAAGCGAGACGGCAGCCCTCGATCTCGTGTGCGGATCCGTCATGCAGGGCATGCGCAGCATCGCGCTCGGGCTCGCGCCGCCCCGACACGGCACCGCGATCACGGCGATGGTGCTGCGCGGACTGGGGGTTCCGGCGGAACCGGCCCGAAAGATCGCCCGAAAGGTGCTGGCGACGGTGCCGGGCGGAGATGCGGGCTATCGCCGCGGCAGGTGATCCGCCAACGCCTGATGGAGCACCCGTGCCATCCGTCGGGACTGTTCTTCCGGAATATTGGTGAAACTGAGGAGCAGGCCCTGCGCGCGGGGGCGGCCGAGATACTGGCTCGAAAGGGCTGTCGGCGCGAGGCCGTGCGCCGCGGCGCTCCGGGCGAGCACCACGTCGCTGTCGCCATTCGGGAAGCGGGCCAGAAGCGCCAGGCCGCCGCGATGGCCCGCGATGTCGATTCCAGCCCCGAAGGTGTCGGCGAGCGCGCGCACCAAGGCGTCCCGGCGGGTCGAATAGAGGGAGCGCATGCGCCTGAGATGGCGGCCGAAATGCCCGCCGGCCAGGAAGTCCGCCGTCACCATCTGCTCCAGCACCGGTTCGCCGTGGAAGGCTTTGCGCTTGGCTTCTTCCAGGGTGCGCACCAGCACGTTGGGTAGGACCAGATAGCCGAGGCGAAGGGACGGGAAGAGCGTCTTGCTGAAGCTGCCGGCATAGATGACGCGATCGGCGGCATCGAGGCTTTTCAGCGCCGGCAGCTTGCGGCCGACATAGTGGAATTCGCCGTCGTAGTCGTCCTCGACGATCCAGGCGCCTGTCTCCGCCGCCCAGGCGAGAAGAGCCTGGCGGCGCGCGAGCGAGAGCGCGACCCCGAGCGGGCTCTGGTGGGCTGGCGTCACGACAGCCAGCCTCACGCGAGGCGCGATGCGGAGCGCCGCTTCGACGTCGAGGCCTTCGTCGTCGACCGGGACGGGGCGCAGCGCGAGCCCGGCGGCCTGCAGTTCCTGCCGCGCCAGGAAATAGCCGGGCTCCTCGAACCACACCTCGTCACCAGGGCGGAGAAGCAGTCGGGCGATCAGCTCAAGACCTGCCTGATAGCCGCCGGTGATGACGACCTGCCCCGGCTGGCAGCGGACACCGCGCGAAACGGCAAGATAGGAAGCGATTGCCTCACGCAGGTCGGAAAAGCCCATGGCATCCTGGTAGGCGAGCAGGGCACCCGAGAGACGGCGCGCGGCCCTTGCGGTCAGGCGCGCCCAGAGCGCGCGCGGGAACATATCGAGCGCGGGAAGGCCGAGTTGGAAGGGCAACGGCTCGCGGACGCCGCGATCGGTCTTCCAACTCGTGTCCTTGAGCGGCGCGGGCCGGTGCAGCATCTCGATCCGCAGGGACGGCGAGACGATCGTGCCGGCCGGGCCCTGCGCGACCAGATAGCCTTCGCTGGCCAGACGGGAATAGGCGCTTTCGGCGGTGCCGCGGGCGACGCCGAGGTCGCTCGCCAGCGTGCGGACCGCCGGCAGCCGCTCGCCGGGGACAAGACGTCCTTCGGTGATCGCGTCGCGGATCCGTCGATAGAGCTGCTCCTGCAAGGGGAGAGAGGAGCGCGAAAGCGGGGCGGCGAGCGGTCTGCGGGTGCGGGCCATGGCCTGGTCATTTTCGCAAATCTTGGCTCATCCATATAGGCCATTACGGTGCCATTTCCTGGTGGTCCAGAGAAGGAGTGATCATGCAGACCAATCCCATTTCCGCCCCCCAGGTCGCGCCCGAAGGCTATGCGGCGCTGCGCGGCGTCGAGACCTACGTCCGCGCCTGCGGCCTGCCCTTCAGCCTCATCGAGCTCGTGAAGATGCGCGCCTCGCAGATCAACGGCTGCGCCTACTGCCTCGCCATGCACAGCAAGGATGCCCGCAAGCACGGCGAGACCGAGGAGCGGCTCTATCTGCTCAATGCCTGGCGCGAGTCGTCCCTCTATACGCCGGCGGAGAAGGCCGCCCTGGCCTGGACGGAAACCCTGACGTCGATGGCCCAGCGCGGCAGCGCGCAGCCGGACTACGGGCCGCTGCGCGCGCATTTCTCCGACAAGGAGATCGTCGATCTCACCATCCTGATCGGCATGATCAATCTGTGGAACCGTTACGCCGTTGGCCTGTATTCCGAACAGACCATCGCCAAGGCCGAAGCGGCATGAGCGGTGTCGACCTGCGCCACGCCGCGAGCGACGACGATATTGCGGCCTGCTTTCCGGTCCTGCACCAGCTCAGGCCGCGTCTCGCCGACGCTGCCGAACTCTGCACGCGCGTGCAGCGCCAGCGCCGACAGGGCTATCGGCTGCTGGCGGCCTGGCGGGAGGGCCGGGCCGTCGGTGCGGCCGGCTACCGTCTGCAGGAGAACCTGATCCGCGGCCGCTTCGTCTATGTCGACGATCTGGTCGTGCTCGACAGCGAGCGCCGCGGCGGTCTCGGCGCCCGCCTGCTGGATGAGGTCGCACGGATTTCGAAAGGCAAGGGGCATCCCTGGATGACACTCGATACGGGCCTCGACAATGCCTTCGGCCAGCGATTCTACTTCCGCTGGGGGATGCTCTCGACAGCGTTGCATTTCGGCAAGGCGCTGACATGAAGTCCGTGCTGCTGGTCGAGGCGAGCCCGCGCTTTGGCATCTCGCGCAGTCGCGGCGCGGCGGAGCGGATCGTCGAGGCCTGGCTCGACAGGCATCTGCCGCTGCCGGTTTCGGCGTCGGCAGGCTGATGTCCTGACGAGGACGGCGACGGCGCTACCCCCGCAACACCGTCTCGGCGCGCTGCGCCATCGCCAGCAGCGGTCGGTCGTGCAGGCGCGGCGCCACGATCTGCAGGCCGACCGGCAGGCCGTCGCGGCCGCAGCCGCAGGGAACCGAGATGCCGGGCACGAGGGCGAGATTGAAGAGCGGCGTGAAAACGGCGTGGCCACGCGGCCCGACCTCGCGATTCTCGATCAGCTTCGGGTAGACCTGTTCGACCGGCCAGGAGACGCAGGCCGTCGTGGGCGTGATCAGATAGTCGTAGGCGGTGAAGAACTGCGCGACGGCGCGGGCACAGGCATCGGCGAAGCGGAAGGCCGCGACCACCTCGGTGCCCGGCAGCGTGCGGCCACGCGCGATCAGCGCCGTGACGTTGTCGCCGAACAGGTCCTTGTCCTGCTCCTCGAGGCCGCCATAGAGCAGCGCGCTTGCCGCGGCGTTCACGGCGCCGAAGGCCGCCTCGTTGGTGTCGTCGGGCCAGGCGATGTCGGCGGCCTCGATGCGCCAGCCGGCGCCGCGCAGCCTTTCGACGGCGGCCTCGACGGCCGACATCACGTCCGGGTCGACCGCCACGCCGAGGCCGAGGCGCGGGCTGAAGGCGATGCGCGGCTGGCTGGGCGGGGGAACGTCCAGCGTGGCAACCGAGTGCGGATCGTGCGGATCGGGGCCGGCCATCACCTCGAAGGCGACCTTGGCGTCGGCGACCGTCCGCCCCATCGGTGCCGTGACGCCATAGAGCGGCCCATAGGCGCCTCCGAAGCCGAACGGGTTGGGGATCGCGCCGGCCGATGTCTTGAGACCGACGACGCCGCAATGGGAAGCGGGCCGGCGTCCCGACCCGCCGCCGTCGGTGCCCAGCGCGATCGGCGAGAAGCCGGCCGCCAGCGCGGCGGCCGCGCCGCCCGACGAGCCGCCGGGTGTGAGGGCAGGATTGAGCGGATGACGCGTGGGGCCGTAGACCTTGTTCTCGGTGTGCCCCTTGGCCGCCATTTCCGGCGTGTTGGTCATGCCGAGGAAGACACCGCCCGCCTTTTTCAGCCGCTCGACCGCCACTGCGTCGCGTTGGGGGATGAAATCCTTGTAGAGCAGCGAACCGTTGGTGACGCGGCGGCCGGCGACCCAGGTCGTGTCCTTCACGGTGTAGGGCACGCCGAGGATCGGGCCGTCGAAGCCCTGCTTGCGGCGGGCGTCGACGGCATCTGCCGCCGCGCGCGCTTCACCCGGATCGAAATCGACGATGGCGGTGAGCGCGGGATTGCGCCCCTCGACCCGCGCGATCGCCATCTCCGCGACGTCGCGCGCCTTCGTCCTTCCCGCGCGCACGGCATGGGCGATCGCGGCGGCGCCCTGATCCAGCAAATCGGTCATCTGTGGTCTTTATCCCCTGAGATTTGCGTCCTCTTAGCATGATACGGTGCCGACGCATGTCGTTGGAAAGCGACCTTTATGCGCCCGTGAAGGCGCTGCTCGAAGGCCAGGGCTACAGTGTGAAGGGCGAGGTCCGCGGCTGCGACGTGGTGGGCGTGCGCGTCGGCGAAGCGCCGGTGATCGTCGAGTTGAAGAAGGCGTTCGGGCTCGGGCTGGTGCTGCAGGGCGTGAACCGGCTCACGCTCAGCGACACGGTGTATCTGGCTGTCGGGACCTGGCCCAAGAACATGCGTGACGTGAAGAAGCTCTGCCGGCGCCTGGGGCTTGGCCTGATGGTCGTCGCGGCCTCCCGCGTCGACGTCGTGCTCGATCCGCTCCCCTATGTGCCGCGCAAGAACAAGCGCAAGGTCGGCCGGCTGCTGGGCGAGCATGCGCGCCGCGTCGGCGATCCCAATCGCGGCGGCTCCTCGACCAAGGTGCCGGTGATGACGGCCTATCGCCAGGCGGCGCTGCGCTGCGCGGCCCTGCTGGCGGAAAACGGTCCGATGAAGGCAGCCGCCGTGCGGACGGCCTGTGACGCGCCCAATGCCGGTGCGATCCTGCGCGATGACGTCTATGGCTGGTTCGAGCGCGTGGAGCGTGGAATCTACACCGTCACACCCGAGGGCCGCCGCGGTCTCGCCCGGTTCGGATGGAGCGGGGCGGAGGAGACATGAGCCGGACGATGTTTGTCCTTCGCGGCGGCGCAGGCTAGAAGCGGATCGGGACGGGCAGGGGGCTGGCGGCATGGACAGGCGGGCGTTCAAGACCTTCCTCAAGGACGGATGGCATCGCGCGTTCCGGTTGCTGCAGCGGACGGGCGTCAACGTCCTGCCCGAACACTACTATTCCTGCATCCCCAACCTCGACGATCTCGAACGCCGTTCCGACTGGCGCCGGCCGCGCAGCATGTACGGTATCGCCCAGCGCAGCGTCGACAAGCAGGCTGACCTGCTGGGCGAGTGGATCGGCCCGCATGCGGAGCGCCTCGCGTCGCAGTCGGTCCATAGCGCCGCCATCTCGGGCGGCGGCGGCGACGGCGGCTACGGGGAGATCGAGGCCGACGTTCTGTTCGCGTTCGTGGCGACCTGCAAGCCGGCCCGCATCACGCAGATCGGTTGTGGCGTCAGCACGGCCGTGATGCTGATGGCGGCCGAACGGGCGGGCTACAAGCCGGAGGTGACCTGCATCGAGCCCTATCCCAGCGACTATCTGCGCGACGCCGAGGCGAAGGCCCAGATCCGGCTCATCGCCCAGCCGGCGCAGCTCGTGGATTTCGACCTCATCGCCGATCTCGGGCCGGGCGACCTGCTGTTCGTCGACTCGACCCATGCCGTGAAACCGGGCAGCGAGGTGAACTACATCATCCACGAGGTGCTGCCGAGGCTGCGCGACGGCGTGTGGGTTCATTTTCACGACATCTACTTCCCGTACGACTATACGCGCGGCGTGCTGGAGAGCGACCTCCTGTTCCCGCAGGAGAGCACGCTGCTCTATGCGTTCCTGACCGGCAATGCGCGCTTCCATCTCGAAGCCTGCCTGAGCATGGTGCACTATGCGCGGCCGGAGCGGCTGCGGACGCTCCTGCCCAAGTACGAGCCGAACGGCCAGGTCGACGGCCTGGCGACCCGCGAAGGAAAGCATTTCCCGAGCTCGGCCTGGCTGCGCGTGTTCGGAACCTAGCGGCGCTGCGACCGCAACCGTCACGGTGGCGAGACATGATCGGATCCGCACGCACCATTCCGAGGAGAGTCGCGGCGTAATCCTTTGACATCCAGCGAGCGGAGCGCTGGAGTATGATGCAAGTTTGGGGGAGTAGCCTGTCTACGATTCCGTTTTGGTTGATGCGGGCCCTGATGGCGGGCGGGGGCATCTGCCTTCTGATCCTGTCGCTGCCGGTCGCGTGGGGCGCCTGGGAGGCACAGAAGGCCGACGGCGTGGTCTCCGACCTGCGTCTCGGTCATCCCCTCGATGCGCAGCGCGTGCGTGCCGGTGCAGCCGATCTCGGCCGCGCCATCGCCATCGATCCCGTGGCCGGCCTCTATCTCGAACGGTCGGAACTGCTGGGCGGAGCCGCCCTCACCAAAGGGGTGGTCGTTTCGGCGGCGGAGCGGACGGACTGGCTGCGCCGCGCCAAGGCCGATCTCGAGAAGGGGCTTGCGAACGCTCCGGCGCGCGGCATCGACTGGCTGCGCCTTGCGGCGACGCTCGACGTCCTGGATGGCGCGTCCCGCAGTGTGCTGCCGTCGCTGTTCCTGTCGATCGACTACGCCGCCCTCATCCCGCAGACATGGTTCCCGCGGCTGCGTGTGATCCTGGATTGCTGGCCGTACTACAACGACGCCCAGAAAGAGAAGCTGACGGCCTACATGAGGCAGAGCTGGCACGGGGCCACCGATCGCCGGTTCTTCGCAGCGTCGATCTACTCGCCGGCCGATGAGCTCATCATTCGCTACTTCCTGCGCGACGAACCCGGTGCGCAGGAAGAACTCACCAAACTGATCCTGCAACAGATGCATCGCTGATGTCCGACACGAGATGGTCAAGTGGCGAGGAGCCTGACGGTCGCCGCCGTCTGCAGCCGTTGGCCCTGCTGCGCCGCGGCGCCGGCGGGCTGGTGGTGGCCCTGTTCTTCCTCCTGCTCCTGGTGTCGCCCTTGCCGATGGGGGGGAACCGCGACTGGGCCTGGGCTCCGATGGCGATCGTGATCGGCGCGCTCGCGGTTGCCGGTGCGCTGGGCCTGGGCACGCGCCGCGGCCTCGACGTCATGCCGGGCGAGGGAGGGCCGCTGGCGCTGCTGGTCCTCTGCTTCGGCCTCATGCTCGGCATTGCCGTCCTGCAGATGTCCTCCTTCGCGCCGGCCACGCCGAGCGCGGCCTTCTATGCCCGGGCGGCCAAGGCTCTGGGGTACGCCCATGCACCGGTGCCGACGCTGGCAGTCGACGCATCCTTCGATGTCCTGCTGAAATGCATGGCGTGCGGCCTGATATTCGCGATGGCCCGGGCCTGCTGCGTGGACAGGAAGAGAGCGCGCCAGCTCCTGATGGTCCTGATGGCGAGCGCGCTGCTGGTCGCGATCTACGGCTTCCTCGGGACGGCCTACCATTCGTGCTTCGTCGGCAGCTACCTGAAGAAGGAAGGCGACTACATGCCGGAATACGACCGCTGCGTGATGTCCGGCACCTTCGTGAACAGCAATTCCTTCGGCTGCTTTCTCGGGATGGCCCTCGTCGCCGCGATCGCCCTGATCGTCAGCCGAGCCCGATCATCGTACCGCAACCGGGGAGAAGAAGACGACGAGATTCCCCGGCCGCTCGACTGGATCACGCTTCCCCGCGTGGTGATGGCGGCAATGGCTGTGGTCTTTGCCGGCGGCCTCATGCTTTCGGCCTCGCGCGCGGGAGCTGCCGCGACGGCGGTGAGCATGGCGATGCTGGCCCTGCTGCTGGCGCGCGGCCGGTTGGGATCGCGTCGTCAGGTGGCGAAGCTGATGCTGGTGGCGGGCATTGGGGGCGGAGCCCTCCTTCTTCTGGCCGGCGGCGTCCTGCTGCAGAAGATCTCTCTGTTTCCCCAGACGGCCAGCATCAACCGATTCGTCATCTGGGAAACGACGATCAAGGCGATCCGGGAGTCGCCGTGGCTGGGCTGGGGGCTCGGCAGCTTTGCCGACATCTACACCGTCCTTCAGCCGCCCCAAATCCCGATCGCGAACGACAAGGCGCATTCGACGCCCCTCGAGACGATCCTCGAACTCGGAATTCCGGGCGGATTGATCGCCATCGCGGCGGTGATGCTGCCATGGCTGATTGCCGGGCGGGCGGCATGGCGACGGCGGCGGCATCGCTATCTTCCGGCGGCCGCCTTTGCCGCGTCCGCCGTCGCCATCCTCCATTCGACGGTCGATTTCAGTCTGCAGATGCCGGCGATCGGCTTCTTCGTCAGCGCCCTGCTGGGCATGGGCTGGGCGCAGGCCTTTGCCCCGAGCGAGCACGGCCCGGGCCCCTTTACGGAACGGGCGCGATAAAATATATTCATCGATGGTGTAGTTTGTGCGCGTGCGGCGCACGGACATGGGAAGGAAAATTTCTTACAAGATCGACGTCATGCCGGGAGATGATCCGGCGAGGCGCCTGTATTATTGCATGCCTAATCGGGGAGAGGAGTGACCTTGCGGAGAGCGATGTCTGTTAAGGCCGAGCCTTCGATGCCCGAGCAGTCATCGGGCCGAGCCCGCGAAATCCGCTCCGCGCCCCAGCGCTTTATCGAAACCTGGATCGACGCGATCGGCGGGTTCCTGTTCTGCGTTGTCATGCCGGTTCCATTCTATGCGACCGGCGAGCCGTTCACGACCGGGTTCGGCGCCACCGAGCAGACGATCCTGGCTACCGCCTTCGCCTATACGATGGTCTGGTACGCGGGCCGTCGCCTCGATGCCTTCCCGCGGGCCACCCTGCAGGGCAATCTCAGCTACGTGGCGCCCGTCGCCACCTTTGCCTATGCGATGATCGCCGTCGTCCTCGTCCTGCTGCGGTCCGAGTATTCCCGTATCCAGCTTTTCGGCAGCGGCACGCTGGCGATGATCTGGATGGCCGCGATCGCCCAGCTTCGTGCCCGCTATCTTACGCGACACTATGCGGTGGTGCCGACATCGCTGATCGCCGCCATGCCCGAGCAGCTCACCTGCAAATGGCTCGAATTCGACGATGTGCAGAACGGCGGTATCCGCGTCGACGCGATTGTCGCCGATCTCGGCGCCGACCTGACGGAGGCGCAGCTGTCCGCGCTTGCGAATGCCGCCATCGCCGGCGTGCCTGTCCTTGATCGCCGGTTCATCCTCGAGAGCCTGACCGGCCGGACGCCGCTGGGCGGACTGACGCCCAACGAATTCGGTGCCTTGCTGCCGTCGCGTCAGTACCTGCTCGTCCGGCGTGCCATCGAGATCGTGTTCACGATCATCTGCCTGCCCCTGCTTCTGCCGCTGATCGCCTTCATCGCGATCGTCGTGCGCCTGGACAGCCCGGGTCCGATCTTCTTCCTGCAGCCGCGCGTCGGGCGACGGGGGCGGGTGTTCCGCATGGTCAAGTTCCGCACCATGTATCACGGTGCCGGGGGCCCCAGCTTCACGGCCACGAAGGATCCGCGCGTAACCCGTACCGGCGGTTTCCTGCGCCGATGCCGGCTCGACGAACTGCCGCAGCTCATCAACGTCCTGCGCGGGGACATGAGCTGGGTGGGACCGCGCCCGGAGGCGCTGACGCTCGATCAGCAATATGTCCGGGAGATCCCGCACTTCGCGCTCCGCGGAATCGTGCGCCCCGGCGTCACCGGATGGGCGCAGATCAATCAGGGCTACGCCCACGATCACGACGAGATGCGTTCCAAGCTGGAGTATGACTTGTACTACCTCAAACACTGCTCGTTGTGGCTGGATGTCGTGATCGTGCTGCGTACCTTCGCCGTGATCTTCGGCGGCACCGGCGCGCGCTGAAATCCCCGTCGTCGCATCGTCCCACAGGCATCGCCCCGACATCACCATGTGCGGAATAGCCGGCATATTCGCCTATCTTGACGTCGCGCCGGCGGTTGACCGGGGCGAGCTTGCCCGGATGAACGAGCGCATGGCGCCGCGCGGTCCTGACGGCAGCGGCGACTGGTTCTCCCCGGATGGCCGTGTCGGCTTCACTCATCGAAGGCTGGCGATCATCGATCTTTCCGAGCGCGGCGCGCAGCCGATGCACAGCGCCGATGGGAAGCTGACGATCACCTTCAACGGCGAGATCTACAATTATCGCGAACTGCGCGCCGAACTGGAGCGCAAGGGTCACGTCTTCCGCACCGAGACGGATACCGAAGTGCTGCTGCAGCTCTATGCCGACCGCGGGCCCGCCATGGTCGAGGCGTTGCGCGGCATGTTCGCGTTTGGCCTCTGGGATGCGGCAAGGCGTTCGCTGCTGCTGGCGCGCGATCCGCTCGGCATCAAGCCGCTCTACTACGCCGACGATGGCTGGACGGTGCGCTTCGCCTCGCAGGCGAAGGCACTGCTCGCCGGAGGCGCCGTTTCGCGCGATCCCGAACCGGCGGGTATCGTGGGCTTCCATCTGTTCGGCAACGTGCCCGAACCCTTCACGGTGTGGCAGTCCATCCGCTCGTTGCCGGCGGGATGCACCATGACGGTGGACGCGACCGGGCCCGACCTGCCGGCGCCTTACTATCGCGTCGCGGATGCTCTCGGCCGGCGAGCGGCCAGGCCGTGTGCACTTGCCGACGCGCGAAGCCGCCTGAGTGCGGCCGTGCACGAATCGGTGCGCTACCACCTCGTCGCCGATGTTCCCGTCGCCGTCTTCCTGTCGGCCGGTCTCGATTCGGGGGCGCTGCTGGGGACGATGGCTGAGCTTGGCGTGCGCGACATCTCGGCGGTCACGCTTTCGTTCGAGGAATTCCGCGGCACGGCGAACGACGAGACTCCGCTCGCTGCCGAAGTGGCGGCCCGCTACGGCGCCCGCCACATCGTGCGGACGGTGAACCGGGCCGAGTTCGAACGCGACCTGCCGGCGCTGCTCGACGCCATGGATCTGCCGACCATCGACGGCATCAATACCTGG
The DNA here is from genome assembly GCA_018240685.1 of Pseudomonadota bacterium. Taxonomy (GTDB): domain Bacteria; phylum Pseudomonadota; class Alphaproteobacteria; order Reyranellales; family Reyranellaceae; genus Reyranella. Next base: position 7,564 of record JAFEFG010000093.1, on the reverse strand, counting down.
TTCGTCTCCAAGGCAGCGCACGAGGCTGGCATCAAGGTGGCATTGAGCGGCCTGGGCGCCGACGAATGCTTCGGCGGCTATCCCTCCTTCAGGGAACTGCCGCGCTTCGTCCATGCGCTGGCGCCGCTCCGCGTCCTCCCCGGCGCGGGCGCGCTGGTCCGCCGCGTTCTGGCCGCGGGCGTCGGGTCGGCAATCGGCCTGCATCCGAAGGCGGCAGGCATCCTGGAGTACGGCGGAAGCTGGGCGGGCGCCTATCTGCTGCGGCGCGGTGTCCTGATGCCGTGGGAACTCGCTGGACCGCTCGACGCGGATATCGTGGAGGAGGGGCTGAGGCGGCTGGTGCCGCTTGGTCGCACGGAAGACGAACTGAAGGCGGACTCTCCTTTGGGGGATTTCGACCGCGTGGCGGCGCTCGAGACCGCGCTCTACATGCGCAACCAGCTGCTGCGCGATTCCGATTGGGCCGGCATGGCGCACTCGATCGAGATACGCGTCCCGTATGTCGATCCGTTCTTCCTGGCGTCGCTGCCGCCGGGCGACATCCTTGCCGCGGCGGGGGCGAAGGCGGCGATCGCCGATGTACCGCAGCCGCCGCTGCCGGAGCCGTTGCGTAATCGCGCGAAGACCGGATTCGCGACCCCTGTCGGCCACTGGATACGGGAGGCAGCCGGGCCGGGAGGCGGGACTTCCTTCTCCGCGGCGTCGCGGGCCTGGATGCGCCGCGTATGGCAGGCGGGTTGGACCGGAGCAGGGATGGCGTGATGTCCCGACCACCGCGGCTTCTCGCCCTGCTGACCGATGGGTACGGCGCGCAGGGCGGTATCGCACGCTACAATCAGGATTTGTTCGATGCGCTGGCGGACGCGGGCGCCGAGTGCTTTATCGCGCCCCGTCACGGTGACGCATCCGGGGTCGTCCTGCCGCGGGGCGTGACGCAGGAGGCGCCAGCGTTCGGCAGGCTCCGCTATGTTGCGAGGTGTCTGCTCGCGGCACGACGGCATCGGCCGTTCGACGCCGTGTTCTGTGGCCACGTCTATATGGTGCCGCTTGCCTGGATGCTCGCCCGGTTGCTCGGCGCCCGGTTGTGGCTGCAGGCTCATGGTGCGGAAGTGCTGGAAGTGCCGGGCGCGCTCTCGCGCCGAGCGGTGGAGGCGGCCGATCTTGTGACCGTCGTCAGCCGCGCCACGCGGCATACGCTCTTGTCCTGGGCCAGTCTTGCGCCCGAGCGTGTGCGGGTCCTGCCGGACACGGTGCGCGACATGTTCGAGCCCGGTCCACCCTCGGAAGCTTTGCGGTCACGGCTGGGGTTCGGGCCGGGGCCGGTCCTGTTGACCGTCGGCCGGCTGTCGTCGGCGGAGCGCTACAAGGGCCATGAGCAGGTCTTCGCCGCCTTGCCGGCGCTGAGGGCGAGGTTCCCGACGCTGGTCCATGTCGTCGCCGGTGATGGGGATGACCGAGCCCGGCTGGAGGCGCGGGCCGCCGAGCTCGCGGGAGAGTCTGCGGCGGTGCGGTTCGTGGGTTACATACCGGAAGCCGATCTGCCGGACCTCTACCGGTCCGCCGATCTGTACGTGATGCCGAGCACGAAGGAAGGGTTCGGGATCGTCTATCTCGAGGCGGCGGCCTGCGGCCTGCGGGTCGTAGGAGGAGTCGGCGGTGGAAGCGGCGACGCCGTTCCCGGCGAGCAGATCGGCGTGCTCGTCGATTCCGGCGACGGAAAGGCGCTCGAGCAGGCGATCGTCCGGCTGTTGGCGATGGGCAGGGCCGATCCGGAGGCTGTTGCACCCTACCGGCGCGATCGATTCGCGACCGCCGCGAAGCGACTCCTGTCTCGCCTGATGGCCCACCCGCGTCGTATGAAGGGGCAGCATGAGTTCTCTTGATCGTCCTTCTTCAACACATTTGGTCCTGGAGGCGGGCCGGGCCGACCGGCAGTACTGGCAGGATCTGTGGCGTTATCGCGAGCTGCTGCTCATCCTCGCCTGGCGCGACGTGTCCGTCCGCTACAAGCAGACGGCAGTGGGCATCGCCTGGGCCTTCATCCGGCCGTTCCTGACGATGGTCGTCTTCACCGTCGTCTTCGGCCATATCGCCAAGGTCCAGAGCAACGCCAACGTGCCATACGCGATCGTCGTGATCGGCGGTTTGCTGCCGTGGACCTTGTTCTCGTCCGTGCTGGGGGAGGCATCGGCGAGTGTGATCGCCAACTCCAACCTGATCAGCAAGGTCTATTTCCCGCGTCTCATCGTGCCGCTGGCGACGGTTCTCGTCGTCATCATCGACTTCGCAGTCAGCCTTTCCATCCTCGCCGGCCTGATGATCTGGTATGCGGTCCTGCCGCACTGGCAGATCCTGCTGCTGCCCCTTTTCCTGATCCTCGCGCTCCTGGCGAGCCTGGGGCCGGCGATCTGGGCCGCGGCGGTCGTGGTCAAGTATCGCGACTTTCGTTTCGTCATCCCCTTCGTGCTGCAGTTCGGTCTGTACGTGTCGCCGGTGGGATTCCCCAGTTCCGTCGTGCCCGAGCAATGGCGCCTTCTCTACAATCTCAATCCGATGGTCGGCATCATCGACGGCTTTCGCTGGTGCATCGTCGGCGGCGAGAGCCCTATCTATTTACCCGGCTTCATCCTGAGCCTGGCAGTGACCGCGTTCTTCCTCTGGTTGGGGATCCGGACCTTCCGGCGGATCGAGCGCGGCTTTGCGGACATGATCTGACATGAGCGATATCGTTATCCGCGCAGAAGGCCTCAGCAAGAAATTCATCATAGGCCACAAGGTCGAGCGCGACAGCCTGTTGCGCGAGGCCATGACCAGCGGCGTCCGCACGCTCATGCGCAAGAGCGCGGACTTCTTCAAGGGGCGCGTGGCCAATACCGTGGGCCAGACCGAGGAATTCTGGGCCCTGCGCGATCTCAATTTCGAGATCAAGCGCGGCGAACTGGTGAGCATCATCGGGCACAACGGCGCCGGCAAGTCGACCCTCCTGAAGGTTCTGTCGCGCATCACCGAGCCAACGCTCGGGCGCGTCGAGATCAACGGCCGGGTGAACAGCCTTCTCGAGGTCGGCACGGGCTTTCATCCCGAGTTGAGCGGTCGCGAGAACATCTTCCTCAACGGCGCCATTCTCGGCATGAGCCGGAACGAAATGCGGCGCCGGTTCGACGAGATCGTCGATTTCTCCGGCGTCGCCAAGTTCATCGATACGCCGGTCAAGCGCTATTCCGTTGGCATGTATGTCAGGCTGGCCTTCGCAGTCGCCGCCCATCTCGATGCGGAGATCCTGGTGGTCGACGAGGTCCTGTCCGTCGGCGACGCGGAATTCCAGTCGCGTTGCATCAACCGCATGTCCGAGGTCGCTGACAGCGGGCGCACGGTCCTGTTCGTCAGTCACAACTTCGCGGCCGTGACAGCGCTCACCCGGCGCAGCATCGTGCTCGAGGGGGGCAGGATGACCTTCGACGGACCGGTCGAGGCAGGCCTCGCGCATTACACGGCTTCGTTGGGAAAGACGGGCAAGGTACGCCATTGGGGGCGGGGCAAGGACGCGACGCTGATCTCGGCCCGACTCCTCGACAGGAACGACACGCCGACCGAGCTTTTCTCGCCCGGCACGCCGCTTCGGCTGGAAGTCGTCGTCGAGACGACGGGCATGCCCGGCATGTCCCTGATCGTCATCCTTCGCGATCAGCACAACGTGCCGGTCGGCTACTACTCGTCGGCGACGTTCAGCAACGTGCCGCTGCCGACCAAGGCGGGGCGCTATCAGTGTGTCCTGTCGCTCGATCCGCTGTTTCTGGCGGCGGGCGGCTATACCATCGACCTGCGGACGACGAGCACGGCGATCGTGGTCGATCACCAGGTCGACGGCGCATTGCAGTTCTTCGTCAATGCCTGCAATCCGGGCGAGCTGGGATTCGATTTCCGGCAGGACCTGGGATTCGGGCCTCTGGCGCTGAGGTCCAACACGCCGATCCAGTTCGAGCGGCTATCGGCTTCCGAGTTGCCGGATCTGCATTCCGACGATCGCCTGGGGCAGTAGGCGGATGACGCGCTCGGTATGCATCGTCAGTACGGGCAACCTCGCGTCCAACCCCCGACTGGTCAAGGAAGCCGATGCGCTGCAGGAGGCGGGATATTCGGTGACGACCGTCTTCTGCGACTACACGGAGACGCTGCGGCCATTCGACGACCGGATCGCAGCCGGGGCGCGATGGACGGCACGGCGCGTGGCGCGGCTCAGGAGCGAGAGATACACGACCGCCGCGGCACGTCTGTCCGCGCGGATGCTGGCGTCGATGGGCGCACGCATTCCCCTCCGTGTCGCCACCGACGCCTATGGCGGCCCAGGCGGCGCCTTGCGGCGTGAGATTCGCACCGTCAAGGCCGACCTCTATATCGCGCACTATGTGCCCGCTCTTCCCGCGGCGGCCGAGGCCGCTCGACGCCATGGCGGATTGCTGGGCTTCGACGCCGAGGACTTCCATTCCGGGGAGGGGACCGACAGTCCGGCCGACCGGTTCCAAAGCATGCTCGTCGAGCGGATCGAGTCCGCCTGCCTGCCGCGCTGCGCCTATATGACGGCGGCGTCGCCGCTGATCGGCAAGGCTTATGCCGCCAAGTACGGCGTTGCGCCCAAGACGGTGCTGAACGTATTCCCGATGGACATGGCGCCGTTGGGGGCGTCGTCCGGGGAGCAGGCCATCAGGCCGCACGCCTCCGGAACGCTGCGCGCTTACTGGTTCTCGCAGACAATCGGTCTCGATCGCGGGCTTCAGGCCTTTGTCCAGGCAATCGCCCGCGCCCGGGCGCACGTCACGCTCGACATACGGGGCAGCAATCGGTGGGGCCACGGCGATGCCTTGCTTGCCCTGGCCCGCGATCTCGGTGTGGGAGACCGCGTGACCCTTCTCGCGATGGCGGCGCCCGAGGAGATGGTGCGCCTGTCGGCGCCGTACGATCTCGGCCTGTCGCTCGAGATGCCCGTCACGGAGAATCGGCGCATCTGCCTCACGAACAAGATCTTCACCTATCTCCTGGCAGGGGTGCCGGTGATGATGAGCGACACGCCGGCCCAGCAGGTCCTGGCGCCCGATCTCGGCGTGGCGGCGCGCCTCGTTTCCCTCGACGATCCGGACGGGATTGCGCGAATGCTCGATGGTCTGGCCAGTTCTCCTGGCGTGCTCGCCGCGGCCAAGGCTGCAGCCTGGGAGCTGGGTCGCACGCGATACAACTGGGATGTCGAGAAGAGGATATTGGTCGACGCCGTCGACGCCGCGTTCAGCGGCGGCGGCCACGGCTCCAGTCCATCTGACAGGGAAGCGGTCCGCTAATGCGCATTCTCCTTACCGCCGATCCGGAGATCGAAGTTCCCCCGCGGCTCTACGGGGGCATCGAACGCATCGTCGACGGTCTCGCGCGAGGCCTGAAGGCGAGGGGACATGAGATCTGTCTGGTCGCCAAACCCGGATCCTCATGCCCTGTCGATGCCTTCTATCCGTGGCCGGGCCTCAGGTCGCAGGCCCGCCTCGACACCGTTCGCAACGCCCTGACCCTCGGCAAGGCGATCCGGGCCTTCCGGCCCGATGTCGTTCACAGCTTCTCGCGCATCGCTTATCTGACGCTCCACCTGCGTGGCCGCACCCCGATCATCATGACCTATGAGCGGGATCCGACTCCGCGGGCCGTCAGCCTTGCCGTGAATCTCGCTGCCCCCCGCGTCCTCACCTTCACGGGCTGCAGTGAGTACATCGCGTCCTGCGGCCGCAAAGTTGGCGGGACGTGGCTCGGCATCCCGAACTTCGCCGAGATGGAAGCGCTCAAGTTCAGTCCATCGGTTCCCGCCGATGCGCCGCTGGTCTTCCTGAGCCGCGTCGAGAGCATCAAGGGCGCTCACTGGGCCATCGAGATCGCACGCCGCACCAAGCGGCGACTCCTGATCGCGGGCAACCACGCCGACAGCGGTTCGGAAGGCGAGTACTGGAAGCGGGAGATCGAGCCCTGGATCGGCCGTGACAGGATCGAGTATGTCGGCCCCGTCGACGACGCCCAGAAGAACAAGCTGCTCGGGCAGGCGCTCGGGATGGTCGTTCCGATCCAGTGGAACGAGCCGTTCGGGATCGTCTTCGCGGAGGCGCTGGCCTGCGGCACGCCGGTGGTCTCCTGTCCGCGCGGCTCCCTGCCCGAGATCGTCCGGCAGGGGATCGACGGCTTCCTCATAAACTCCATCGAGGAAGGCTGCGAAGCGGTCGAGAAGCTGCACACGATCGACCGCGCCAACTGCCGGCGGCGGGCGGAGGAAGAGTATTCGCCCGATGTCGTGGTGAATCGCTATCTCGAGCTCTATCACCAGGTCCGTGACGGCTTGGGGGTGGCGTGACCAAGACGGTCGCCCTCGTCAGCGGACACTTCGTTCCCAGCAACCTCGTCGGTGCGCAGCGGGCGCGTCTCTGGTCGCGCTATCTGCCGGAGTTCGGATGGACGCCGATCGTGGTGACGGGGGACCCCGCCTGCTACGAGGAGCGGCCGGATCCGGACCTGGAGCGCCTGGTGGCGCCGGATCTGCGGGTCATCCATGCGCCGACCTTCTCCAATCGCCCGGTCCGCCTTGTCGGTGACATTGGCATACGCGCCTTCCGGGGCTGCTACGAGGTCCTGGCCGGGCTCGCCAGGAAGCATGAGATCGATTTTGTGCTGGTGACCATCCCGTCGAATTTCCTGGCCCCGGTCGGACGGCTCATCCACGGGCGTTACGGCCTGCCTTTCGGCATCGACTACCAGGATCCGTGGGTCAACCGGTGGCCGGGCGTCGATCGTCCCTTCACCAAGGCCTGGGCTTCCTATCGTCTTGCCTGCCTGCTGGAACCCTGGGCCGTGCGCGGCGCCGCGCTCATCACCGGCATGGCGCCGGGTTACGCCGAGGGCATGCTGAAGCGCAATCCGGAGGTTGCCCGCAACGCCATCACGGCCTTCATGCCGATGGGCAGCGCGCCGGAGGATTTCGAAGCGGTCCGGGCGCTCGATCGGCCGCCCTTCCTGTTCGATCCGGCCGATGGGCATTTTCACATGATCTATGCCGGCGCGCTGTTGCCGGCGGGGTTCGTCGTCCTCGATGCATTCCTGGATGGATTGCGCGCCCTGCGTGGGACGGCTCCGGCGGCTGCCTCTCGGCTGCGCGTGCATTTCGTGGGGACCGGCACCTCGCCCGACGATCCGAACGGCTATCAGGTCCTTCCCCGCGCCCGGCAGAAGGGTGTCGAGGAGATGATCACTGAACATCCCAACCGGATCGGCTATGTCGACACGCTCAACCACCTCGGCAAGTGCGATGCCGTCCTCGTGCTGGGATCGACGGAACGCCACTACACGCCCTCGAAGGTGTTTCAGGGCATGCTTTCCCGGCGGCCCGTCTTCGCGATGCTCCATGCCGAGAGCACGGCAGTGACCATGATCCGGTCGGCGCGGGCAGGGCAGGTCCTGACGCTGACCGAAGCGGCGCTTCCGTCGCCCGACGCCGTCGCCCGGGAACTGGCGGCGTTCGTGGCGGATACTTCCTACGATCCGGATG
>JAFEFG010000092.1 GCA_018240685.1 Pseudomonadota bacterium | reverse complement strand
GTTCCGGCTTGTCGCCGAGGGGGAGGGGCGGAAGGCTGGGAAGAAGGGCGGGAAAGCCTTGTGCCATCGGCATCGGAAGCGTCCCGCGGGAGTGGGAAGGCTGGCGACGGTCACCGTGGCCGGCATCCGTCATGTCCCCTCACCCCACCTCTCCCCCGCAGACGGGGGCGAGGGGCCTGAGGCGGTGGTGGTGGGACCGGCGGTCGTGCCGAATGTCGCGGCAGGTCATTCCCGCTTCATGGTTTGACTGCTAAAAAAAGCTTCAGTGCGGGAGCGAATTGTGAGACTGCTGCGGTCGAGTATGCGGGGGAAAGCAAGTCGATGACATCGGTGCCAGAACTGCCGACGGCAGTCCGTCAGAAGGGGCGCCGCATTCCCCTCGTGTGGATCGTGCCGCTGCTCACCGCCCTGATCGCGGCGTGGCTGGCCTGGAACACGCTGTCCAAGCGCGGCCCGACCATCACCATCACCTTCGATTCCGCCCAGGGGCTGCAGGCCGGCCAGTCGCAGCTCAAGTACAAGGACGTGACGATGGGGACGGTGCAGTCGATCGCCATCTCCGACGACCTGTCGCAGGTGATCGTCACCGTGCAGACGACGCGCGAGGCCGAGCGGCTGCTCACCGACAAGACGGTCTTCTGGGTCGTGAAGCCGCAGCTCTTCGCCGGCCGCGTGTCCGGCCTCGATACGCTGCTGTCGGGATCCTACATCGGCATGCTGCCCTCGACGCAGCCGGGCACGTCCGAGCGGCATTTCACCGGCTCGCGCAATCCGCCGATCCTGCAGACCAACGAGCCCGGCACGGTGTTCAAGCTCCACACCAAGAACGTCGGCTCGATCAGCCTCGGCTCGCCGGTCTTCTACCGCAATCTCGAGGTCGGCACGGTGCTGGGCTGGGACCTGCACGACATGGCCCGGCACGTGACGGTGCACACCTTCGTGCGCGCGCCCTTCGATCGCTACGTGCACGACGATTCGCTGTTCTGGAACGCCTCGGGCATCTCGGTGAAGCTCGGCGTCGATGGCGTCAAGGTCGAGATGGAGTCGGTCAAGGCCCTGCTGCTGGGCGGCATCGCCTTCGACACACCGGTCGACGTCGCCTCGCCGCGCGCCAAGGCCGACGCCGAGTTCCAGCTCTATGCCAGCCACGACGCCGCCATCGGGGCCGGTTTCGGCCGGCACATCCACCTGATGTCGACCTTCGAGGGCTCGGTCGCCGGCCTCGATCCGGGCGCCGACGTGACCCTGCACGGGCTCAAGATCGGCGAGGTGACGCGGGTCGGGCTCGAATACGATCCCAAGCTCGACAAGATCATCGCCCCGGTCCACTACATCGTCGAGGCCGACCGCATCTCCAACGTCACCGCCCACATGGCCGTGCCGCCGGGCGCCGTCGCGGCGGAGATGGTCAAGCGCGGCTTCCGCGCCACGCTGCAGTCGGCCAACCTGCTCACGGGCAAGAAGCTCATCGCCATCGAGATGATGCCCGACGCAGCGCCCGCCGAACTGGGGCGGGAGGGCGACGTGTTCGTCGTGCCGTCGAGCAATGCCGGCGGCTTCGAGAGCATCACGCGCGGCGCCGGCGAGCTGCTCGCCAAGATCAACAGCATCGACTTCGCGTCCATCGGCGCCAACATCACCTCGGCGAGCAAGGGGCTGTCGCAGACGCTCAACGGCCCCGAGATCAAGCAGACGCTGGCCTCGCTCGACGCCTCGATGAAGGACGTCCAGGCCTTCACCCGCCGCCTCGACACCAAGGCCGGTCCGGCGCTCGACAAGCTGCCGGAGATGGCCAACCAGCTCGAGGAGGCGCTGGCGCGCATCAACAAGCTCGTCGGCTCGGTCAACAGCGCCTATGGCGGCGACTCCCGCTTCAGCCGCGAGCTCGACCGGCTGCTGCCGCAGCTCAACGAGATGGCGCGCTCGTTCCGGGCGCTGGCCGACCTGCTGGCGCGCCATCCGGAAGCGCTGATCAAGGGCCGCACCAACACCGGTAAGGAATGAGTGGGCAAGGAATGAAGCCGATGCAGATCTCCCGCCGGCGCCTCGCCGGCCTGGCGCTTCCCCTGGCGCTGCCGTCGCTCGCCGCCGCCTGCTCGTCCTCGCCCGAGCCGGTGCTCTACACGATCCAGATGAAGCCCGGCCCGGTGCTGGGACCGGGGCCGCGCAACGTGCAGGTCCGCGACATCGGGCTCGCGAGCTATCTCGACCGCAAGGAGGTCGTGCGCTCGTCGGAGGACTACAAGCTCGGCGTGATGGCCAACGACTGGTGGGGCGAGGGGCTGGGCAGCATGCTGGGCCGCGTCATCGTGCTCGGCCTTTCCCAGCGCCTGACGGGCTCCAACGTCTATGCCGAGGGCGGCGCGATCTCGCCCGACGCCAACGCCGTGGTCGGCATCAACGTCCAGCGCCTCGACCTCGACGGCCAGGGCCAGCTGGTGCTGATCGCGCAGGCGGCGGTGCAGTTCGAGCGGCCGCGCCGCACCGTGTCGCGCAACTTCCAGATCACCAAGACGCCGCCGACCGCGACCGTGGCGGGCCAGGTCGCCGCCAGCAGCGAGGCCGTGGCCGAGCTGACCAACGGCGTCGCCGAGATGCTGCGGGCGTGACCCGGCCGCTGCAGCCGCAGCCCGGTTCGATAGGGCAGGGGCCGGCGCGGGCCGGCGCGGCGCCCGCAAACAAGGGCGCGGCCAGGACTGCAGCGCGCGCGGCCGCGCGGGCGGCCCTCGCGGCCCATCCGCCGCCGGGAACGCGGCACCAGGTGCACGAATGCGTCGGCTGCGGCCAGCGCCAGATCGTGCCGACGCTGGATCCGGGCATGCGGGCGCGCTGCGTCCGCTGCGGCACCACGCTGCGGCGCCGCGCCAGCGGCGGGCTCGACCGGCCGCTTGCCCTCTATTTCGCCTCCCTGGTGCTGTTCGCGGTCGTCTGGCTGGGGATGCTGATGCGCGTCTCGACCGCCGGCATCGTGCACGACACGACGCTGATCTCGGGGCCGCTGGAGCTGGTGCACCAGGGGCTGTGGCCGCTGGCGCTGGCGGTCGGCTTCACCAGCGCGCTGGCGCCGCTCGCCAAGTTCCTGGGCATGATCTACGTGCTGGGCGCGCTGCGGCTCGGCGTGCGGGCGCCCGCCATGGCACCGGTGTTCCTGTTCGCGCGCAAGATGAGCATCTGGGCGATGATGGAGGTGCTGCTGCTGGGCGTGTTCGTGGCCTTCACCAAGCTCGGCGACCTCGTCACGATGCAGGTCGGCCCGGCGGTCTACGCGCTCGGCCTGCTGACGGTGGTGGCGCTGTGGGCCGACGTCGCGCTCGACCGCGAGGCCGTGTGGCAGGGCATCGAGCGGCTGGGCGCCACCTGGGGCGAGGTGCCCGAGGAGGATCCGCCCGGCCTCGATCCCGACGCGATCGCCTGCGAGGGCTGCGGGCTGCTCAGCGTCCCGCACGAGGAGCACGGACAGTGCCCGCGCTGCGGCTCGCACCTGCACGTGCGCAAGCCCAACAGCCTCGGCCGCACCTGGGCCTTCGTCATCGCCGGCGCCATCCTCTACATCCCCGCCAACTACTATCCGGTCCTCACCGTCGTGCAGTCGGGCGCGGGCGCGCCCAGCACCATCCTGGGCGGCGTCGAGGAGCTGGTCGATTCGCGCATGTATCCGCTGGCGCTGCTGGTCTTCTTCGCCTCGATCCTGGTGCCGATCTTCAAGCTGATCGGGCTCGCCATCATGCTGATGGCCACGATGCTGGTGACGACCGAGGCGCGCGCCTCCTTCCTGCTGCGCCAGCGCACCGTGCTCTATTTCATCGTCGCCTGGATCGGCCGCTGGTCGATGGTCGACATCTTCATGGAATCGCTGCTGGGCGCGCTGGTGCAGTTCGGCGCCATCGCCACCATCCAGCCCGGCATCGGCGCGGTGGCCTTCTGCGCCGTCGTGCTGCTCACGATCCTCGCCGCCGAGTTCTTCGATCCGCGCCTGATGTGGGACGCCGCCGGCCGCAACGGCGCGCGGTTCCTGCCCGAGCCCCGCCAGCCCGGGCCGGCGGTTCAGGGTCCGGTGTCGCTGCGCTCCGTGCGCTGAATGATGCGGACCAGGAGCGCGGTCGACCAGCCGAACATCAGCATGCCTATCGCCGCCTCGAGGGCTCCGACCATGCGGTGGTCGGGCGCCAGGCTGAGATCGTTGGCGCCCACGGTGGTGAAGCTCGCCAGCGAGAAATAGAGCGCGTTGGCGAAGCTGCCGATCTTGCCCCATTCGTAGTAGCGCACGGCCCAGATCGCGACCTGGCTGAGATGGACCAGGACCAGCACCATGATCGCCGCCACCGTGACGACCATCTTGCGCGTGCTGTCGTGCCGGATCATCGGCGTGACGAGAAGCGCGTCGGTCTGGCGGCTGAGGACGTACTGGCCCGTGAGCTGGACCAGGGCGGTCGCGATGACCAGCAACGCCGCCGTGAACGGCTGGAACGGCGATTCCGGCATCGTCGCTACTCGTCGTAGGAGGCGGTCGGAACGCCGCTCATGGCGTCATAGACGAGCTTGATGCGACGCAGATTGCAGATGTTGAGATATTCCCACATCGGCTGCGCGTCGTTGCCCTGGAAGGCGACCTTGAGGTCCTGCAGGCAGTCGGCGAAGGAGCCGGGCACCGTCACGGTGTGCGACTGGCCGGGTGCCAGCACCGGCACGCGCAGCAGGTTCGGGCCCCACTGCGACTGGTCGTGCGGCGACAGGATGACCTGGCGGATCGGCAGGCCGGTCGCGTTCACCATGGTGAAGGTGCGCGAATCGTCGGCCAGCGCCGCGTCGGCGAAGGCGAACAGGGCGCCGGCGCTGCCGAGCAGGACAGAGGCGGAACGGAGCAGGGTCGAAAGGGCGGGAGTCATCGGGATCTCGCGGCTGGGGAAGCGGCAGGGAAGACGAGGCAGGTGCGACGACCGTCCGCCCCGCGCGGCGGGACGGCGCGATCGTCGTCGCGGACGCAGCGGCCGGTCGCCCTCAGGGCGCGGTCACGACGCGATAATAGACGCCGTTGGCGCCGAACGAGGGCTCGACCCAGAAGTTGCCGCACTCGTAGTAGTTGACCGAGGACACCGGCCTGTAGACGCAGTTGCCGGGCAGGGCGGCATAGACCGTGTTCACGGGCGGCACCGGCGGTGGAGGCGGCGGTGGCGGGGCGCTGGCGGCGGCGTTCGCGTTCGCCGCGCCCGCGATGGCTGCGCCCGCGACCATGCCGGTGGCGAGGCCGGCGACGGCGCCGGCCGCGGCGGCGCCCGTGTTCCAGCCGCCGCAGTTGTAGCAGCCGGGGGCGTAGGAGTTCACGACCACGGGCGGATGGTAGGCGCCGTAGTAGCTGCCGTTGTAAGTGTAGTTGCCGTTGTAGTGGTAGCCGGAAGCCGACCCGCCGTTGACGCCGTGTGCATTCCACGAGCCGCCGCCGCCCGACGCGGTGCCGCCGCGATAGCCGGTCGCGCTCCACGAGCCGCCACCGCCGGATGCCGATCCGCCGCGCCAGCCATGCGCGCTCCACGAGCCACCGCCGCCCGAGGCAGTGCCGTAATAGCCGCGGTGATACCAGGCGTCCGCCGTCTGCGAGAGGAGCGCCACGCCCAGGAAGCCGGCGAGGCCCGCGATTATCTTCTTCATGATCCCCTCCTACTTCTTCTGCGGCGCGGCGGCGGGTGCGGCCGGTGCGGGCGCGGCCGATGCGGGCGCGGCAAGCCCGGCGTCGGGGCTGGCGAACTTGATGCGCTTGGCCGTCGCGAGGCGTGCCGAGGTGAAGGACCCGGCCGGCGGATCGACGTTGAGCTTCCAGTCGGAGAACTCGACCACGTGCCGGAAGTTGCCCGGCTCGTTGAAATAGATGACGTGGATCATGCGCGGCAGCTTGTCCTCGGCGCCGATCCAGATCTGTGCCTGCGCCATCTCGCTGGCGATGGCGACGATGTCGGTGACCGTGTTGCCGACGACGTGCGACTGGCCGACGACGAAGGCGAGCTTCAGGTCCGGGCTCAGCTCCGCGTAGGGATCGGACGAGATGACGTCGTCGAACGGGAAGGTGATCGCCGCCGTCTGGTAGGCGAATTTCAGCATCGCGTCGATGGTGGGCGGTGCGTCGGAGACGGCGACGTAGTCGTCCTGCGGCGACAGCGCCATCATCGTCTTGCCGTTGTAGTAGAACTCGGTGGCCGGCCCGTCGCCCTCGGTGATGACCTGCAGCTTGTCGGGCCGTTGCACCAGCACGCGCGAGCGCGTCATGTAGGCGAGCGGCTGCAGCGTGCGCGCCGGGCTCTCGTAGGTGGCGGTGGCGGTGAAGGAGAGGGTGTGCGCCGCGGCCAGCTTGGCGCTCGCGGCCTTCAGGATGGCGAGCGCCTTGGGATCCAGATCCGGCGTCTTGGGCAGCACGACCGGCACCGCCGCATGCGGCGGCGTGACGTATTCCTGCTGCGACGGCGCCGGCTGCTGGGCGCCGGCGGCGGCGGCCCACAACAGGCCCGGTATCGCCAGGACCGAGACGATCGGAACGCGAAGACGCTGCATGCTGTTCACTCCCTCGCGGCCGTTCTCATGACGGCCCGCCGATTGACATACTGGTCGCGACCGGATGGTCGCCGCCCCGATCGTACCGCGCACGCGCGGCCTCGGCGTGACAGACCGGCGCCGCCGCGCGATCAGTAGCAGGAATGCCGCAAAGACGCATCACCCGAGCGGCGGCAGCGCCTGGCGCAGCGGCGCACTGTCGATCTGCATCAGGCCGCCGAAGGGCTGGTACATCTCGAGGATCAGGAAGATCGCGGCCGAGGCCGAGACCGCGAATACGACGATGGCCGCGCGCGCGGTCGGGCTGAGCGGCGAGAACAGGCTGAAGCCGACGAACAGCACCACCAGCCAGAACACGAGGATGGCCAGCAGGATTCCCGGAATGGGCGCCTGCGCCTGCTCGAACAGGATCAGCCGCGTCTGCAGCATGGCGGTGATCGTTTGCGACGCCAGCGCCTGGTAGAAGCGCTGGTCCTCGTCGTGCGGCACGAGATGGCGCACGGCCTGGAACGTCTCCTCGCCCGATTCGACGGCGGAAAAGCCGCCGGCGTTGCGATGAACGCCGTCGTTCCAGATGCGGTCGATCACCTCCGGCACGGTCTTGCGCAGCAGCAGACGCGCGTCGCGACTCCCGGCTCCGAAGCGGACCAGCGCCTGGTCGAGCAGGATGACATTGGCCGTCAGTTGCTTGATCTCGTCGCGCTGCGTCTCGTAGCTGGTCTTGGCCGAATTGATGAGCAGGCCCAGCACCAGGCCGGAGATGGTGGCGATCAGGCCGCAGCCCAGCCGCACGACATCCTTGGCGTGGGAATCGAGATGATGGTCGGGCAGCACGCGGCGCAGGATGACGCCGCCGGCCGACCCGGCCACCAGCAGGGCGCAGACGACCAGCGATATGGCGAGGGGGCTCACGGTCTCTCTCGCTCGCGGGGCGCCGCGGCCGTCCTCAGTTACGCCGGGGCAGGTCGATCTGCGCGTCGGTCAGGGCGCGTTCCAGCACCGGGATCGCGGCCGCCGGGTTGGTGTCGCACATGGCGAGCGCCTCGGGCACGTTGCCCGAGGCGCGGTTGGCACCGACATAGGTGCGATAGAGATAGCTCAGCCGGCTGCAGTATTCGCCGTCGCTCATCTGGGCCTGAGCCACGGCCGGCACCAGGATCGCGGCACCCAGGGCGATCGAAACCAGCTTCCTCACGGCGTTCTCTCCACTGTTGGCCTGACGCCCACACTGGATAGCACATCCGTGCGGGCGGCCCTACTCCTTGGCCTTCATGGCCGCGCGCTCCGCCTCCTTGAGCTTCTCGATGTCGGCCGGGGTGAGCTTCGGCCGGTCGATCGAGAGCGTGACCTTGTTCAGCTTGCCGGTGAAGGCGAACGGCGGCTTGTAGTCGGCGTCGTTGACGCCGGTCAGGGTGTCGGAGCCGACATCCAGGCTCTCGTCGATCTGGAGCAGGAGCGGGACGGTGCGCTCCATCTTCTTCGTGTCCACGGCCATGCCGTCGACCTTGAGCACGCCGGTGCCGCTGCGGCCGATGCCGGACATGCTGGCATATTCGAGCGTGCCCATGCCGAGCCCGTCATACTTGAAGTCGAACTCCAGCGTATGACGGCCGGGCGACAGCGGCTCGCTGCCCGCCCAGCGCACGCGCGCGAGGTCGAGCAGGTTCCAGGTGAAGACCGGCTTGTCCTTGACGAGATAGAACCCGTAGCCGCCGAAGCGGCCGCCCTGGGTGATGATCATGCCCTCGGCGCCGCCCTCGGGGATCTCGACCTCCGCCTTGAAGGTATAGGAGGTGTTGAGGATGCTGGGCGCCGCACCCGACGGCGTGCCGGTCAGCGGCAGCGCCCAGGTGAAGACGTCGCGGCCGGCGGTGATGCTGGGCCGCGGCGTGATCACGCGGGTGACGACCGAGGAGTCGAGCGGCAGCACCTGGTACTTCTTCGCCTCCTGCATGAACATCGCCTGCATCTCCTTGAGCTTCTCGGGATGCTGCTTGGCGAGGTCGGTCGACTGCGAGTAGTCCTTGCTGAGATCGTACAGCTCCCAGGGGTACTTCATCGGATCGTCGCCGAGGCCGCCCGTGATGTCCCACGGCGGCCGCATGACCTTGGTGCTGGCCATCCAGCCGTCGTGATAGAGGGCGCGGTCGGCCATCATCTCGAAGTACTGCGTGTGATGCGTCGAGGGCGCGTTCGCGTTCTTCTTGTCGAACGTATACATCATGCTGACGCCCTCGATCGGGCTCTGCTTGATGCCGTCGACCGTGGTCGGCGCCTTGATGTGCGTCGCCTCGAGGATGGTCGGCACGATGTCGATCACGTGATGGAACTGGGTGCGGACGCCGCCCTTGTCCGTGATCACCTTCGGCCAGGAGATCGCCATGCCCTGGCGGATGCCGCCCAGATGCGAGGCGATCTGCTTGGTCCAGGGGAAGGGCGTGTCGAAGGCCCAGGCCCACGGCACCGCCATGTGCGGGTAGGTCTTGTCGGTGCCCCACACGTCGTAGAAGTACTTGAGCTGGTCCTCGACCGGCACGATGACGCCGTTGAACATCGCCGTCTCGTTGGGCGTGCCGACCAGCGTGCCCTCCGCGCTCGTTCCGTTGTCGCCGTTGATGTAGATGATCAGCGTGTTGTCGAGCTTGCCCATGTCCTGGACCGCCTGGATGACGCGGCCGATCTCATGATCGGTATAGGCCACGTAGGCGGCGAAGACGTCGGCCTGGCGGGTGAACATCTTCTTGTCGTCGGCCGAGAGCTGGTCCCATTCCTTCAGGATGTCCTTCGGCCACGGCGTCAGCTTGGCGTCCTGCGGGATGACGCCGAGCTTCTTCTGGTTGGCGAAGATCGTCTCGCGCAGCTTGTTCCAGCCCTGGTCGAACAGGTGCATGGCGCTGATCTTGTCGACCCACTCCTTGGTCGGGTGATGCGGCGCATGCGTGCCGCCCGGCACGTAGTAGACGAAGAAGGGCTGGTCCGGATCGAGCGTGTTGATCCGGTTCATGTAGCCGATGGCGTCGTCGGCCATCGCCGTGATCAGGTTCCAGCCCGGCTTGCCGTCGAAGGGATAGATCTGCGTGGTGTTGCGGAACAGGTTCGGCTGCCACTGGCTCGAATCGCCGCCGATGAAGCCGTAGAAATAGTCGAAGCCCATGCCGATCGGCCACTGGTCGAACGGGCCGTCCTGGCTGGTCTGGAAGGCCGGCGTGTTGTGGTCCTTGCCGAACCACGAGGTGCGGTAGCCGTTGTCCTTGAGGATGCGGCCGATCGTGGCCTTGTCCGGCGGGATGACGGAGTCGTAGCCGGGGAAGCCCGTGGCCTGCTCGGAGATCACGCCGAAGCCCACCGAATGATGGTTGCGGCCGGTGATGAGCGCCGCGCGCGTGGGCGAGCAGAGTGCCGTCGAGTTGAAGTTGGTGTAGCGCAGGCCGTCGTTGGCGATGCGGTCGAGCGCCGGGGTCGGGATCACGCCGCCGAAGGTGCTGGGCACGCCGTAGCCCGAATCGTCGGTCATGATCAGCAGCACGTTGGGCGCACCCTTGGGCGGCACGATGCGCGGCGGCCAGTAGGGCGTCGATTGCGGCGCGGTGTCCTTGATGACGCCGCCGAACTTGGGCGGCGGCGCCGGAAGCTGCGAGCCGTCGATGGTCATGGTCGCGCTGGGCGAGCCCGGCGTGCCCTGGATCTGCTGCGCCGAGACGAGCGGTGCGCCGCCCAGCAGCAGGCCGGCTGCGAACAGGGCGCGGGGAAGGAGTCGGGGCGTCCAGGGTTTCAGCATCGGCAAATCTCCCAAGCGATTGCGTTACAAATATCTCGTTCGCCCAAGCGGTGATGCCTGGGCTGGATCGGGATCGCGTCGTGGGCCTGTGTCAATCGACGCTCTCCCCCGGCCGCGAGCGGGTCGCCGGTGACCTGCCCCACAGGGTCGTCCCCCACATGGTCGTCGGCGGCGTTCCGGGTGCCGGTACTCTGGTCCGGAACGCCTCGAACGACACTAGTGTTCCGGGGTAATGTGCGCTTGACCTTTCGCGACAAAATACGCCGTGTGCCCCCGATGAGCCGCGCCGTTCGATCCGCATCGCGCTAGAGACCCGAAGAAGAATGGTGACCCAGACTCTTCGCGGCGAAACGATGCGCGCCGGTCCTCTCATGGCGCTGCCGGAGATCATGTCCGGCTTCGGCATCGCATTCGATTCGATCCTGGCCGAGGTCGGCTTGCGGCGGGATCTGTTCGCCACGCCCGACAATGTCCTCGCGGTCGCCGACGCTGGGCGGCTGCTCGAGCTTTGCGCCGAACGCGCGCACTGCCCGCATCTCGGCCTGCTCGTGGGACAGGCCGTGACGCCGGCGAATCTCGGCCTGCCGGGACTGCTGATGGAGAGTTCGGCGACGCTCGGCGCGGCGCTGAAGTCGCTCGTGCTGACGCTGCATTTCAACGGCCGGGCCGCCATTATCGCACTGTCGACGCGCGGGGACGCCGCTTCCTTCTCCATAGCGATCGCCCCCGGGGTGGCGCTCGGGCGGTCGATCGGCCGCGACCTGTCGCTGGCCGTCGCGTGTCAGCTCATCCGCTCCCTCGTGGGGCGCGACTGGACGCCGAGCGACGTCTGGCTGGCGCGCCACGCCCCTGCCGATCGCCGCCCCTACAAGCAGTGCTTCGGCGTCGAGCCCCGGTTCGATACCGAGGCCTCGGCGCTGCTGTTTCCGGCGGCGTGGCTCGAAAGGCCCATCGCGACCGCCAACCGCGAGACCCGCCGCCAGATCGAGCGGATCCTCAGCCGGCGCGCCTCGACCGATGCGGAGTTCGTGCTGTTCTGCCGCCGCGCGATCGTGGCGGCGATCGTGCAGCAGAACTTCTCCGTCGACACTGTCGCCGGGCTGCTGAAGCTCCACCGGCGCACCCTGAACCGGCGGCTGGCGGCGCTCGGGACGTCGGTTCCGGCGCAGCTCAAGGACATCCGGTTCGCCTTCGCGCGCGAGTTCCTGACCGACACGTCCCTGTCGGTGGCGGAGATCGCCGCGGCACTGGGCTATTCGGAGACCGCCACCTTCAGCCGGACCTTCCGCTCGTGGGCCGGGCAATCGCCGTCCGACTGGCGCCGCGCGGCCGAAAGCAGGACGGCGGCGGCGGTCGGCCAGGGGCAGGGGGAAGGGCAGGGGTAGGGGCAGGGCAGCGGACCCCGGCGCCCGCCGCAGCCCGAAGACCGAAGGTCTTCGGAATAAAGAGTCTCCCTCTCCCTCTCTCTCTCCCTCTCAGGCGCGGAATCCGCGGGATGTCCGGCGGAATTCCGGCGGATTTCCTGCGGACGTCCGGCGCCGGGCGGCGCCGGGCACGGTCGACGGAATCCGGGCAACAAAAAAGGCGGCCCGCGAGGGCCGCCTTCTTCGTTTCGTCCGGTTCGTGATTTACTGGATCACGATCACGACGCGGCGGTTCTGCGGCTCGCGGACACCGTCGGCGGTCGGGACCAGGAGGCCCTGCTCGCCCTTGCCGACGACCGAGATCGCCGTGGCCGGCACGCCGTCACGCACCAGAGCGTCCTTGACCGCATTCGCGCGACGCAGCGAGAGAGCCATGTTGTAGCTCTCCGGGCCCGACGTGTCGGTGTGGCCGGTGGCGGTGATGCGGGCGTTGCCCTTGGTCTTGTAGACGTCAGCAGCCTGCTTGATCGTGTTCAGGGCCTGGGCCGAGAGCGTGGCGCGGTCCCAATCGAAGAACACCATGAAGGACGGGGCCGAGACCGGCGGCGGAGCCGGCGGCTCAACCGTCGTCGGCGGTCCGAGCTTGACGGTCACGCCCAGCATCACGCCGAAGTTCTGGTTCGTCCAGTTGGCCGAGTAGACCTGCGGGTTGGTCGTGCCGTAGTAGCGGCCGTCCAGGCTCAGGCGGATGTTGTTGTCGACCCAGTAGCTGACACCGAGGATGCCCTGGTAGGCGAACTGGGTGCTGCCCAGCGACTGCTGGCCATCGACGAAGGCAACGCCGACACCGGCGCCGACATACGGCGTGAAGGCCTGGCCGGGCATGAAGTCGTAGTAGCCGTTGGCCATCACGGCCAGCTGGCCGATCCGGTTGCTCATCACCGTGCCGGGGACCGCGACGTTGGTCGGGTTCTGGCGGTAGACCGTTTCGATTTCAGCGCGCGGGCCGACGAAGTCGTAACCCACCACGCCGCCAACAGCGAAGCCCGTGTACGGGGTGACGGAGTAGGTCGGCTGGCCCGGCAGGTTGTAGCCGGTGACCGTCGTGTTCAGCATCCAGTTCAGACCGCCTTCCGCACCGAAATAGAAGTTCGGCTGCGGATTCTGCTGAGCCTGGGCCGCGACGGGCAGCGCTGCAGCCAGAGCGGCGGACATCAAAATCTTTCTCATTGTCTAAATCCCCCGATTAATCGAGCGTGCGGCTGGCTGCCGCGATTAGCGTTTGGAGTTTAGGGCGGTCCGCCGGAAAAATCCGCCTTTTCAATGCACAGGGACGAAGATTTCTAGCGGGGCGTGTCCTGAATGCCACATTACCCAAGTCGAGCTGGGTGGATGAGATCGGGACCAATTTAGCCCATCGTGGGTGGAAAAACGGCTCGACCGGGGAATTTCCCGAAAAAAGGGCCGAAAATGGCTCGATTCCCGGATTTGGCCGTCAGGAACGCTCTTCTGCGATGCGGGCGGCGGGCCAGGGCCCGCCCGGCCCCGGTCGGCCGGTCCGGCCGGCCGCCTCGGCCGTTGGCGACCGGAATCGGCTTTTCCACAATGTCGCGCCTATCCTGGGCCATGTTGCCCCCCTCGGAAAAGCTTCGCCGCTGGCGAGAGTCGCCCGCCCATTTCGTCCGCGAAATGTTCCAGATCACCCCCGATCCGTGGCAGGACGAGGTGCTGGAGGCTTTTCCAGAGCGGCCCCGGTTGGCCATGAAGGCGTGCAAGGGCCCGGGCAAGACGGCGGTCGAGGCCTGGCTGGCCTGGAACTTCCTGCTCACCCGGCCGCACCCGAAGGTCGCCGCCACCTCTATTACGGCCGACAACCTGGCCGATAACCTCTGGGCGGAGATGGCCAAGTGGCGCCAGCGCGCGCCGCTGCTGCAGCATGCCTTCGAGTGGACCCGGACCCGGATCTTCGCGCGGCAGCATCCCGAGACCTGGTGGATGAGCGCGCGGACCTGGACCAAGTCGGCCGACAGCCAGCAGCAGGGCCAGACGCTGGCCGGCCTGCACGCCGACCATATCCTCTTCATCCTGGACGAGTCGGGCGGCATCCCCGATGCGGTCATGGCCTCGGCGGAGGCGGCACTCTCCTCCTGCGAGGAGGGGCACATCGTCCAGGCCGGCAACCCGACGCATCTCGAGGGGCCGCTGTGGCGCGCCTGCACGACCGAGCGGACGCTGTGGCACGTGACGGAGATCACCGCCGATCCCGACGACCCCCGCCGCAGCAGCCGCGTGAAGGCGACGTGGGCGCGCGAACAGATTCAGAAGTATGGCCGCGACAATCCCTGGGTGCTGGTCAACGTGTTCGGCCGGTTCCCGCCCGGCTCGCTCAACACGCTGATCGGGCCCGACGAGTGCCGGGCCGCGACGAAGCGTTTCTATCGGCCGGAGGAATATGCGTCGGCGGCGCGCGTGCTGGGCGTGGACGTGGCGCGCTTCGGCGACGATGCCTCGGTGATCTTCCCGCGCCAGGGCATCGCGGCCTTCACGCCGCTGCGCTTTCGCAACATCGACGGCACGCAGGGCGCCGGCGCCGTCGCGCGCAAGTGGCAGGACTGGGGCGCCGATGCCGCGTTCATCGACGACACCGGCGGCTGGGGCGCATCGTGGATCGACAACCTGCGCCGGCTCGGCCGCCAGCCGGTCGGCATCGGCTTCGCGAGCCGGCCCAACGATCCGCGTTACGAGAACAAGCGCACCGAGATGTATTTCGAGGCCGTCGAATGGATCAAGGCGGGCGGCGCGCTGCCGGATTGTCCCGAGCTGATCGCGGCGCTCAGCCAGACGACCTACAGCTTCCGCGGCGACCGGCTGCTGCTCGAGCCGAAGGATCAGGTCAAGCAGCGGCTCGGCCATTCGCCCGACGATGCCGACGCCTTCGCACTCACCTTCGCGCAGCCGGTCGCCGCACAGCCCGCCTATGCCGATCGCACCATGGCCTATGTCGCGCAGCGTGCGCGTCCGCAGCCGGGCCGATGCCTCACCGATTACGATCCATTCGCATGAGCATCTTCCATCGTCGGATGATCGCTGAGACAAGATGATCGCTGGGACAAAAAGACAGACGGATGTGCGCAAACGTCACTGGACGGTCGGCAGGCAAAGGCACATTCTTACAGTGCTGCTGTAATGCGTGAGTCGGAGGGGAGATGCGAAGGTCTGATCGTTGGCTTTTGCGTGACATCTCCCTGGCGCTGGTGGCGAAGGTTGTGTTGCTGATTGCGCTCTACTTCGCCTTCTTCGCCTCGAAGCCGGTGCTTCCCGACATCGCCACCCAACTCTTCGTTACCCGAGGCCCGTGATGCCCGATATTGACGTCGTCACCCTGTCGCGGCTGCAGTTTGCGCTGACGGCGCTCTACCACTTCCTGTTCGTGCCGCTGACGCTCGGGCTGTCGGTCCTGCTCGCCATCATGGAGAGCGTCTATGTCATGACGGGCCGCCGCATCTGGCGCGACATGACGATGTTCTGGGGCATCCTGTTCGGCATCAACTTCGCCATGGGCGTCGCCACCGGCATCACCATGGAGTTCCAGTTCGGCACCAACTGGTCCTACTACTCCCACTATGTCGGCGACATCTTCGGCGCGCCGCTGGCGATCGAAGGCCTGATGGCCTTCTTCCTCGAGGCGACCTTCATCGGACTCTTCTTCTTCGGCTGGGATCGCCTCAGCAAGCCCGGCCATCTCGCCGTGACGTGGTGCGTGGCGCTGGGATCGAACCTGTCGGCGCTGTGGATCCTGATCGCCAATGCCTGGATGCAGCATCCGGTCGGCAGCCGCTTCAATCCCGACACCATGCGCATGGAGGTGACGGACTTCTTCGAGGTGCTGTTCAACCCGGTGGCGCAGTCGAAGTTCGTCCATGCGGTGAGCGCGGGCTACGTCACGGGCTCGATCTTCGTGCTGGCGATCAGCGCCTACTATCTGCTCAACGGTCGGCATCGCGAGATCGCCAGGCGCTCGATGACGGTGGCGGCCTCGTTCGGCCTCGCCTCGGCGCTGTCGGTCGTCGTGCTGGGCGACGAGAGCGGCTACACGGCGACGCAGAACCAGAAGACCAAGATCGCGGCGATGGAGGCGATGTGGCAGACCGAGCCGGCGCCGGCCTCGTTCACGCTGTTCGGCTTCCCGAGCCTGAAGGATCGCAAGACCTACTTCGCGATCCACATCCCCTATGCGCTGGGCCTGCTCGCCACCCGCTCGATCGACACGGTGATCCCGGGCCTGTTCCAGCTCGTCGACGAGGCCAAGGTGAAGATCCGCAGCGGCCTCGAAGGCTATACCGCCGTGCAGCGCCTGCGCGCCAATCCCAACGACGAGGCGGCCCGCAAGATCATCGCCGACCGGCAGGAAGAGCTCGGCTATGCCATGCTGCTCAAGCGCTACGTCGCCGATCCGGCCAAGGCCACCGACGCCGACATCGAGCGCGCGGCGTGGGACACGGTGCCCAACGTGCCGGTGCTGTTCTGGTCCTTCCGCGTCATGGTGGGGCTGGGCTTCTTCTTCATCGCGCTGTTCGCCGTGATGTTCTACGTCTCGATCAAGCGCCAGCTCGACCGGCGGCGATGGCTGCTCTACGTCGCGCTGCTGTCGCTGCCGCTGCCCTGGATCGCGGCCGAGGTCGGCTGGATCGTGGCCGAATACGGCCGCCAGCCGTGGATCATCGAAGGCGTGCTGCCGACCTTCCTCGCGACTTCGCCGATCGCCGCCCACGACGTGTGGCTGAGCCTCTCGGGCTTCGTCATCTTCTACACGTCGCTGCTGGTGATCGAGCTTTACCTGATGCTGAAATACGTGCGCCTCGGACCGACCGAGACCTGGGAGATCCCGGACGTTGCCACGCGGTTCGCGCCGCCGGGCGGCGTCGCGGTCCATCCCGCCAGCCTGCGCACCAACCTGCCCAGGGAGTGAGGCGATGTCGATCCCTCTCGATTATGAAGTGTTGCGCGTGCTGTGGTGGGCGCTGCTCGGCGTCCTGCTGATCGGCTTCGCCGTCTTCGACGGCTTCGATCTCGGCACCGCGATCCTGCTGCCCTTCATCGGCCGCACCAACGTGGAACGCCGGCTGATGATCAACTCGGTCGGGCCGGTGTGGGAAGGCAACCAGGTGTGGTTCATCCTGGGCGGCGGCGCCGCCTTCGCCGCCTGGCCGCCGCTCTACGCCGCGTCCTTCTCCGGCTTCTACATCGCCATGTTCCTGGTGCTGCTGGCGCTGATCCTGCGGCCGGTGGCGTTCAAGTTCCGCGGCAAGGTCGACAATCCGATCTGGCGCACCTGCTGGGACTGGGCGCTGTTCGTGGGCGGGTTCGTGCCGTCGCTGGTCTTCGGCGTCGCCTTCGGCAACCTGCTGCAGGGCGTGCCGTTCCATTTCGACGAGGACCTGCGCGCCATCTACACCGGCGGCTTCTTCGGCCTGCTCAACCCGTTCGCGATCCTGTGCGGGCTGGTGAGCGTGGCCATGCTCGCCGCCCATGGCGCGACCTATGTCTGCATGAAGACCGAGGGCGCGCTGGCGGCGCGCGCACAGAAGGTCGGCATCATGCTGAGCCTCGCCACCGTCGTGCTGTTCGTGCTGGCGGGCGTCTGGGTCTACGCCTCGATCAAGGGCTATGCCGTCGTCGGCACGGTCGACCATTTCGGCCCGTCCAACCCCTTGCGCAAGACGGTCGAGGTCGTGGCCGGCGCCTGGTTCGCCAACTATCGCCATCTGCCCTGGACCCTCCTCGCGCCGGTCCTGGGTGTGCTGGGGGCGCTGCTCGCCGTCGTCACCCTGATCCGCCGCATGCCGATCCGGGCCTTCTGGGCCAGCGCCCTCTCGGTCGCCGGCATCATCGCCACGCCCGGCCTGGCGATGTTCCCGTTCATCCTGCCGTCGTCGACCGATCCCCGGTCGAGCCTGATCGTGTGGGATTCGTCGTCTAGCCAGATGACGCTGTTCATCATGCTGGTGGCGACGGTGATCTTCCTGCCGATCGTGCTGGCCTACACCGCGTGGGTCTATCGCGTGCTGCACGGCAAGGTCACGCCGCAGATGCTGCAACGGAACCATCAGGCCTACTGAGGCCGGCTCTATCGAGGAACGACCATGTGGTACTTCTCCTGGGTGCTCGGACTGGGACTGGCCTGCACCTTCGCCATCCTGAACGCGATGTGGCTGGAGCTCGATCCGAAGTATGCGGCGAGCCCCAGCGGCCTGCCGGCGGACGACGACGAGGCGGCTTCCGGCGCGGAGAAGTAGCCGGGCGGATCGCCTGCCGCCGCGCCGGCCGCGTCAGGACGAGGCTGCCGCGAGGAGGGCCTGCTTCTGTGCCGCGCTCAGGAAGCCGGTCGAGGGTTCGCCGCGGCTTTTCTGCCAGGCGGCGATCGCCTGTCGCGTCCGCCGTCCGAAGATCCCGTCCACGCCCTTCGGATCGAAGCCACGGGCGGCGAGTGCCGCCTGGAGCTGGTGGCGGTCCGCGACCGTAAGCGCGAGCGAGGTCTCGGCGGCACGCGCGCGGCTGGGATCGGCCAGCTCCGCCTGCGGCCGGGCCTGCGCCGCCGCCTCCGCCTGTCGGCGCGCGTCTTCCTCCTGCTGCCGGCGCAGCCCCTCCTGCTCGGCCGCGATCTGCGCCTGGCGTGCCTCTTCCTCCTCGCGGCGCGCGGCGGCCTCGGCTTCCGCCGTCTGCCGGGCGGCGTCCCTGTCGGCCTGCTGGCGCTTCTGGTCGGCGTCGACGGGGCTCGGCGCCTGAGTCGTTCCCGAAGCAGTCGTTCCCGAAGGAGTCGCGGGCGGGGGCGCGAACGTCAGATAGGCGAGCGCGGCTGCCGCCATCGCCAGGATCGTCACCCCGCCGATCAGCGCGCGGCGCAAGAAGCGGCGCGGCGGTGGCGATCCCGGTGATGTCGACTCGAAGAGCGTCGCTCCGGCGGGCAGTGGCTCGGGGGGCGTCGGCTCGGGGGGCGTCGGCTCGTGGGGCGTCGGCTCGTGGGGCGTCTGCCCCGCGGTCTTCTCCGGCGGTCCCGCTTCGGGGCGGCGGCTGACGATGATCGGTGGCGGTTCGGCGGCGGGGTTGGTTGCGGCGAAGCGGTACGTTTGCTGCAGCGCGATCGGCGCTGCCATCGGGCGCGCCGGCGGCAGGGGCGGACGATCCGCCGCCGCGGCCGGCACCACGGGCATGGTCTGCCACAGCAGGGATCGCCACTGCGCGATCGATTGCGGCCGGTCGCGCATGGACAGGGCAAGTCCCTTGTCGAGGCCGGCGAGCATGGCGAGCGTGAAGCCCGGCGGTCTCAGCCGCACCAGCGGCCGGTAACGGTCCTCGCGCAGGCGATCGCTGGCGTGGGGCGGCGCGGCGCCGGTCAGTGCGCAATAGAAGGTCGCGGCGAGACCATAGATGTCCGTCCACGGGCCCTGGTTGCCGGGAGTCATGTGCACCGGCGATGCGGGCCCGGAGCCGATCCGCTCGGGCGCGGCATAGGCGGGAGCCTCGGCGGTATTCGTCACCGAGCCGGCGGCGCCGAAATCGACGAGCGTCGGCCGGCCCCGGGAATCGAGCACGATGGCGTCCGGACTGATGTCGCCGTGGAAGAAGCCGCGGCTGTGCACCAGCTCCAGCCCCTCGAGCAATGACCACAGGATGCGGTCGACGTCGTCCGGCGGAAGCGGCCCGGCCGCCTCCAGGCGCGCGCGGAGTGTGGTGCCGGGCGGGGACTCGGCGACGATATAGGCCGTGCCGTTGGCTTCCACGCAGTCGAGCACGCGCGCGATGCAGGGCGCCCGCAGCGCCGCGATGATGCGGCCGCCGTTGAGGAAGTGCCTGCGGCCGCGCGCGAACTCCTCGGCGCGCCGGGGTTCGGTCATCGCGGCTCCGCCTTCGCGCCGTGTCGCCAGCGCGGGCGGCAGGAATTCGCGAAGAGTGACCTCACCGCCCAGTCGCATGTCGCGCGCGCGATAGGTCGTGCCGAATGCGCCCGCTCCGGCGAGCGCCTCGATCGTGAAACGGCCAATGGCCTGCCCCGGCCTCAGTGCGCCGAACCCAGCGCCTTCAGGACCGTGTCTCATCTCGTCAGGAGGTGTCATCGCTCGCGCGAGTGCATGGGGTGACGGAGCGCTTTGGGTAGCAGCGATGCCGGCCGATCGCCCGTGACAAAGTTGCGGCAGGCGGCGGCTGCAACGCGACCGACAC
>JAFEFG010000091.1 GCA_018240685.1 Pseudomonadota bacterium | reverse complement strand
GATGGAGTGCGGTCCTATTCCTTGGGGGACGTCGTCGTCAGCCCGCAATCCATTGGGCGCGTGTGCGGGCCGCCGGAAGACCGAGAAGACCGTCTTTGCCGGTATCCGCTGCCTCTGCTATGGATTCGATGTCGGTTGAAAGCGTCAGTCTGAGTGCCGCACGCCAGCGCACAGGAGATGGACATGCAGGATTTCATCCGAAGCCAGAACATCAAGCTGTTGCAGGCCGCGATCGAGCGGGAGTCCAATGCCGACAAGCGCGTCGTCCTCGAGCGGCTGCTCGCGGATCAGGTCAGGCAGGAAGTGCCGGCCAGGGACGAGACGACGTCCGACGCCTGCTGACCGTTCAGCCCGTCGTTGCGGCTGACGTCTCGACGCGGTTCCAGGCGCTGAGGACTCCCAGCTTCTGCAACGGCTCGAACATCCGCAGCAGGCTCGCGTAGTTGAGCTCCATCACGGCCACGATCTCCGGGCGCGCGACGTAGGCCGAGGCGACGATGACGCCGCCCTTCTTCTTGATGCAGGTTCCGTCCTGGACGAGTCGCGTGAGACGGCGGCTGACCGTCGACTCGCCCAGCCCCAGCACGTCGGCGATGGTCGCTGCGTTGACCGGCACCTTCAGGTCGTCCGGCATGATTCCCGGTCCCACCACGATGGAAGGCAGGGTGGCCGTATGTTCCGAGTTCTCCCGCTGTACGGCGAGCAGGATCATCGCCGTCGTGAGATCGCCGGTGGTCTTGATGAAGGACGCCATCATGCGCAGGAAGTGGCCGGCTGCGAGGTGAGCCGCGGCCCGGAAAAGCGGCGGACCTTCGTACGGCGGGGCGGCGTCGCGGTACGCCTCGGTCAGGCAGCCATTGTCCTTGAGGCGTGCGTGGAGCGCCTGCGTCAGCTCATAGATGCGGATGATGCCGGTCTTGTATTCCTCCCGGCTGGTGACGCGCGTCGGCACCACGACTCCCTCCGGCCGTATCTCGCATATTCCGGCAGTGACGAGCTGCTGGACGCGGCGACGCACGGTTTCGAACGGGATGCAGATCGTGGAGGCCACGCTGCTGATGGTCACAGGCTTGCGAACCTCGTCCGGCGCCACGGTGTCGAACGCCCCGTAGGTGCGCAGGAACTCGATATCGGCGGCGGGGCCGGCCGTGTTGGCTTGCGCGATCGCGGTGATGATGAGGCGATCCAGGAGATCGTCGCCTGCAGGCGTCTCGGCCAGCATGTCCAGCATCAGCGAATTCGAGGCACGCATGGCGGCGGCCAGTTCCGAAAGGGAAACCGTGGTCGTCATCGAAGGCGTTAAGCTCCAGTAATCGAAAAATCGCCGTTTATTACGCTGTGACGGATACAGGAGATCAGTGCACGTCGCTGGCCGGAACGAGCGACTTTTCGCCAAGCAGTCTGCCGGTGACGCAATTAATCAAATGGATTTTCCGGCAGGCCAGGCAAAAATGCGGCTGGTATTGATGCGCGTCGTCCGTAGCAAGGTCGATCGTAGCCTCCGCGGCGCGGCCGGTATTCGGACAGCAGTAGGTGACGGTGGCTTCCATGATGTCGAGGTCATGCGCCATTCTCTGGCAAGCAACCTTGAGACAGATCAAGAAGAAAATACGAATTTTCGACCGATTGATTAATAGAAGATAATCCCGCTCGGAGAGTCGACGATATTCCTGGACCGGCGGCGTCCCTGTGCGGGCGCGAGAAGGAAGCGTCAGGTCCTGGTCGAGAGAAAGGCGTGGCCGCGCGGCGTCACCAGGACGAAGCGTCCGTCACGGCGGACGAAGCCTTTGTCCGTCGCTTCTTCCCACACCGGCAGGCGCGGACAGGACGTGCGCCAAACCTCCATCACGTCGGCATGCGTCCGCGGCTGACGCTCGAGCCATTCGAGGAGATCGCAGATCAACGGGGCGAGGGTGTCGACCATGACGCTGTGATTATGCGCCCAACCCGGCAGGCGCCGCCAATATCGCAAACAGGCCGTTGCCATATGTTTGACCTGCCCTCCGGCCGTTGTCCCGATTCCGGGTAACGGTTGCCGGTCGATTTTCGATCTCGCTCCGCAAAGCTTGCAGAGGTTCTGCTTGTGGCGGGCGAGATGAGCATGCCTGGGCGGCAATGCCATGAAACTATTGAGGTTTTTCCGTTTCTTTTCGCTCGTGCACCGCACTTGCAATAGACGCTCCGCAGGCCCCGTGCTATTTGTTCGCCCACATACAGGCCTGCCGTCAGGTCGTGGCCGTATGGGGGCGAGGGGGAGTTTTATGCTGACTGGCCGGAGGATCGGCATTCTTGCCGCGAGCGCTGTCATGCTGCTCGCCGGGCCGGTCGTGGGCCAGGAAATCGCAGGCCAGGAAGCCATCGCCCCGGAGAAGCATCCGATGGCGGTGTGTCCGGCGGTTCATGAGGGCGTCGCCAGCGGCTTCGCTCCGACGGCGCCGCCGACGCGCTGCAGCGAGCCGACCATGCCGCCCGCCTTCGTCATGCCGTTCCGCTCGGAGGCCTCGACGTCGTCCGAAGCCACGGCGGCAGCGCCGCTGGCTGCCGATCTGCATCTCGTCTCGACGGAGCTCGGTTTCGACAAGGGCGTGGCGCCCGCGCCCGGCCATTCGGTCCAATATCGGGGGCAGAAGTATCGTGTCACCGGGATCGAGGTGAAGGGTGGCGGCCGCTTCTTCTCCGGCGGCAGCGCATTCGTGATCGGCGTGAGCGGCAGCTCCCTGATCGTCGGCCTGAAGGCGATCCAGCCCGGCAGCGCGCTCGATCCCGATCGTTTCGATCCGTCGGTCGTCAACTGAAGCGCGTCAGCCTGACGGCTGATCGAGCAGGGTGATCGTCATCGCGAAGGTCTTCGCGGCCCGCGGCGGCAGGATCTCCATCCCCGGTTTGGTGCGCAACTCGCCGTCGAAGTCCGTCGGGCTCGCAAAGCCATGCCACGGCTCGATGCAGATGAAGCCTGCACCCGGCTTCGACCACAGGCCGAGATGCGGCATGTCGGGGAACGCGATCTCGAGCTGCGGCCCCGTCGGCGCGCCATAGACGACGCTGCGGCTGGCCAGCCGGTCGAAGATCAGCGCATCGTCGCGGAACAGGTCGTCGTCGAGCGCCAGCGTCTTGCCGCGCACGGGCGAGGCGAAGAGATGCGGTCCGAGAAGCCCGTTCTCGAGCCTGCGCACCGGCAGCGGTTCGGGCTTCTCGAACCGCACGAGGTGGTCGGCACGGCTTCGGCCGTAGGGCAGGGGCCAGCGGAACGCCGGGTGGAAGCCGAACGCGACCGGCATGCGCTCGTCGCCGCCGTTGGTGACGGTGGCCGAAATGGCGAGGCTTGGCCCCGAGATCTCGTAGAAGAGGTCGAGGACGAACTCGAACGGATAGCGCGCGCGCGTCTCGTCGCTGGCGGCCAGCCGCCAGTGGCAGTGCGCCGCTCCGCTGTCGACAAGCTCGAAGCGGCTGCGGCGCGCGAAGCCGTGCCGGGACAGCGGATATGTCTTGCCGTGCACGCGGATGACATCGTCCTTGACCGTCCCGACGATGGGAAAGAGCAGGGGCGCCTGCCCGTTCCAGTGAGCGGGATCGCCGTTCCACAGCAGATCCCGGCCGTCCCCGTCCTGCAGGCGCACGAGCTCGGCGCCATGCTCGCGCACTTCCGCTCCAAGGGCGGAACTCGCGATCGAAACGGTCCTGGCGGCGGAAGCGGGCGACGTCATTCAGGCTCCTGCGGGGGTGCGGCTCGTGCTGGCCGGTGGCGGGGGCGCATGCTCGTTGCTGCGTCGATCGCAATCAAGCGTTTGTCGTTTGCGATGGCGGGATACGGGAGCCGTGCCTGTCCCGAGCGCCGCGGAGGCGTCCTTCTAGCCGCCGTCCCGTCCAAGCGAGACGGGAGCCGTCGCCGAGGGGAGGGATTTCGGCAATGGCGTGGGAAGGCTCAGGCTCGTGGAGGCTTCGTGACGGACGATGCCGTTCATCAGGGTCATGCTGACCTTGGCGTCGTGGATCTGATGCGGCGGCATCTCGAAGATGTTGCGGTCGAGCATGACGAGGTCGGCCCGCTTTCCCGGGGTGATGGAACCGACCCTGGTGTCGAGCCGGAGCTGGCGCGCGGCGCCGAGCGTGTTGGCGATGACCGCCTGCTCGATCGTGAGCGCCTCGCTCGCGGGCGGCAGCGACTTTCCATCGGGATGGCCGATCTGTCGCCGGGTGACCGCGACCTCGATGGCGTCGAGCGGGCGGAAGGTGGGGCGATGCGGTACCATCGACCAATCGGTGCCGAACGCGAGCGTCGCGCCTGCATGCAGCAGGCTCGCCATCGGGAAAGTGTTCGCGGCCCGCTGCGGGCCGAGGCGCGGCATGGTGATCTGTTCCCAGTGTGCATCGGGCACCGCGCACTGTGCCGAGAATTGCGCGATCACGCCGAGATCGGCGAAGCGTTGGATGTCTTCGGGGGCGATCGAGGAGAGGTAGGCGATCGTGTGTCGGCGCGATCGCTTTCCATTGCCCTTCATCGCCGCCTCGATCGCATCGAGGGCAATGCGGACGGCACGGTCGCCGGCGGCATGGAACACCACGTCGAAGCCCTCGGCGTCGGCCCGCATCACCGTGTCGCGAACGAGGCCGGGGTTGATGATCAGCTCGCCCCGCACCCTGGGACGATCGGCATAGGGAGCCTCCAGTGCCGCGCTGAAGTGAGTGTCCGTTCCGTCGAGCACGATCTTCAGCACGCCCGCGCGGACGAGTTCCGTCCGCGACCGGTCGCGCAGCCGGCGTACCAGGGGCATCGGATCGACACTCGGATTGTTGTAGTCGTAGCAGGCGACGATGCGGCAGGGCAGCCGCTTCTCGCGTTCGAACTTCTCGTAGAGGGCGAGCGCGTCCTTGTCGGCCATGATGTGGACGCCGCTGTCGAACAGGCTCGTGATGCCTTCCGCGGCGGCGCGCGGCAGCCAGTTGCCGAGTGCGGCCGAGATCATGGTCGAGGATACGGGCGTGGCGCCCTGAAGGAGCTGCAGCACTGCCGGCGTTCCGATGACGTAGCCGGTCGGCTCGCCGGTCCGCGCCTCGCGCTGGAAGAAGCTGAGGCCCGGCAGGGGATCGGGCACGCCGCGCACGATATTCGCACGCTTGAGCGCCGTGGAGTTGGTCCAGGCTGCGCGCATGTCGATGGACAGGAGGACGACGGGCGTATCCGGCCACAGCGCGTCGAGATCGGTCTTGGACGGGCCATAGAGACCGAAGGCGCTGTAGTGCCAGCCGTAGCCGCGCACCATGTCGACCCGGCCGGCCTGGTCGCGCCATGCCGCCAGCGCCGCGAGCGTCTCCTCCCGCGTCTGGAACTGTACATTGACACCCTGGGTCAGGGCGGCCCCGAGGATCGGATGACTCTGACCCTCGACAAAGCCGGGCAGCAGAAGCCTGCCTTCGAGGTCGATGACGCGCGTTCCCCGGCCGATGAGATCTTCGACTTCAGCGACATCGCCGACATGAGTGATGATTCCGTCGCGCACCGCCACGGCCTTGGCCCAGCGACGCTTGGGATCAGCCGTGAAGACCGCGCCGTCGCGAAAGACGAAGTCCGCTTCGTTGGGGCCGCGCGGCTGCGTCCGCAACTGGGCGCTTGCCGGTCGCGTTGTGAGACCGTCTGCAAGGGCTGCAGCACCGAGGGCCGCTGATGCCCGCAGAACAGCACGCCGCGACAGCAATGCCGTCCCGGCGGCAGCTGACCGCTGGCCAAAGTTCCGCACCCGGCTCATCGTTGCTTCCCACGGCAGACGATTGAACGTTTCCGGTCAGGACAATAAGGAGAAATGCGACCGAAGGGGAAGTGACGTGGAGTCGCTTGCCGAACCGATGGCTGTCGATGCCGGATATCGGGTCACATTTCGCGGGAAATTTGGCCCAAATGAGCGGAAGATCGCCGATCTCCTGCGAAAACTGAGCCTTCGGCAGGGCAACGCGAAGCGGGCAGCGGCTCTGGTGGCTTCGCATCGAAGCGGGGCGTTGGCGACCGGAATCGTTGTCGAGAGGGCCTTGGCCTTATCTTCGCCGCCATGGGAATCTTCTCCGCACCGTCCACACCCTACGTGCCGCCCTTGCCGGCTGCACCGCCGTCGCCGCCCACAACCGCCGATCCGGCTGTGAGCAAAGCGGCAACCGACGCCATGAATCGTGCCAAGGCCGCCGCCGGCTTCGGCTCGACCATCGCCACCTCGCCGCAGGGCGTGGCGACCGCCGCCAACACGTCCCTGAAAACCCTGCTGGGACAGTGAGGAGGAGGCGGGCATGATCGACGACACCGATCCCGAACTGCGCAACTACTTCACGAACCGCCTTGCCGCGCTCGATCGCGAACGCGCCAGCTACTGGTCGACATGGAGAGACCTGGCGCAGCACTTCGCCCCGCGCCGTGGCCGCTTCCTGACCTCCGCCAACGACTCGTCGCGCGGCCGGCGCAAGGACCAGCGCCTGGTCGACAACACGCCGCTGCTGGCGGCGCGCGTGATGGCCTCGGGCATGATGGCGGGCATCTCCTCGCCGGCACGGCCGTGGTTCCGGCTGCGGCTGGTCGACGAGCGGGCCAACGACGAGCCCGGTGCGCGCGCGTGGCTGGACGAGGTGCAGAAGCGCATGCTGCACGTCTTCGCCAAGTCCAATCTCTACAACTGCCTGCACACGCTCTATGGCGAGCTCGGCGTGTTCGGCACGGCGGCGCTGTGGGTCGACGAGGACGACGAGGATATCGTGCGCGGCTACACGCTCACGGCCGGCGAATACTGGCTCGCCTCGTCGCGGCGGCTGGCGGTGGACACGCTCTACCGCACCATGTGGTGGACGGTGCGCCAGATCGTCGACACGTTCGGCCGCGATACCGTTTCCGCCGGCGTGAGAGCCAACTACGACAGCGGCCAGCTCGATCTCGAGTACGAGATCGTGCACGCCGTCGAGCCGAACCCCAATGCGCAGCCTCCCGAGGTGCGCGGCGGCGGCAGATCGGCGCGCTCGCGACCGCCTTCCTGGAACGGCACGGTGGCCCGGCGACTGCCGTTCCGCTCGGTGTGGTTCGAGAGGGGACAGCAGGGTGAAAGGTCGCTCCTGCGCGTGTCCGGCTATTCGGAATTTCCCTGCATGGCGCCGCGCTGGGAGGTGACGGGCTCCGACACCTGGGGCAGCGGGCCGGGCTGGATCGCGCTCGGCGACGCGCAGCAGCTGCAGGTCCAGCAGCGCCGCAAGATCGAGGCGATCGACAAGCAGGTGAAGCCGCCGATGGTCGGCCCGCCGTCCTTGCGCAACGAACCGGCCACGCTGCTGCCCGGCGGCATCACCTACGTCGCCGATCCATCCGGCCAGAGCTTCCGGCCGGCGATCGACGTGCGCGTCGACCTCAGCCATCTCGGCCAGGACATCGGCGAGACACAGGACCGCATCAAGCAGGCCTTCTACGCCGACCTGTTCCTGATGATGGCCGAGAGCGACCGCCGCGAGATCACCGCGCGCGAGATCGACGAGCGCCACGAGGAGAAGATGCTGATGCTCGGGCCGGTGCTCGAGCGCCTGCACGACGAGCTGCTCGATCCGCTGGTGAGTCGCGTCTTCGCCATCATGAGCCGCAACCGGCTGCTGCCGGAGGCGCCGCCCGCCGTCGCCGCCGCCGGCATCCAGGTCGAATTCATCTCGATGCTGGCGTCGGCACAGAAGGCCGCCGCCACCGGCGCCATCGAGCGCTTCTGGCAGTTCGGCGCCCAGATCGGCGCGGTGAAGCCCGAGGCGCTGGACCGGCTCGACCCCGACGGCACCATGGACGCCTATGCCGACATGACCGGCGTGCCGGCGAGCGTGCTCGTCGATCTGCGCAAGGCCGCGTCGATGCGTCAGGCGCGCCTGCAGGCCCAGGCCGACGAGGCGCGCATGAAGCAGACGATGGCCCTTGTGCAGGGGGCCCGTACGGCGAGCCAGATCGACGTCGGCGGCGGTATGAATGCCGTCCAGGCGCTTCTGGGAACGGGCGCCGCGCCGCGATGATCCCAGGCGTCGGTGACGAGGACGCCGTGCCCTGACCCACAGGCCGCCGCGGGGGCTATCTGGGCGGCGTTGCCTGCGCCATGGCGCTGAAGATGCCGCTCATCTGCGTTCCCGCCTGCGTCGGGGGCAATTTGGCAATGGTGCGGAACATGGCCGACGAAAGCTTGCAGAAGAGGGCATGTTCTTCGGGGCCGACCTTGGTCGGGTCGACCAGCAGGCGCACCTTGTCGGCTCCGTATTGCGCGACCATCGCCTGCGACAGGGCAAGGACCGCGGCGTTCAGTTCTGCCGGGTTGGCCGTCTGACGCGCGGTCTTGGTCCGAAGTATCTGTCCGGCCAGTTCCTCGGACCGCTGCCGCAGTTCGACGGGAAGTGCCGCCGCTGCCGCGCTGCCCGGTTTCGTCGCGTAGTCGAAGCAGGCGTTCGGATCGCGTGCGCCCAATGCCTCGAATTGATCGGCCATCAGGCGGGCATAATCGATCAGCAACTCGTCCGGCGCCGACGCCAGCCTCGCCCGCAGCAGAGGCATGAGCTTGCGGGCGTGGATCTCGTCGGCGATGCGGCCGTCGGGAACGCCTTCGAAGTAGCGCTGCTGGTAGAGTTCGGCGCTGTCGTCGAACGTCCGCGGGTCGGCCGTCTCCACGGCAGCGAGGGTGGGGAGGCGCCGCAGCGCCGCCCGGAAGTCGCCCAGTGACGGGCTCGGACCCAGGCCGGACGCGGCGAAGCGATAGGAATCGACCTCCGCCATCGCCACGTTCGCGGCGGCGAGCTCCTGCCCTGTCGGGTACCAGATCGAGAGCGACGGCTGCGCCACGGCGCGCTCGACGAAGGAGCGTTCCACGTTTGCCGCCGTAAGCAATTCGCGCATTTCGTCGGCCCGCTCGACCCCGGCGAAGATGGCGCGATGGAAGCCGATCCTGGCGCCGCTCTTCAGGAAGCGCTCGCGGCCGGCAACGAAGGCGATGGTGCAGGCCGAGGAACAGGAGGCGGATGTGTAGGTGGCGAGGCCGCGCGCGCGGATGAGCTTCGCAAGTTCGATCGCTTCGCCCAGCCGGCCGCCGCCGCTGTTCAGGTGGACGACCTCGAGGGCCGGCGCATGGACAAATACCCGAGCGGCATCGCGCGCCAGGCCGAACTTGAAACCGCCGGTGATCTCCGCCTCACGCCCGCCGCGCATCAGCCGGATGGCATAAGGCGGAATGTCAGGATCCCCTTCGAAGGCCATTCGCCAGCCTTCGCTCAACTGCGGCATGCCCAGCGTCACGAAGGCGTAGGCGAGCGCCGCACCGCCCAGTACCACCAGGGCTTGGGCGGCGACACCCCACAGACCGATCATGCCGCTTGCCGCGGCCAGCCGCCGATGCCGGACGGCAGAGCGCCAGACCCCCAGCGACTGGAAGACCTGTCCGGCGATGATGGCGCTCCAGATCGCGACCTCTACCGCCATCACTCCGTAGGGATTGAAGGGCTGCCGGTGCATCGTGAACGAGACGCCCGCCAGCAGCAGGCCGATGGCGAGGTACACCATGAGGCCGACGGCGCAGTAGGAGATGGCCAGCGAGTAATCGCCGCGCAGGAAGCGGCGAATGGCGGAGGGCCGGTTGGCCTCGGGCGGTGGCGCGGACATCGAAGCGGAATCTGCGGTGCGGCAGGAAGTCTAGAGCCAAATCGCGGGCGCCGGGAGAATTGCCGCGTGGGGGGAAGCCATTTCCGGAAAGAACTGGGGAAAACCGCCGAAGCCGTCGAAGGTCACGGCGCGGCGGCCATGGCCGTCAATGTTGTGCGGCGCGCACGATCCCGCGTGCCTTGAGCAGTTCGCTTCCGATCGCCTTGGCCGCGATCGCCGTTCCGAGCGATGTCCAGTGCCCGTCGGTCAGGCGATACGTACCCGGTACGCCCGCGAGCGTCTGCGAAAGATCGATCACATTGATGCCGCGTGCGCGCAATGCCACTTCGAGGCGACGGCGCGCGGCCTCGCGTTGCGGATTCCATGCGTAGTAGCGCGGCCACGGTTTCCAGAATTCGACGTATCGGGGATCCATGGAGGCCATCGGCGCGATCGCGATCAGGAATTTCTTGCCCGACGCTTCGACCAGGTCCCGCGCCGCCGTCAGCCAGGACATCGTCGCATCGATCTCGCGCGGGCTGACCAGTTGGTCGGCTTCCGCGGCGTCGAGTGCCGTCTTCCAGGTCCCGGTTTCATTGTCGACCAGGGTGGCGATCATCCAGCCCATCAGGAATTCGCGCTCGCTGCCGGTATCCTCGAACGCATCCCAGAAGCGATCTCCTCCGCGGGCCAGGATTTCCCGCATCGTTTCGAGATCCTTGTTGGGGAAGTAGTAGGTCTTGAGATGCTGCGCGAGCAGCGCCGGCCGGTCGGCCCGCGGCTTCTTGAGGATTGCGGCCAGGATATCGAACTCGTTCGGGATCGGCTTGTTGCCGCGCCCGTATTCCGACAGGGCGAGCCGGTTCACCGCGAGCCAGGTCAGGTGAGGGGCGACCGTGCCCAGCACGGACGGCTCCGGCAACTCGTCGATGAAGGGCGGCATGGACCAGGGCGACAGCGTCTGTGAGATGAAGTCGTTGCCTGTATAGAACACCAGGACGATGGCGTCCGGCTGCAGGTCAAGGGCGATGCGCTTGATTCGATAATAGTACTGCGGTGGCCCCGTCGCCGAGATGCCCAGATTCACCGCTTCCATGTCGGTGATGCCCATTGACGCCCAGTCCTGTTCGACATCGTCGGTGACGGTCGGCAGGGCGAAGGCGCCTTCCACGAAGCTGTCGCCGACGACGATGGATCGGAACTGGATCCCGGTCGGCTTCGTGACCGAGCGTTCGCGGTCCTTGACGCCCCAGCTGTTGTAGAAGGGGATGTACTGCGGGGTCGTGGCGAGAGTCTTGATCTCGCGAATCGCCTCGCTGGATGCCTTTATCGGCCGCAACTCGAAGGCCGGCCAGGCAGGCGCGAAGAAGATCGAGGCGAACTCCAGGCCGCCCACGGTGAGGCCGGCAAGCAGCAGGGCATAAACTACCCAGAACAGAATCCTTTTCAGGGGTCGCCTCCCGACAGAGCGCCTTCTGCCCATCGCACTCCGGCCAACAGACAGTAGATCAGGAAATTCCGGACGCAACTACCCGGCGAGCGCGACGCTGCATGGATCGAAATCGCAGTGTCTGTGTCGTCGACATCCGCCGAGGGGGTAAGGACCGGAATCGTTGGTTTGCGGACGTCGGGCTTATCTTCACGGCCGTGAACACGAACACACCCGATCCGCAAGGATACGACGCCGGCAATCGACGCCATGTCGAGCGCCGCGGCAAGGCCCGCAAGCAGCACGAGCGCCAGCTCGCAGAAGCCCTGAAGTGGCTGATGGGCGATGCGCGCGGCCGGATGCTGATGTGGGAGCGCTTGGCCGAAGCCGGCGTCTTCCACAGCAGCATGGCCCCGACGCCTGAGGGGACGGCTTTCCGGGAGGGTCGCCGTGCCATGGGGCTGCGCGATCTCGTCGAGATCATGCGGCTTTGCCCCGAGCACTACACGCGCATGGCGGCCGAAGCGCAGGCGCGCCTGTCCACCACCTCCAGCGGAGAAGCGAATGACGAACGAGACGACTGACCCCGGTCGCGACGGCGACGCCGTGCCGGAAGCCCGGACGGAAGCCGCACCGGAAACGCCGACGGCGGCGGCGTCGGAGGCATC
Source organism: Pseudomonadota bacterium (assembly GCA_018240685.1). GTDB lineage: Bacteria > Pseudomonadota > Alphaproteobacteria > Reyranellales > Reyranellaceae > Reyranella. Next base: position 8,338 of record JAFEFG010000091.1, on the reverse strand, counting down.
GCTGCTGGCGCAGGATGCGCCACCCGTCGCCTACGAGAGCTTCCGGCTGCCGGAGGGTGTGGCGCTCGATGCCGACAGCATGAAGTCGGCGACGGAGCTGTTCGCCCACAGCGGCCTCTCCCAGGAGCAGGCGCAGAAGTTCATCGATCTTGCAGTGTCGCGCGAGCAGGCCGCCGCCCAGAAGGGCATGCAGGCCTTCGTCGACCTGCAGAACAAGTGGGTCTCGGAGATCAAGGCGGATCCCGATATCGGCGGCGACAAGCTCACGGCCTCCCTGGCCTCGGCGTCCCGCGCGATCGATCGCCTTGGCGTGCCGGGTCTCCGCGAGGCGCTGAACCTCACCGGCGCGGGCAACCATCCCGCCGTGGTGAAGGCCTTCGTGCGTCTCGGGCAGATGGTCTCGGAGGATCGCTTCGCGCCCGGCAAGGATGCCGCGCCGGCCGCTCCGAGATCGCTCGCCGAAGTCATCTACGACGGCAATCCCAGAAGGTGATTGGTCCGGACGCTGATTGCCGTCATCCCCCTCGTCACGATTGGAGTAACGCCCTATGGCAACCCTCGCTTCCTCGGCCCTGACTCTCAGCGAATGGGCCACCCGTCTCGATCCCGGCGGCAAGCCCGCCGCGGTGATCGAACTGCTCGGCCAGACCAACGAAATGCTGACCGACATGCTGTGGATGGAGTGCAACGACGGCGCCGGCCACAAGACGACCGTGCGCACCGGCTTGCCCGCCGCCACCTGGCGCCTGCTGAACTACGGCGTGGCGAAGTCCAAGAGCACGACCGCGCAGGTCCGCGATTCGACCGGCATGCTCGAAGCCTATTCGGACATCGACAAGGCGCTGGCCGACCTCAACGGCAACACCGCCGAGTTCCGCATGGGCGAGGACATGGCCTTCATCGAGGCCATGAACCAGGGCATGCAGCAGTCGGTGCTGTACGGCAACACGGCGGTCAATCCCGAGCGATTCACCGGGCTCGGCCCGCGCTTCTCGGCGATCGCGAGCGCCAACAACGGCACCAACGTCGTCGATGCCGGCGGCACCGGCTCGACCAACACCTCGGGCTGGCTGATCGGCTGGGGCCAGAACACCGCTCACGGCCTGTTCCCCAAGGGCAGCAAGGCCGGCCTGCAGGTCCGCGACCTCGGCGAAGTGCCGCTCTACGACGGATCGGGCAACGTCTATCAGGGCTATCGCACCCACTTCAAATGGGACTGCGGCCTCACGGTGCGCGACTGGCGCTTCGTGGTGCGCATCGCCAACATCAACGTGACCTCGGGCGCGGTCACCACCTCGAACCTGGTCAACTACCTGATCGCGGCGGTGAACAAGCTGCCGTTCATCTCCGCGGCCGGCAACAGCCCGCCGCCGGGCGGCACCAAGCCCGGCCAGGTCAACACCGCCTTCTACGTCAACCGCACCGTGCGCTCGGCGCTCGACCAGCAGGCGATGGCCAAGACCAACAACTTCCTGACCATCGAGACCCGCGACTCGAAGCCCTATACGGCCTTCCGCGGCATCCCGATCCGGATCTGCGACCAGATCCTCAACACCGAAAGCCGCGTGGTCTGACGACCGCGCCCGGAAAGGAGAAAACACGATGCTCATCGACTCCCAGAACCAGTTCTCGTCCGCGCAGGCCGTCACCTCGACGGGCGCGACGGCGAGCACCAACGTCATCGATCTCGGCGTCGCCCGCGACGTGGGCGGCGCCGTGACCGAACCGCTGATGCTGCTGTGCGAGGTCACGACGCCGTTCGCCTCGGGCGGCTCGGCGACGATGCAGGTGCAGGTCCAGACCTCGGCCGACAATTCGAGCTGGGCCACGCTGGCCCAGTCCGACGCCATCCCGGTCGCCTCGCTGGTGCAGGGCTACAGGTTCCTGCCCGGCGACCTGCCGGGACCGACCTCGCGCTACCTGCGCCTCAACTATGTGGTCGGCACCGCGGCCATGACCGCCGGCGCCTTCACCGCGGCGCTGGTGCCCTCGCTCGACACCCAGCCCGTCTATCCGCGCGGCTACGTGGCGTAGGGCTGGCCTACTGCCTCCTCTCATATTCCTCTCCCCCAGACAGGGGGAGAGGAGCGCGCAGGGAGATGACATGACAACCTTGATTCATGCTGCACTGAGCGGGCTCCCGCGCTTGATGACAAGCGCTGCCGCCCGCCTCCGCTGACGGTCGTCCAATGGCGACCGTCACGGATATCTGCAACGCCGCGCTTTCCCATTGCGGGACACGGTCGAAGATCAGCTCGATCGACGAGGGCAGCACCGAAGCCAACGCCTGCCGGAACCATTTCGAGATGATCCGCGACGCGACCTTGCAGGCACACGACTGGAATTTCGCCCGCATGACGGTGCCGCTGGCGCTGCTGCAGAACCCGCCCGGCCGGTGGATCTACAAGTATGCGGTTCCGGGTGACTGCATCCGCCTGCGCCGTCTGAACGACGTGCCGCTGCTCGCATTGCCGGAGACCTTCTATGAGCTGGCGGCCGACAAGGACGACACCGGCGCCTTCGTCTCCGTCATCCTCACGAATGCGCCCGCCGTGAGCGCGATCTACACGGCGCGCGTGACCGATCCCCTGCGCTGGGACCCGGGCTTCGCGGATGTCGTGGCCTACGGTCTGGCGGCGCGCATCTGCTATGAGCTTTCGGGCAAGGAAGACCGTGCGCGGACGCTGATGCAGCTCTGGCAGCTCAACGTCAACGCCGCGGCTGCGGCGGCGGCGAACGAGGGATCGGCGCTCAACCGTACCTACGTGCCGGAGGCGCTGGCCGTGCGCGGCTACGACGACGGACTCGGCGAACTCGGCCAGGCAACCGCAACCATTGATACGAAACTGGCCGGCTTCTGACACAGAGCACACACGTTGTCCGCCTAGAAACATCGATGAGCGAGGGAGGGAGGGGTCCCATCCTCGCTTCGTGAAGTGACTGGGGTGAACGGGCCGCGGCGGCTTGGGGTTTGACGCTGTTGGACCGATCTGTGTGGGTCTTGCCACGTCGAGGGAACGGATCATTCGGTCCGCAACGCTCGAGCTGCGTCTGTCGCCGTCCGGGAAGGGGGCGCCGGACAAGGACGAGCCATGCTCCCGAGGCAGGCGGGGTCCGGGTTGGGATCGTGGAGGTGGGTGCCACGGTCGCATTCGACCATGGAGGGTGTGCCATGCGCTTGGTCAAGAACATCACGTTGGCGTTCGCCGGCGCCTTGTTGATCGTCTATGCGATCAATCTGGTGCTGGAGCAGTTGCTCCTGCGGCACTGACGAACGATCCGGATCGGGCGCGGCTTCGTTGACGACCATAATAGGTCGCCGGGGAAGCCGCGCTTATCTTGGGCGACATGCCCGCGCTTCCCACGATCCAGCCGTCCTTCGCGGCCGGCGAGCTTTCGCCCTTCCTGTATGGCCGCGTCGACCTGGCCAAGTTCCATGTCGGCTGCCGCACGCTGCAGAACTTCTTCGTCCATCCGCACGGCGGTGCTTCCAACCGGCCCGGCACGAAGTTCGTCGGCGCCGTCGACGACTCGACGGTGCGGCACCGGCTGATTCCCTTCCAGTTCCGGACCCTGCCGACGGGCCAGAGCTACGCGCTCCTGTTCGGCGACCACACGATGCAGGTCGTCATGAACGGCGGCTTCGTGCTCGACGGGTCGGGCAACGTCTATACCGTCGCGACGCCCTACGCGGCATCCGACCTGCCGACGCTCAAGTACGTGCAGAGCGCCGACACCATGACGCTCACCCATCCCGACTACCCGCCGCAGAGCCTGACCCGCACCGGCCATGCCTCGTGGTCCTTCACGGCGCTGACCTTCGCGCCGGCGATGCCGGCGCCCACCGGTCTCGGTTCCAGCAATCCGGGTACCGCCTTCGCGTATGTCGTCACCGCGGTCAACGGGACGACTGGCGAGGAAAGCCTGCCGAGCGGCTACGTGGGCGCGGCGAGCGACACGTCGACCCTGAGCTGGGCGGTGGTCGCCAATGCCGGCTCGTACAACATCTACAAGATGCGCAGCGGCACCTACGGCCTGATCGGCACTTCGACGAGCGCCAGCTTCACGGACTCGAGCATTTCCGCGGACATCAGCAACACGCCGCCCGGCCAGCGCAACCCCTTCTCCGGCTCCGGCAACTATCCCGCCTGCTCGACCTACTATCTGCAGCGCCAGGCCTTCGCCAACACGACCAACGCGCCGCAGACCCTGTGGTTCTCGGTGGTCGGCGCCTTCAACAACATGACGGTGGCCACGCCGAGCAAGGATTCCGACGCCATCACCCGCGCCCTGGTGAGCCGGCAGGTGGACGAGATCCGGCACCTGGTGCCGCTCGCCTCGCTGCTGGTGATGACGTCGGGTGCGGAATGGCGCTGCTGGCCCGGCCCCTCGCAGAGCGCGCTGACGCCGGCGCAGTGCATGACGCTGCCGCAGACGGCCTTCGGCTGCAGCCATGTGCCGCCCGTGCTGACGGACAATTCCGTCCTGTTCGTGCAGGAGAAGGGCAACCGCGTGCAGGCGCTACGCTATGACGCGCTGCAGGACGTCTACACGTCGCAGGACATGTCGGTGCTGGCCTCGCACCTGCTCTACGACACCACGGCGCAATACCAGATCCAGGAATGGGCGTTCGCCCAGGAGCCGTTCCGCATCATCTGGGCGGTGCGGTCGGACGGCGTGCTGCTGGGCTTCACCTACATGCGCGAGCACGAGGTCTATGCCTGGCACCGCCACACGACGGACGGTCAGGTGGAGAGCGTGTGCGCCGTCACGGAGGCCGATGGCGTCGGCGGGACGACCGACGCGGTCTATCTGATCGTCAACCGCACGATCGGCGGTGCGACCCGCCGCTATGTCGAGCGCATGGCCGATCGCGTGTTCGACACGCCGGCCGATTTCTGGTTCGTCGATAGCGGCCTGCAATACAGCGGCGCGCCGGTGAGCGAGGTGTCGGGCCTCGATCATCTCGAAGGCAAGACGGTCGCGATCCTGGGTGACGGCTCCGTCGTGCCGAACCAGGTCGTGAGCGGCGGGAAGGTCGCATTGGACGGCGCCTACTCGAAGGTGACGGTCGGCCTGCCCTATGCGGCGCAGCTCGAGACGCTCAACCTGGAACCCGCCGGCGGCGGCACGGTGCAGGGCCAGATGAAGAAGATCGCCCAGGTCACGGTCCGCGTGAAGGATGCCCGCGGCATCCAGGTTGGCCTGAACCAGGGGGCGCTCGCCGAGGTCAAGCAGCGTTCTGCCGAGGCGCTCGGCACCGCCATGCAGCCCTTCGACGGCGACTGGCGGGTGAGCGTCCCGAGCGAATGGAATCGCGACGGGCGGCTGTTCGTGCAGCAGAGCTATCCCTTGCCCTGCACCATCCTCGATCTCATCCCGGAGGTGAATGTCGGTGACTAGCACTTATCCAGCGCGGGGAGCGGGTTGTTCCTGCTGCGGTATGGGCCCGGAGGCTCGCGGTCAGGCAGGGGGATTGCCGCAGAGAGCAGCCGGCGCGCGCCCCATCGAAATTGTCCCCGCCACGCTCGCGCACGCCGAAGCGATAGAGCTGCGGCCGGACGATGCCGCCGAGGTGGCGGCGCTGGGCGTCACGCCCCAGGAGGCTCTCCGCGTTTGCCTCGCGCGCGCGCTCTGGGCGGAGACCTATCTTGCCGACGGCGAGGTTGTCGCCATGGTCGGGCTGGGCCTTAGCAGCATGCTGGGCGGCTACGGCGTGCCATGGCTTCTGACAGGCCCTGCCTGCGAACACCACAAGCGGCGCTTCATGATCGAATCCCGGCGGCAGGTGGCGCGAATGCGGGCGACGATCCTGCCACTGATCAATTTCGTCCACGCGGATTATCGCCGCGCCGTGCGCTGGCTGGTTTGGCTCGGCTTTACCCTCGACGCGCCGGTGATGTTGAACGGCGCTCCGTTTCGTCGCTTTGCCATGGAGAAATGACCTATGGGTGCCGCCGTTCCTTTCATCACGACCGGCATTTCGGCCGGCCTTGGTGCCGCCACGCAGGCGCATCAAGCGCAGATTCAGGCCGGCCAGGCTGGCTACATGGCCCAGGTCGCGCGCAACAACCAGCAGGTCGCGCAATGGAACGCCCAGCGCGCGCTGCAGCAGGGCGAGATCCAGCAGGATCAGCAGCGCCAGAAGACGACGCAGGCGATCGGCCAGCAGCGCGCGGCGCTTGCCAGCCAGGGTGGCGACGTCAACAGCGGCTCCAATCTCGATCTCATCGGCGATACCGCGCGCAGCGGCGAGTTCGCGGCGCAGACGATCGGCAACGACGCGCAGGCGAGGGCCTACAAGTTCCTGCTCGACGCCAATTCGGCGGCCGGCCAGGCGAGCCTCTACGACACCCGCGCCGCCAACATCTGGTCGACCTACAACAACAAGCAGATCGTGGACGGCATAAACACGGGCCTGAGCCTGCTGGCCCGGCCCCCGCTCTAGAAGTCGGCGGCGCCGGCGCTCCAACCTCGCCGGCGGCCGCCTCTCTCGGCGATGCGAATGGCGGGATGCCATAAATTCGCATAGAGTTGGCAAAAATCAGACTTGGACAGGCTTCTTGCATGGATTTCGCCGCCAACAGCGCCGACCGGCGGCACGCATCGGAGTGGCTCGAACCCGTCGCTGCGGGGGCGATGACGACCTTTCTTCTGGTCTTCTTCATCCGGTGGCTCGACGACGTCCACGTGAATACCATGAACGGGCTGTGGAAGAGCCTCCGGGTCGCGCAGTGGAAAGCGGATCTGGCAGCGGTGCCGCTCGATCCCTCGAACTATCTCTATTTCCCGATGATGGGGATTCTCTGCCGCGCACTCGATCTGGCTGGCATCCACGTGGGCGAGGCGTGGCGCCAGATGGCCATCGTGAATGCCGGCTTCGCCGGAGTGGCCGTCGGCATCGTCTTCTGGCTGGTGCGGCGGCTGACGGGACGCAGCGATGTCGCGGCGCTGGCGGCCCTGGTGCATCTCGGCTGCGCCTTCTTCTTCTCCCTCGCCGTGTCGAACGAGGACATCATGCCGAGCTACACGCTCGTCCTCGCCAGCATGGCGATGGCGGCGGTGTGGTTCGCAGCGCCGACGGCCGGACAGGTGGTGCTGGTCGCCGCCATCTTCACCCTGGGATGGCTGACCGAGTGGCGGTTGATGTTCCCGACCCTGCCGCCGCTGCTGTTGGCTCTTGCCCTCTCGCAAGGGGGCATGCTTCGCCGTGCCGGCTGCATCGTCCTGTTCCTGGCCGCCATGATCGGTACTGCACTCATTGTGCTGACCGTCTTCCGCGGCCATCCGGGCGCCGTCGGGCTGCCGGGGGTTCTGTGGACCGGGAAGGGCGTGAGGAGCGGCTGGAGCGGCGTCTCGCTCGACAAGCTCGGATTGGTTGTCGTCGGCATGGGCGAGTACTGGCTGGGTGGTCACAACATTCCCTCGCCAGACGTCACGTCGCCGCTTGCGTCGGAGTGGGGGCTCGCGTTTGCGGCCGAGATGCTGGCTCTTGTCCTCGCGCTGGTGCTGCTGTGGCGCAGGCGTCGCGATCCCGCGTTGCGGACCGCGGCGGTGGTCTTCATCGGCACGCTGGTGGCCGGCGAGGTGATGAACGCCTATTCCCAGCCGCAGGATCCGCAGATGCAGATCAACGTGATGGCCTGGCTTGCGGTCGTCGTGGCCCTGCTGGTCGGCCGGCTGTCGGGCGGGGCCGGCGTGAGGCCGGTCATCATGGTGCTGGCATTCTGCTGCGCTCTCTTTCCGCTCGCCTACAACGTGCGTGCCTTTGCGCCTCTGCGCGGCCGTGACGGGCAAATGGTTGGAGCCGTCCGCGCCCTGGAAAGCCAGACGGACCCGGACAGGACCGTATTCGTCTATGCCGGTTTTGAGACCATCGTGGCTTGGCAGTTCGCACTCTGGGGCCCCAATTGGGAGGGCGTCTGCGACCTGGGAGCGGCGCCGCAGGCAGTGCCGAAGTTCAAGTGGATCTCCTTGTTCGGCCCGCTCGTCCATCATCCGTCGTGGACGGACGACGAATATGCTGCTGCCATCCGCAGGGAAATCGAGTGCGCGTTCGACAAGGGCTATCGCGTGGTCGTCGGCGGCCTTGTGTGGCAGAAGTCGCCGGCGGAACTTGCCGAATGGATGACCTCGTTGAACGCGCGCGCGCGGGCTCCGGTGCTCCATGCGCTGCTGCATGACAATCGCCGGACGATTCCATTGGCAAAGCCGATCCTGGACGATTCGTTCGTCATCTATCAGGAGCTCGTGCGGCCCTAGTGCGGCGCTCGCGGCGGGCGGCAACGGCGTAGGAGACCGGAATCGAGGGAAAGGCGGGGACGGGTATATATAGGCC
>JAFEFG010000090.1 GCA_018240685.1 Pseudomonadota bacterium | reverse complement strand
AAAAAAGAACAGACCTTAGGAGAGGAAACATGAACTTCGACGCCATCCTGCTGCCGCCACGGCGCGCGGACAGCATCGCCCGCGGCCTGTGGCACGACCGCACCATCAACGATGCGCTCGATGCCTGCCTGCGCGATTGTCCGGACAAGCCCGCCTTGACGGCGGTCCGTCTCGACACCGGGGCCGAGTGCCGCTTCACCTATCGCGAGATGGCCGCCCTGGCCGACCGCATTGCCGTCGGCCTGGCGCGGCTCGGCGTCGGCCGCAACGACGTGGTTGCCATGCAACTGCCGAACTGGTGGCAGTTCAGCCTGCTCTATCTCGCCTGCTCGCGGCTGGGCGCCGTCCTCAATCCCCTGATGCCGATCTTCCGCGAACGCGAGCTGACCTTCATGCTGCGGCACGGCGAGGCCAAGGTCCTGGTCGTCCCCAAGGTGTTCCGGGGCTTCGACCACGAGGCGATGGCGCGGTCCCTCCTGCCGGCGCTGCCGGACCTGCAGCGCATCGTCGTCGTGGATGGCGGCGGCGCCGATGACTTCGATGCCCTGCTGACGACGCCGGCCTGGGAGCGCGAGCCCGACGCGCAGGCGATCCTGACCCGGAGCCGGCCCGGTCCCGACGACATCACGCAGCTGATCTACACGTCCGGCACGACCGGCGAGCCCAAGGGCGTGATGCATTCGGCCAATACGTTGATGGCCAACATCGTCGCCTACGCCGAGCGCATGCGGCTCGGCCGCGACGATACCGTCCTGATGGCGTCGCCGATGGCCCACCAGACGGGGTTCATGTACGGGCTGATGATGCCGATCATGCTCCAGGCCCGCGTCGTTCTCCAGGACGTCTGGGACCCGGCCCGGGCGGCGGCGCTCATTCGCCGCGAAGGCGTGACCTTCACCATGGCCTCGACGCCGTTCCTCGCCGACCTGACGCGTATCGTGGCGGAGAGCGGCGAGGGCGTTCCCACCCTCAGGACCTTCCTGTGCGCCGGCGCGCCGATCCCGGGGCCGCTGGTCGAGCGCGCCCGCGCCGGCCTCGGCGCCAAGATCGTTTCGGCCTGGGGCATGACGGAGAACGGCGCCGTCACCCTGATCGAGCTCGACGACGACGACAGCCTGGCCGTCACGACCGACGGCTGTGCCCTGCCGGGTGCCGAGGTCGAGGTCGTCGACGACCAGGGCAAGCCCTTGCCGTCGGGCCAGGTCGGCCGTCTCGTCGTCCGCGCCTGCTCGAACTTCGGCGGCTACCTGAAGCGGCCACACTGGAACAACACCGATGCCGAGGGCTGGTTCGACACCGGCGATCTCGCCCACAAGGATGCCAACGGCTACATCCGCATCGCCGGCCGCAGCAAGGACGTCATCATCCGCGGCGGCGAGAACATCCCGGTCGTCGAGGTGGAGGCGCTGCTCTACCGCCATCCGGCCGTGGCCCAGGCGGCGATCGTGGCCTATCCGGACGAGCGGCTGGGTGAGCGCGCCTGCGCCGTGATCGTGCCGCGTCCCGGCGAGAGCATCGACTTCGCCGGCATGGTCGCGTTCCTGAAGGCGCAAAAGCTTGCCCTCCAGTACGTGCCGGAGAGACTGGTCGTGCGCGAGATCATGCCGACGACCCCGTCCGGCAAGATCCAGAAGTTCCTGTTGCGCGAGATGCTGCGGAAGGGCGAGCTGTAGCCACCGGGGCCGACTCGTCGCGCGGCCGCGTGACGGAAACGTCACCGGGAGGGAGGGCCGCCTTCCTCCTGTGCGGCCGCGATCCGTGTCCTGCGCAGGTATGCCGGATACCAGTTGGTGAAGACCGCCGCGCCGACCAGGAAGCCATAGCCGGCCAGCTGCCAGACGAGACCGGGGCCGGCCGCCTCGTGCATCTTCACATAGGCGAAGGCGCTGTTGGCCGTGAATGCGGTGGCCCAGACGGCCGTGATGACCCGGTTCGACCGGATGAAGCGGGGATCGGTCCAGAGGGCGCGATCGACATGGGCCTTCGCATAGTCGAGCGTGAAGGGCTTGCCGAGGAGGAGCGTCAGCCAGGCGCCGACGGCCAGGGCCCCGTTGGCGAGAACGCCCATGTGGCGCAGGACCCAGAGGTTCTCGAATATCGCGAGGGCGACGAAGGCGAGAGCGAAGAACGTCAGCCCGACCCAGAGGATGATGCCGCGGTTGATCCGCGCCAAGCCGAGCACGATCGAGAGCGCCAGGGCGACCACGAGGCCGATCTTCACGCGCAACATCGTGTCGTGCGCGATGGCCAGGAAGGCGATCCAGGGCGAGAAGGAGAGGAGCAGCTTCAGGAACGACATTCGGGAGCGATCGGACTTCCTTCCGGCGCGGGGTGCCGCACCGTCGTCGGATAATGATGGCCTCCGGACGCAGGCCACGTTGACGCAAGTCAATTCCGGAAGTCCCCGTCGCGGACGCTGCAACGGTCCGCGCGCCGTTGTAGAATATGATCGTCGATGCGTGCGGGCTGGTTCCCCGGTATCGATGTCGAGGGGGAGAGCAATTGATGACGATGCGTTCAGCCGTTTGGCTGCTGTTGCCGATTCTCTGCATGTTCGTGCTGCAGCCGGTCGCTCCGGGGCGGGCTGCGGAGCCGCTGAAGGTCATCGACACCGGTCCCGTCGACCACGCGGTGATCGACGGCCCGATCAACATGTTCTATGTGCGCTTCAATCAGCCCGTCGATCACATCCGGTCCGTTCTCATGATCGAGCATGCCGGACGGGTCATCAGCACGCTCCAGCCGCGCTTCGACTCGGCGCCGGAAGTGCTCTACGCCGCCTCGCCTACCCTGCTGCCCGGCGACTACCGCCTGCGCTGGTCGGTCCGAACCATCACGGACAAGGACATCTTCGACGGCGCGATCTCCTTCACGGTCAAGGCAAAGCGCTAACGCGCGATGACTTTTGCTTCAGTCGTCGTCCCGGCGCTCGTGGCGTGAGCCGCGCAAGCGCCGGGACGACGACGTGATCTGACGAAAAGTCAGGGACGGACGTCGACGATGCGGAACGGGCGCGTGACGCCGTCATGCTCCGTGATCGAGACGTACTCGCCCGCCTTGAAGACGTGCTTGTCGAAGCGGAAGATCGGCTCTTCCTCGCCGGTCTCCGTGCCGCCGTAGGAAAAGGCCCACGCGCCGCCCTTGTGATGGGTCAGCCGGCCGTGCTCGTCGTCGGCATTGTGCCAGAAGCGCCGCACCGTGCACTTGTCCTTGTCTTGCGCCCACAGCTTCGGATCGAGCTTGCCGGAGCCGTCCAACGGCGCGGTGAACTCATAGCCGCATTCCATGCTGCCGTCGGGGTATTCCGGTGTCCGCGCCAGTTCCAAACGGATCTTCTTCAAGCTCATTCTCAGTCTCCCGTCTTCAGGGCCGGCACCTTCGCCGCGGTCGCGCGAGGCGCCCATGATCCAGATCAAGGGATGTTACTGCACGGAATGGGAGGGTTCACCAGCCAAGGAGAGAGCGATGGCCGACGACGTGCACAAATCTGCCCGCGCGGAGCAGGCGTTCGATTACACGGAATTCAAGGCGCGGCTCAAGGATCTGGCCGCCGTGCTCGAACGGATGGTGGCGGCGGAAAGCGCCGATGCGCTCAAGGCAGGGTGCGAGGAGGCGCGCAAGCTGCTCGCCGACGCCGACAAGTCGATCGAGGACATCTCCCACAAGACCGAAGAGATGAAGGCAGCGGCGATCGCCGGCCGATCGCATCTCGAAGACAGGATCCGCGAGCAGCCCTTGTTCGCGGTCGGCCTTGCCGCCGCCGCGGGCTTCCTGCTTGCGTCGCTGCTGCAGCGTGGAAAGTCCTGAGACATGGAGGCCGTGATGGGATTTCTGGCGCTCTTCCGGTCGATGGTCCTCGACACGGTGCAACGCGCCGCGATGGTGCTGGTGGGCTATCTCCTCGCTGGCGGGGTGATGGCGGCCGGCATCGCCTTCCTCACCCTCGCTGCCTACCGTGCGCTCCTGCACGGCCTGGGCGACGTCGCTGCCGCCCTCATCGTCGGCAGCAGCTACATCGTCGTCTCGTTGATCGCCCTGCTCGCCCTGCAGCTCAGCCGCCGCTGAGCGTGCAGGAGGCAAGCGCGCCGGCGTTCAGCCGTCGACGTGCTGCTCGATCTCGTCGTAGCGGAGCTTGATCATCCACCAGCAGAAGAGCGCGGCCCAGACCGCCAGGGCGATGCCGAAGAGCGCGATGCCGAAGTCGTGGGCCCTGGAGGCCATGAACAGGCCGACCAGGCCGAAAATGGCGGACAGGATGGCCATGATCCAGTGAGACATTGTCTTTCTCCCTTTGATTAGTCGTCGTCGTCGAAAAGAATGCGGCTCGCCGAGCCGTCCGGATCGTCGAACTGGCCGTGGCGCAGTGCCCACAGGAAGGCGGCGAGGGCCATCAGGCCCAGAAACAGCGCCGCCGGCACGAGGATGAGAAGGCTGTCCATCAGCGACCGTCCCGGATCGGCCGGCGCCCGAGACGAAGGGCGTTGCCGATCACCAGCAGCGAGGAAGAGGACATGGCGAGCGCCGCGATCAGCGGGGTGACGACACCCGCAACCGCCAGCGGCACGGCGCCGAGATTGTAGAGAAGCGCGAGCGCCAGGTTCTGACGCACCAGCCGGCCGGCACGCTGCGCCACGGTAAGGGTCTCGAGCACCGGCGCCAGCCGGTCGCCCTGGAACACGGCGTCGGCCGCATTCTGCGTCGCTTCGGTCGCCGTAGAGGGGGAGATCGAGGCGTGGGCGGCCGCAAGCGCCGGCGCGTCGTTCAGCCCGTCGCCCACCATCAGCACGCGCTTGCCAGCATTCGCCAGCTCGTTCAACCGCTCGACCTTCGCGGCTGGAGACATCTGCGCCTGCCACCGGTCGACACCGGTGGCCGCCGCGACCGATGCCGCGACGACATCGCGGTCACCCGACAGCAGCTCCACCTCCAGCCCGCGGCGGTGCAGCGCGGCGATGAACTCGGCCGCGTCCGGCCGCACCGAATCGGCGAAGGCGAAACGCACCGGCGCCCGGCCGGCCCGGGCCAGCCACAGCTCGGAATGGCCGTCATCGACCGCGGCCGCGACGCCGCAGAAGCGGGCGGAGCCGAGCCGGACAGCGCCGGCCTGAAGGCCCTGTCCCGATATCTCGACCACGCCGTCGACGATCATGGCCTCGGGCGCGGCACGGCGCAGAGCCTGCGCCAGCGGATGCCGCGAGTTGGCGGCCATGCCGGCGGCGATCTGCAGGGCGTCGGCATCATCGCCGCTGACCAACTCGGGACGGCCCAGGGTCAGCGTGCCGGTCTTGTCGAGAACGACATGGTCGATCTGCGCCAGGCGCTCGAGCGCCGACGGCGACAGCAGCAGCACGCCGGAACGCATCAGCCGCGAGCTGGCGACCACCTGCACGACCGGCACGGCGAGCGCCAGCGCGCAGGGGCAGGTGATGATCAGGACCGAGGTAGCGATCAGCAGGGCGCGATCCCAGGCCAGAGCGCCCAGCACCAGCCAGCCGATGAAGGTCACCAGCGCGGTCAGGTGGACGACCGGCGCATAGGCGCGCGCCACGCGGTCGGCGAGGGCGATGAACTTGGAGCGACCGTGCTCGGCCGCCTCGACCAGTCGCACGATCTCGGCCAGAAGGGTGGCTTCGCCGGCTGCCGTCACCCGCACGCGCAACGGCGCGCCGAGATTGACAGTGCCGGCCACGACGCGTGCCCCCGGCGCCACGGCGACGGGCAGGCTTTCGCCGCTGATCAGCGAGGCGTCGAGCGACGACACGCCCTCGATCACCGTGCCGTCGGCCCCCAACCGTTCGCCGGCGGCGACGAGCAGAATGTCGCCCGCGGCCAGCCGGTCGACGCGCCGCGCCTCGGTCCGGCCGTCTCCGGTCACGACATGGGCAGTCGCGTTCGACAAGGCCAGCATGGCCTGCACCGTCTGCCGCGCCCGGCCGCGCGCGCGGCGGTCGAGATAGCGTCCGATCAACAGGAAGAAGATGAGGGTGATGGCCGAATCGAAGAAGGCATGCGGCTCGCCGAGCCAGGTCTCGTGCAGGCTGACGATGCAGGCCAGCGTGACGCCGATCGAGATCGGCACGTCCATGTTGGTGCGCCCCGCCCGCAGCGCGTTGAACGCCGAGCGGAAGAACGGCCGACCGGCATAGACCACGGCGGGAAGGGCGATCGCGGCGGAGATCCAGTGGAACAGGTCGCGCGTGGCGTCGCCCATCGATCCGGCCTCGCCGGACCAGACCGCGACCGACAGCAGCATGACGTTGGCCGCCGCGAAGCCCGCCACCGCCAGGCAGCGCAGCAGGTCGCGCATCTCGTCTTCTTCGGCCGCGCTTGCCGCGAGTGCCATGTAGGGGGCGAGGCGGAAGCCCAGGGACGCGATCAGGCCGGCATATTTGTCGGCGTCGCCGGCATCGCCGCGCCAGCGCAGCGACAGGCGGCGGGTCGACAGATTGACACGCGCATGGACGACGGCGGGATCGCGCGCCAGCAGGCTCTCGATCAGCCAGACGCAGGCGGCGCAATCGAGGCCGTCGACCAGGAGGTCGAGCGCGCATTCGCCCCGCCCGGCGTCGCGGACGAAGCCGGCAAAGTCGGTCTCGAGCGGGATCGGGCGATGGGCGCGCGTCTCCTCGAGACGGCGATAGAACGAACCGAGACCGGCGCCGTCGATGATCTCGTGCGCGGCGGCGCAGCCGGCACAGCAGAAAAGCGAATCGCCCTGGCCGCGCAGTCTCTCGCCGCAGTGGGCGCAGACGCGGCGCGGCGGCGCCATGGAAGCGCCGCCGGACAGGGCGACGACGTTGGTCATCTCAGGAACAGGCGCTTGGTGATGGCGAAGTTGTGCCCTTGCGCCACCACGAGGATGTCGAGATCCCAGTTGCCGCGCTTGGGAAGGTTGACGTGGCCCGAAAAGCGGCCGTCGCCGACCTCGGCGAGCGTCAGCGGCAGCGGATCTTCCTTCTCCGCCGGCCGCACCAGCTGCGCGTTGATGCGGGCGCCGGCCAGGCCGCTGCCGTCGGCCTGGGTGACGGCGATCTGCAGGCGGTTGTCGTCGGCACGCCAGCTGGTGTCGATCTTCCAACCCAGCGCGTCGCGGGCCTTCTGCTCGGCGATCACCCGGTTGTAGTGATACTCGCGCTCGCGGGCCCCGTTGCCGTAGAGCCCGGAGAACGAGCTGATCGCCAGCCACATCATGGTGCCGTTGACCGCGAACACCAGGGTGAAGGCGGCGACGAAGATCCAGGGGATGTAGCTGGACCGGCTCGAGGCAGCGGACATTGCGACTCTCCTAGCCTAGCGCGTGGGACCGACGAAGACGGCGCCGTGGGAGGCACGTTCGTGTCCCTGCTCGTCGCGGATCACGAACTCGATCGGCGTGGATCCCGGCGGGACCGATCCTGCGGGCACGGTCAGCAGCACGCGGACCGTGCTTACGCTGTTGGCCTCCGCCGTGAGGTGCTGTGCGGCCGTGGTGCTGTCGCCTTCGGCATTGGCGATGGCAAGCGTGGCGCCGGGCAGCTGCTCGACGGCAAGCTGGAACTGCCTTGGCGCCTGCGTCTTGTTCGAAATCTTGACGGTATAGGAATTGCGGATGGCGCCGCTGCTCAGCCGCACGAAGTTGGGGCTGCGGTCGCGCTGGACCGACAGATCCGAGTCGTTGCGCAGGGCGAAGACGACCAGGATGACGCTGGCGACGATCGCGAGCAGCGCGCCGTAAAGCACCGTGCGCGGCCGGATCGCCCGCCACTTGAGGCTGCCCTTGCCGGTCGCGCGCACCTGCTGGCGGGCGAGCGTGTCCCAGCGGATCAGGCCCAGCGGCCTGTCGACCTTGCTCATCGTCTGGGTGCAGGCGTCGATGCACAGGCCGCAACCGATGCATTCGAGCTGCTGGCCGTCGCGGATGTCGATTCCCGTCGGACAGACCGCCACGCACAGACCGCAGTCGATGCAATCGCCGCGTCCCTCCCACGTGTCGCCGGCCTTGTGTTTGCCGCGCGGTTCGCCGCGCCACTTCTGATAGGTGACGATCAGGCTCTGCTCGTCGAGCATCGCGGCCTGGAAGCGGGGCCACGGGCACATGTAGGTGCAGACCTGCTCGCGGGCCCAGCCGGCGAGCGTGTAGGTCGTGGCCGTCAGCAGCCCGATGAAGAAGTAGATCTCCTTCGATGCCTCGCCGCGGAAGATCTTCACCAGCGTGCTGGGTGCATCGACGTAGTAGAAGACCCACGCGCCGCCGGTCGCGGCGGCGATCATGAGCCAAACCAGGTGCTTGGCGCCCTTGCGGGCGGCCTTGTTGACCGACATCGGCTCGCGGTCGCGGCGCATGCGCTCGTTGCGGTCGCCTTCGATCAGGCGCTCGACCATCATGAAGAGGTCGGTCCATACCGTCTGCGGGCAGGAGAAGCCGCACCAGACGCGCCCGAACAGCGAGGTTGCCAGGAACAGGCCGACCGCGCCCAGGATCAGGAAACCGGTGATGAAATAGACTTCCTGCGGCCAGATCACGATGTCGAAGATCCAGCCGCGGCGCCCGTCGAGATCGAGCAGGATCGCCTGGTTGGGGGCGCCGGGGCCGCGGTCCCACCGCAGCCACGGCACGAGATAATAGATACCGAGAAGCAGGACCAGCACCGCCCACTTCACGCGCCGCCACCTTCCGGTGATGGCGCGCGGGTAGACCTTGGTCCGGTCTGCGTAGAGTGGGGAATCGGAGAGACTCATGTTTGCCGAGGAACTCCGCTCCTTGAGGTTCTTGTCCATCGAGGCCACAGGATCATTCTCCTAGCGGCCGCCGCCGAGGTTATGGACGTAGATGGCGAGCATCTTGATGGTCGCATCGTCGAGGCGGTCGCCCCAGGCCGGCATGCTGCCGGCGTGGGCGTAGAAGATGGAGTTGTAGATGGACTGACGGTCGCCGCCATAGAGCCAGATGCCGTCGGTCAGGTTGGGAGCCCCGAGCTCCTGGTTGCCCTTGCCTTCGGGGCCGTGGCACGCCACGCAATTGTCCTCGAAGACCTTCTTGCCTTCCGGCGTCGCCTTGGCCTTGCCCGAGAGGCTCAGCACGTAGTCGGCGACGGCCGAGACCTGGGCCGCGGTCAGGATCTGATCGGCGCCGAAGCGCGGCATCTGGGACTGATGCGACTTGTCGTTGGCGTTGCGCACGCCGTAACGGATCGTGGTGTAGATCTGATCCAGCGTACCGCCCCACAGCCAGTCGTCGTCGACCAGGTTGGGGAAGCCCAGGTTGCCGGCGCCGCCGGCCCCGTGGCACTGCATGCAGGTCGTCTGGAAGGCCGACCGGCCGCCCGCCACGGCGAAGTTGAACAGCTCGGGGTCCTTGCGGATGTCGCCGATCGGCGTCGCACGGATGCGGTCGATGAACACCGCCCGGGCCTTGGCCTGGGCGTCGAGCTCCTGGGTGAGCTCGGCGCGGGTCGAATAGCCGATCAGGCCCGTGGTATGGCCGTTGAACCACGGCCAGGCCGGATACAGCACGCTGTAGACAATCGCGAAGGCGATACACGCGTAGAAGGTATAGAGCCACCACGACGGCAGAGGCGTGTTCAGCTCCTTGATGCCATCCCACTCGTGACCCGTCGTATCGGTGCCCGAGAGTTGGTCTTTTTCGATCTTGGTCGGCATGACGGCTGCCTCACCGTTCGTCGTTAAGAGGAATGTTGGCGTCGTGTTCGAACCGTTTCCGGTTCTTGGGCCGCAGGGCCCAGAACGCGATGCCGAGGAAGATGAGGACAGCCCATACCGTCCACAGCGTAGCGAGGAACTCGCCGATTTCCTTGAGCTCGGTCATGGAGTTCTCATTGCTTCAGCCGGTCCGGCGGGATGTTGCTGATGGGGACCAGCGTTCCCAGCATCTGCAGGTAGGCGATCAGCGCATCGAGCTCGGTGATCTCCGTCGAGCCGGCGTTGAACTTGGCGACCACGGCCTTCGGATAGCGCTTCAGGAGCGCGGCCGAGTCCGCGTCGGGGTTGGCCTGGGCCTCGAGATCGGCCTTGGCGTTGGTGATCATGTCGTCGGTGTAGGGCACGCCCGTCGCACGCAACGCCTTCAGGTGATCGGCGATGTCGTCGTAATGCAGCGGCCGCTCCGCCAGGAACGGATAGGCCGGCATGACGCTCTCCGGCACCACGGCGCGGGGAGAGGTCAGATGGGCGACGTGCCAGTCGTTCGAGTAGCGGCCGCCCACGCGCGCGAGGTCGGGACCAGTGCGCTTGGAGCCCCACTGGAACGGATGGTCGTACATGCTCTCGGCCGCGAGGCTGTAGTGGCCATAGCGCTCGACCTCGTCCTTGAAGGGACGGATCTGCTGGCTGTGGCACAGGTAGCAGCCCTCGCGGGTGTAGATGTTGCGTCCCATCTGCTCCAGCGGCGAGTAGGGCCGTTCGCCCTCCACGCGCTCGATCGTGCTTTCGATCGTGAACAGAGGGATGATCTGCACCATGCCGCCGATCGACACCGTGATCAGTGTCAGCACGAGCAGCAGGATGGCATTCTTTTCGATAACCTCGTGACGGAAAGACATCGCGCGCCTCCTTACGCCGCGACAGCGACAGGAGTGTCAGCAACCATCCCGGCGGGTTGGCCGCGCACCGTGCGCCACATGTTGAACGCCATGATCAGGCCGCCGGTCAGGAAGAACACGCCTCCGAGCAGACGGATCATGTAGAAAGGATGCATGGCCGCGACGGTCTCGACGAACGAGTACTGCAGGAAGCCGAGTTCGTCGTAGGCGCGCCACATCAGGCCCTGCATGATGCCGCTCACCCACATCGACGAGATGTAGAGAACGATGCCGAGCGTGGCGATCCAGTAGTGCCAGCCGATCAGGCGGGTCGACCACATCGAGGTACGGCCCCACAGCCGCGGGACGAGGTAGTACATCGTGCCGAACACGATGAACGCCACCCAGCCCAGCGCGCCGGAGTGCACGTGGCCGATGGTCCAGTCGGTGTAGTGGCTGAGCGAGTTGACGGCCCTGATCGACATGACCGGACCCTCGAAGGTCGACATGCCGTAGAAGCCCACCGCCGTGACCGAGAAGCGCAGGCCCGGATCGGTGCGCAGCTTGTCCCAGGCGCCGGACAGCGTCATGAGGCCGTTGATCATGCCGCCCCAGCTCGGCATCCACAGCATGACCGAGAAGATCATGCCCAGCGTCTGCGCCCAGTCGGGCAGAGACGTGTAGTGCAGATGGTGCGGGCCGGCCCAGATGTACAGAAACACCAGAGCCCAGAAGTGGATGATCGACAGGCGGTACGAATAGACCGGCCGGTTCGCCGCCTTCGGGATGAAGTAGTACATCATGCCGAGGAAGGCCGCGGTCAGGAAGAAGCCCACCGCGTTATGGCCGTACCACCACTGGATCATCGCGTCCTGCACGCCGGCATAGAGGCTGTAGCTCTTCGTGCCCGTGAACGACACCGGGATGGAGACGTTGTTCACGATGTGCAGCATCGCGATGGTGATGATGAACGCCAGGTAGAACCAGTTGGCGACGTAGATGTGCGGCTCCTCCCGCTTCAGGATCGTGCCGAGATAGGCCAGCAGGTAGGCGACCCAGACGATGGTCAGCCACAGGTCGGCATACCACTCGGGTTCCGCGTATTCCTTGCTCTCGGTGATGCCCAGCAGGTAGCCGCTCGCCGCGATCACGATGAAGAACTGGTAGCCCAGCAGGACGAACCACCCCATCGGCGCGCCGCCGAACAGTCTTGCACGGCATGTGCGCTGTACGACGTGAAAGGCGGTGCCGATCAGTGCCGTTCCCCCGAAGGCGAAGATCGCTGCCGATGTGTGCAGAGGACGCAGGCGTCCGAAGGTGAGGTACTGGCTGTCGAAGCTGAGCTGCGGCCAGACGAGCTGGGCGGCGATCACCACCCCGGCCAGGAAAGCGACAACGCCCCAAAACATGGTGAGGATCATCGCCACGCGCACGACATCCTCGACATAGCGAGGGGCCGGTCTGGCGGTCGCGCTGACGGTGGTACTGGACATAATGTCTCCCGACTTTTCTTGACATTTCAACATTAGAGGTCCGCTCGGACAGGTCCTTTGATATGAGTCAAAGCTGCGACCTATCGCCAACGCTTAACTCGTCAACAACACTGGGAGAAACGCCAATGGTCGACTCCGTTCCGGTATTCCAGGGGCCGCCACCGCGAATTCGACGCGTTCCTATCGACCGGCCCTGGGCATGGCTCGGCGCCGGCTGGAACGACTTCCTCGGCGCACCGCGCGTGAGCCTGTTCTATGGCCTCGTCCCGGCGGTCATCGGGTGGATTTCGTCGGTGCTGCTGATCTGGTTCGATTTGCCCTATCTCGTCCTGCCCTTCAGCGCCGGCTTCTTCTTCGTCGGGCCCTTCATTGCGGTCGGCCTCTACGAGGTGAGCCGCCGTCGCGAGGACGGGCGGCCGGTGAATGTCGAAGTCACCTTCTGCGCCTGGCGGCGCAATCCCGAGCAGATCGCCCTGATGGGCGTGCTGTTCCTCCTGTTCCATCTCGCCTGGATGCGGGTGGCCCAGCTCCTGTTCGCGTTGTTCGCCTGGCATGATCTGCCGGCCTGGGATCGCTTTTCCGACGTGATCTGGTACTCCTCGCACAATCTGCCGTTCCTGAGCTTCGGCGTGGTCTGCGGAGCGGTATTGGCGGCGATCGCCTTCGTCATCGGCGCGTTCTCGATCCCGTATCTGCTCGACCGGCCCGAGTCGAACCTGTTCGAGGCGATCGGCACGTCGGCGGCGGCGGTGCGCGTCAATCCGCGTCCGATGCTGCTGTGGGCGGCGTTGATCGTCTTCCTGATCGTGCTCGGGATGGTGACCGGTCTGATCGGCCTCCTTGTCACTCTGCCCGTGGCCGGCTACGCGACGTGGCACGCCTACCGCGACATCGTGTCCTTCGACTCCTCGCAATGGTCGTGACGGCGTGATCGCGAACGGCGTCAGCGTACCCCGACGAAGCCCAGCCGTTCGCCTGCCAGGGCCAGCATGAAGGCGGCGTTGAGCAGGAGCAGGGGAGCAAACACCCACCGTCCGGCATCGCGCAGGCGGCGCCGGAGGAGAAGGCCGCCCCAACCGACGGCGACCAGCGCCGGCACGGTGCCAAGAGCGAAACCTGCCATGGCCGAGGCGCCGAGCCAGGGCGAGCCGGTGCCGGCAGCGGCTCCCAGCGCGCCGTAGATCATGCCGCAGGGCAGGAAGCCCAGAACGACGCCCAGCGCGTAGCGCGACGCGGGATGCGCCGAGGCGGAGAGGCTGGCGGCGAGCCGTGCCAGCAGGCCGCTCGCCGGAGCGGCCACGCTGGTGGCGAGGCCCACCGCCTGTCCCAGCATCAACGCCGCGCCGCCGGCCAGGAGCAAGCCGGAGATCCAGCCGAACGCTTCGGTCGAGGCGAACAGCGCAGTCGCGCCGCCGGCCACGGCGCCAAGCGCGGTGTAGGTCGTGATACGACCGAGGTGATAGGGCATCAGCGCCGCTCCTGCGAGCCGGCGCCACTCGCCGTAGCCTCCTCCACACTTGCGATCGAGATCGGCTGCCACCTGACCGAGGACGAACGGACCGCACATGCCCGTGCAATGCAGGGCGCTGGCGGCGAGGCCGGCGAGGAACAGCGAGATTGCGAGGCCCCCGGGCTGCGCCGTCAGCGACACGACGCCGTCGTGGCAGAGCGCGACCACGCGCAGAATGAAATCCATGCCCGCTTCCTACCCCCGCCACCGTCCGAGGAGGTTGACCTGCATCAATGTCCGCGCGGCGTGCACGCCGCACAAGGATTCCCACTTGAGTGAGGAGACACGCGATGGGCTACAAGACAATTCTCGTCAATTGCGATGCGAGCAAGACGATCGACCGTCAGCTGGACGTCGCGACGGAACTGGCCCAGCGCTTCGGGGCGCATCTCGTGGGTCTCCATGCGCGCCGGCCGTTCGAGGCACCAACCTATTATGATGTCGGCGTACCGATGGGGCCGCTGTTCGAAGCCTATGAGCAGGGCGCCAATGCCGACCAGGCCATGGCCAAGGCCGCCTTCGACAAGGCCATCAAGGGCAAGCACCTGCCGGCCGAATGGCGCGTGGTCGACGGCTATGCCGACGACGAGCTCGCGGTCAGCGCCCGCTACGCCGATCTGCTGGTGGTTGGCCAGACCGACCGCCAGAACATCACGCCGACGCCCGGCGACCTGCCGGAGTCGGTAGCGCTCGCCACCGGTCGTCCGGTGCTGGTGGTGCCCTACATCGGCGCCGCCAAGCCGCCGGGCAAGAAGGTGATGCTGTGCTGGAATGCCAGCCGCGAGAGTGCGCGTGCCGCTACCGATGCCCTGCCGTTCCTGAAGGGGGCGGATGAAGTGATCGTGATGGTGGTCGATCCGCGGGTCTCGGCCGACGGCCATGGCGCCGAGCCCGGCGCGGACGTGGCGACGTGGCTGTCGCGCCACGGAATCAAGGTCACGGTGCAGCGCGATGTCGCGGCTGATGCCGATGTCGGCAACGTCATCCTGTCGCGGGCCGCCGATCATGGCGTCGATCTCGTCATCATGGGTGTCTACGGACATTCCCGGTTGCGCGAACTGGTGCTGGGCGGCGCGAGCCGCACGCTGCTGTCGAGCATGACCGTCCCCGTGATGATGTCGCACTAGGCCCATGGATCCGGCGATCCTCGCGGCCTACAACCGGCCGGTTCCGCGCTACACCAGCTATCCGACGGCGGCCCAGTTCGGGTCTGCGGTCGGAGCGGCGGATCATGCGGCGTGGCTCGCCGACCTCGACGGCGCTTCGGCGGCGCTTTATTTCCACGTCCCGTTCTGCCGCCAGCTCTGCTGGTACTGTGCCTGCCATACGATGGCGATGCGCCGGGAAAGCACGCTCGAGGCCTATACGGAGGCGTTGCTGGCCGAGCTTTCGAAAGTCGCGCAGACGGTGCCGGGGTTGCTCGTCGACGCCATCCAGTGGGGCGGCGGCACGCCCGGCCATCTGGGCGCCGAGCGCCTGCGGCGCATCGGCCGGCGCATCGACGACCTCTTCGCGCGCAGGCCCGATGCGGAGATCGCCTTCGAGATCGACCCGCGACATTGCGACTCCGAGCTCGCCTCGGCCTTCGCCGACCTGCACGTGACTCGGGTGAGCCTCGGCGTCCAGGATTTCGATCCCACGGTCCAGCGAGCGATCAACCGGCCGCAATCGTTCGAGGAGACGGCGGCGGCGGTCGAGCGCGTGCGCCGCTGCGGCATCGCCCAGATCAATGTCGATCTCGTCTACGGTCTGCCGTACCAGACCATGGACAGCCTCGACCGGACGCTGGACCAGGCAATCGACCTCGGGCCGGCGCGCTTCGCGGTGTTTGGCTATGCGCACGTGCCGTGGATGAAGCCGCACCAGCGCCTGATCGACGAATCGGCGCTGCCGGGCCTGTCATTGCGCGCGGAGATGGTCGAGCGGGTCGCCGAGCGGCTGGTGGCGGCAGGCTATGTGCGTATCGGCCTCGATCACTATGCGCTGCCGGAGGATGCGCTCGCCCGCGCGGCCGCCGATGGCAGCCTGCACCGGAATTTCCAGGGATACGTCACCAACGAAGCCTCCTGGGTCGTGGGCATGGGGGCTTCGGCGATCTCGAGCCTGCCTCGCGGCTTCAGCCAGAACGTGGCCGATGCCGGCGACTACATGGCCGCGGTCTCGCGCGGCGGCTTCGCGACGGCGCGCGGTCTGGCGCTGACCGACGACGACCGGCTGCGTGGCGATATCATCCAGCGCCTGATGTGCCAGCACAGCGTCGATATCGAGGCATGCTGCCGCAGTCACAGGGTCGACCCGCAGGCCTTCGTGTCGGGCCTTGGCCAGCTCGAAGCCCTGGAACGCGACGGCCTGGTCCGCAGCGACGGCCTCAGGCTGGCCGTGACCGAGGCCGGGCGGCCGCTCGTGCGCTTCGTCTGTGCGGCATTCGATCGTCATTACGCCGGCGCCCAGGGCCGGCATGCCAGCGGTGTTTGAGTGGGAAGGAAAGGAAAGCAATGAGCGCCTATGAGCTTGTGTCCCGGCACATCGAGGCCGCCCTCGCGGACGCGGCGACGCAGTCCATTTCGAGCGACGTCGTGGCGCGCTGCCTGCTGTCGGAGGCCATTCGCCTGTTCAAGAAGGAACGCTCCAACGACGACATTGCCGCGGAGCTGATGGCCGCCGCCGACAATCTCGACGAGGACGCGCCGCTCGCCTTCATCCGTCCCTGAAGCAAGATTTTTTTTCGCAGGGCCTAACGGCGACACGATCTCTCTCGTCGTCGGCGCGTGACATGATATTGTCAGCGCGAGATGAACTCGACGGCCCTCGTACCGCCTGAGCTACTGACCCGCGTCGCGGCGTCACCCTATGCCGATCTGCTGCTCTCTCGCGATTTATGCGTCGTGGCTGCAAGCAATGCCTATGCGGCCTGCGCGGGCGGCGTATCCGAGCCGCTGGTCGGCCAGGATATCCGCCATGTCCTGCGCCAAAGTCCGGCGCTTGGTGAGATCGTCGCCTCGTTGCAGGAGGTTGTTCGGACCGGTTATCCGCAACGCATGGCTGCGGAAACCCTGGTTGCGGCGACCGCCGACGGCAACCGCCGGGCGCGCCGGTTCGAGGTGATCAACACGCCGATCGCCGGCGGGGACGGGGCGGTCGGGTGGATCCTCCACAGCGTCTACGAGATCGAGGGCGGCAGCCCGTCCGGCCGTGCCACGGAGGCGGCGCTGCAGGTGGCCGAGGCGCGCCTGCGCTCGATTCTCGAGACCGTGCCCGATGCGATGATCGTCATCGACGAGCGCGGCAACATCGAATCGCTGAGCACCACGGCGGAAGAGCTGTTCGGCTACAAGCTCGAGGAAGCGGCGGGCCGGAACGTTTCCATGTTCATGCCGGCGCCGCATCGTGAACAGCACGACAGCTACCTCGAGCGCTATCTCAGGACCGGCGAGCGCCACATCATCGGCATCGGGCGCATCGTCGTCGGCCAGCGCCGCGACGGCACGACCTTCCCCATGCATCTGACGATCGGCGAGCTGCGCACGGGCGGGAGGCACTATTTCACCGGCTTCATCCGGGACCTCACCGATCAGCAGCTCACCGAGAGCCGCCTGCAGGACCTCCAGTCGGAGGTCACCCACATGTCGCGCTTCACCGCGCTCGGCGAGATGGCCTCGACGCTGGCACACGAGATCAACCAGCCGCTGACGGCCATCAACAACTACCTGCGCGGCAGCCAGCGTCTCCTGGAGCGGATCGAGGGCGATTCGGCCGCTCTCCTGCGCGATGCGCTGGGCCGGGCCGCCGATCAGGCCCTGCGCGCGGGCCAGATCATTCGCCGCCTGCGCGAGTTCGTGGCCCGCGGTGAGACCGAACGCCGCATCGAGAGCCTGCCCAAGCTGATCGAGGACGCCAGTACCCTGGCGCTGATCGGCGCCAAGGAGAGCGGCATTGCCGTGTTTTTCCGGCTCGATCCTGAGGCCGATCTCGTGCTGGCCGACCGCATCCAGGTCCAGCAGGTCCTGGTGAATCTGATCCGCAACGCCATCGATGTACTGGTGGAAACGAGCGGTACACGCGAACTGGATATCGAGACAGTTGCCAATACAGACTCGACCGTCCAGATCAGTGTCGCCGATACGGGGAGCGGTCTCGCGCCGGAGGTGGCGGCGAACCTGTTCCAGCCTTTCCTGACGACCAAGCAGAAAGGGATGGGATTGGGGTTGTCGATCTGCCGGACCATTGTCGAGTCGCACGGCGGCCGGATCTGGGCCGATTCGAAGCCGCAAGGCGGAACTGTCTTCCGCTTTACCCTGCGGGCGGCGAACGAGGAGGATGCGAGCCTTGGCCAGTAACCAGGTCGTTCACGTCATCGACGATGACGCCGATGTGCGTCAGTCGCTGGCATTTCTGCTCGGCACCGCAGGGCTGCCCGTCCAGCTGCATGAATCGGCCGTCGCCTTCCTGAAGAAGCTGCCGACGGCCCAGGACGGCTGCGTCGTGACCGATGTCCGCATGCCGGAGATGGACGGACTCGAACTCCAGCGTCGCCTCATCGAGGCCGGAAACAACATGCCGGTGATCGTCATCACCGGTCATGGCGACATCGCCCTGGCGGTCGAGGCGATGAAGGCGGGGGCCGTGGATTTCATCGAGAAACCCTTCGATGACGAGATCCTGCTGGCGGCCATCCGGTCGGCGCTCGCGCGCAGCAGCAACGAGCGCGAACGCGGCGCCAAGGCGGCAGAGATCCGTGCCCGGATGGCGCTGCTGTCGGAACGGGAACGGCAGGTGCTCGACGGCCTCGTCGCCGGCAAGGCGAACAAGGTGATCGCCTACGACCTCGGAATTTCCGCCCGGACGGTCGAGATCTACCGGGCCAACGTCATGACCAAGATGCAGGCCGACAGCCTGTCTTCCCTGGTCCGCATGGTCCTGCTGGAAGGCGGCTCCTTCTGACCGGCGCCGCCGGCGCTTTGCGCTAGGTCAATTCGCCTCAGGTAAATTGAAGCTATTTTGAACAAAATAGTTCCGCCCCCTGGAACCAACGGCGGCCAACAGGATCTGTCAGAAAATGCCGAACAATAATGGCTCGGTTATCTGCATCGTCGACGACGACGCTGCTGTGCGTAGCGCACTGAAGTTTGCCCTCGAGCTCGAGGGGCTGAAGGTGCGTCTCTATGACGGTGCGCAGGCGATGTTGGGCGACGAGGATCTGCCGCAGCGCGGCTGCCTCGTGGTCGACTATCGGATGCCGCACATGGATGGCCTGCAGCTTGTCGATGCGCTGCGGGCGCGCGATGTCCGTTTCCCGACGATCATGATTACCGGCCGGGCGAACAAGGACCTGCGCCGGATGGCGGAACGGTCGGGCGTGTCCGACGTGCTGGAAAAGCCGCTGCCGGACGGCGCCCTGGTCGATAGCATCCGATCGGCGCTCGGAGCGCCCGGATAGGCTCCGCGGGAAGGCACGCCATGCCGCGGACGATCATGGGTTACGTCCTGGCGGCGACGGGAAGGCATCAGGTGGGCTTGGCCGTGCTCGCCGTCATCGTTTTCCTGCTGAGCGCGGCCCCGCTCGAATTCCAGCGGCGCATCGTCAACGATCTTACCGAGAAGCGCGAATTCACCAACATCGTCTGGCTGGCTGCCGGTTATGCCGTCGTGGCCATGACCGACCAGACTTTGAAAATGCTTCTCAACGTCTATCGGGGCTGGGTAGCCGAGGACACCGCGCGCTCGCTCCGCCATATCGTCACCGACGCCGATATCGGCCGCGCGGTGGCGTCGCCGTCGCCGGTCGATGCCGGCGTCGAGATCGCCATGATTCTGGAGGAGGCCGAGCCGATCGGCGGCTTCGTGGCGCTCAGCATTTCGCAGCCGCTGATGCAGGGCGGCATCCTGGTCAGCGTGACCGTCTACATGTTCGCGCTGCAGCCCTATTTTGCGCTGCTGGGGCTGGCGTTCTTCGTTCCGCAGGTGGTGTTCGTGCCGCTGATGCAGCGGGCCATCAACATCCGCGCGCAGCGCCGCATCCTGACCAAGCGCGAGATGAGCGGCACGCTCGTCGACGCGCACGGGGAGTCCGTCGCCGAGACCGAGGCCGTGGGCATCCAGCGCATCTTCGCTCTGAACATGGGCATCTACTGGCTGAAGTACGGCATGAACCTGCTCATGAATCTCATGCACCATCTGTCGGTCGCGGCGGCGTTCTGCATCGGCGGCTGGCTGGCGCTGCAGGGGCGCATCGAGGTCGGCACTGTGGTGGCGGTCGTGGGCGGGCTCGCCAAGCTCAACGATCCCTGGGGCGATCTCGTCGATTGGGCCCGCGAACTGTTGGTCGTGCGGGTGAAATACCGCCTGTTTGCGGACGCTGCGAACTGGCTGACCGGGATGCGCTCGGCCACCCTGCCGCCGGATCCGCCGCCGGTCTCGACGCCGATGGAGGCCTGAAGTCGGGAGCCGGGGTGCGTCAGGCTGCCCTACGTAGAATCCCTTAGGTCAATCCCTGAATGGTGGGGGTGCAGGGGGCGTCGTAGTGAAGGTGCGTCGTCATTCGAGAGGAGAGACCGATGCCCGC
>JAFEFG010000008.1 GCA_018240685.1 Pseudomonadota bacterium | reverse complement strand
TGGCGGCCGAGCGCGGTGCAGAGGATGCGCCAGAAGGCATCGTTGGTGCCGGCAACGAAGATCGGCTGCGTCCGGGTCGAGAAGACGCGCAGGGGGCAGATCAGCGAATTCGACGTGCCCATGCGTTCGGGATCCTCGCCAGTGAGGCCCAGGTTGGTGATCCAGTGGCTCATCATGTGCATGCCGACATCGAACAGGGACAGATCGAGCCGCTGGCCCTTGCCGGTCTTGTGCCGCCCCAGTAGCGCGAAGGCGATGCCGCTGGCGCAGGCGAGGCCGGTGGCATAGTCGATCGGCGCGGTGCCGACGCGGCACATCTCGCCCTGGTAGGGACCGGTCGCGTCCATCAGGCCGATCTCGGCCTGGATGCAGGGATCGTAGCCGGCGCGATGGGAATAGGGTCCGGTCTGGCCGTAGCCGGAGATCGAGGCATAGACGAGCCGCGGATTTTCCTTCGACACGACGTCCCAGCCGAAGCCGAGCTTGTCGATCACGCCGGGTGTGAAGGCCTCCATGAAGACGTCGGCCTTGCGCACCAGCCGCATCAGGACGTCACGGCCGCCCGCGGTGCGCAGATCGAGCGCCAGGCCGCGCTTGTTGCGGTTCATCGACGGCACCCAGGCCCCGCCGAAATGCGGCCGGAAATGCTCGCCCTGCAACGGCTCGACCTTGATCACGTCGGCGCCCATGTCGCCCAGGATCTGGCCCGCAGTCGGGCCGGCGATGACCTGCGTGAGATCGAGAACGAGCGTATCGCTAAGTGGCAGCATGCAGTGCAATTCCTCCTGAGATCAGCCATGCAAGCGAACCGGCCAAAGCTCAAGCACCGGGTTTCGCTGGCTGGCATTTGCCGTCGGCGTCGCTATGGTGGCGGCCCAGTTCCTCGGAGTAGACACATGACATCTGGTGACCGTCCCAATCTTCGCATCGACGCCGACCGCCTGTGGTCGAGCCTGATGGAGCTGGCGCAGATCGGCGGTACCGAGAAGGGCGGTGTCTGCCGCATCGCTCTCACCGACCTCGATCGCCAGGGCCGCGACCTGTTCGTGCGCTGGGCCAAGGAGGCCGGCTGCACCATCAAGGTCGACAAGGTCGGCAACGTCTTTGCGCGGCGCGAGGGCCGCGATCCCTCCCGGCCGCCGATCATGACTGGCAGCCATCTCGATACGCAGCCGACCGGGGGCAAGTTCGACGGCGCCTACGGCGTGATGGCGGGGCTGGAGGTGCTGCGCGTCCTGCACGAGGCCAACTACGTCACCGAGGCGCCGATCGAAGTTGCGGTCTGGACCAATGAGGAAGGCTGCCGCTTTGCGCCGGCCATGGTGGCGTCGGGCGTGTTCGGCGGGGCGTTCGATATCGACTACGCCCTGTCGCGGACCGATCGCGACGGTGTCACTTTCGGCGATGCGCTGCAGAAGATCGGTTATGCCGGCGACGAGGCCGTCGGCGGCCGCAAGGTCGGCGCCTTCTTCGAGGCGCATATCGAGCAGGGACCGATCCTGGAGCGTGAAAAGAAGACCATCGGTGTCGTGACCGGCGCCCAGGGGCAACGCTGGTACGACATCGCCTGGACCGGCATGGAAAGCCATGCCGGCACCACGCCGATGGAGGGACGGCGCGACGCGCTGGTGGGGGCTGCCGAGCTGATCGTCGAGGCGCGCCGCATCGGCAGCCGGCCCAACGGCCGCTCGACCGTCGGCGTGATCGACAGTCTGCCGCAGTCGCGCAACACGATCCCCGGCCGCGTTTCGATGACCATCGACTTCCGCCATCCCGATGACGACGAGCTCACCACGATGGATGCCGAGATGCGCGCGGCGGCGGCCGACATCGCCAAGCGCCACGGCCTCGAGGTGAAGATCGATCAGATCTGGTACTTCCCGCCGACCCCGTTCGCCAAGGAACTCGTCGACAGTGTGCGGCGGGCGGCGCGCCAGGCCGACCATGAACACATGGACATCGTGAGCGGCGCCGGCCACGACGCCTGCTATGTCGCGCGCATCGCGCCGACGGCAATGGTGTTCGTGCCGTGCAAGGACGGCATCAGCCATAACGAGGTCGAGGACGCGACCAAGGCCGATGTTGGCGCGGGCTGCCAGATACTGTTGCAGGCGATGGTCGAGCGCGCGAACGCTTAGGTCACGGGACACGTCGCCGGCATTGCGGCGGCTCCCTGGACGGGAGGCGGGGGCTGTAGTTTTCGAACGGCAGATCCCGTTGCAGGAGGTGGCCGGAGCCAGCCCGACGATCGTGAACGAACGGCTGAAGGAGTTGCGCGCGGCGAAGCTGGTCGAGCGTGACGAAGACAGCGGCTATCGGCTCACCCCGCTCGGGTGCGAGCTGTTCGACCTGTTTCTCCCGCTGCGTGGCTGGTCGGAAAAATGGGCCAGACCTCTCGTCTGAGTACCCATTGCCGGTCCTCGAGAGGTCTCACCTGAAAATCCGCGCATCGGAAACGGCCAATCGGGGTCTTGCCTGACTGATGCGACCCGCTGTGGCCGCCTCCGGCGCGTCATCCGTGTGTCGCCGCTATGCCCATGCCCGAATGTTTGCAGTGACAATCATCGCGGCACGCTTACCCGGTGGAAGCATCTAAACCTCCATGTCGGATGTAACTGCAATATCCAGTCACCGCTGGCGGGCTTTGTCAACGGCGCGATTATCGCCTTCGTTTCATTTGTTTTTCTGGGATCCGCGTTGACCTTGAGTCGTTGGGATTGTGTTGATTTGAGTCAAAGGTGCTTGGCGTAAGTGCATGCATGCTGTTTAAGGTATTTTCGGCTCGCGATTGCCGCGGCCAAATTGAGGGGGAGAAACCCATGCTGAAAAAGTTGTTTGTCATGTGTGCAGCGGCCTTGCTGATGGCCGCTTGCGAGCAGGCTCCGCAGGAGTCGATGCAGCCGCCGCCGCCGCCGGCCCCGAAGTCGTTCATGGTCTTCTTCGACTGGGACAGCATCAAGCTTAGCGATCAGGCTATGAGGACGCTCACTCAGGCGGGCCAGGCCTACAAGGAGAGCGGCAACGTGCAGGTCACGGTGACCGGCCATACCGATACGTCGGGCTCGCCGCAGTACAATCTGGCGCTGTCGCTGCGCCGCGCCAACGCCGTGAAGGACGTCCTCGTCCGGCAGGGTGTCCCGGCTGCGTCCATCCGGACCATCGGTGCGGGCGAACAGGGCCTGCTGATTCCGACGGCCGACGGCGTGCGCGAGCCGCAGAACCGGCGCGCCGAGATCGTGATCCCGCAGATGGCCGCTGCTCCGAACGATGCGGCCTACTGCAAGGCGCTCGCCGCCAAGTATCGCACGATCGATCGCGCCAACGAGGTTGCCGCACGGGCTGCGGAAGCGATGCACCAGTGCGACGTGGGCAACTACGCCGCCGGCATCCCGGTGCTGGAGAAGATCCTCACCGACGGCAAGGTGCCGCTGCCGCCGCGCAGCTGATCGACCGAAACGCGATGGCCGGCAACCCGGGCCATCCAAGGGAACGCGCCGGAGCTACCTCCGGCGCGTTTTTCTTTTCAGCGCCGTCGCGTCAACCGGCCGGACACGACCAGCGCCGTTGCGGCGACGATCACCACCAGTGTGGCAAGCACGTTGACCTGCGGGTCGACCCCGAGCCGGACGCTGGAATAAACCCGCATCGGCAGGGTCTGCGTGTCCGCACCGGCAACGAACTGCGTCATGATCAGGTCGTCGAGCGACAGGGTGAAGGCCAGTAGCCATCCGGAGCCCAGTGCCGGCGCGATCAGCGGCAGCGTGACAGTACGGAAGGTCGCCCATGGCGTGGCGCCGAGATCCATTGCCGCCTCTTCGAGGGAGCGGTCGAAGTCGGCCAGCCGCGCCTGCACGACGATGGCGACGAAGGACAGCGAGAAGGTCGTGTGGGCGATGACGATCGTGAGGAAGCCGCGGTCCGGTCCGCCAAGGAAACGTTCGGCGCCCACGAACAGCAGCAGCATCGAAATGCCCATCACCACTTCCGGCATCACCATCGGTGCGATCACGAGGCTGCCGAACAGGGTCCGCCCAAGGAAGGCCGGCGCGCGTGCCAGCGCATAGCCCGCGGCGAGACCCAGCACCGTCGAGCAGGTGGCGCTCACCAGGGCGATCCGCAGCGACAGCCAGGCGGCGGAGAGCATGGCGTCGTTGTGGAACAACGCCCGCCACCAATGCAGCGAGAAGCCCGCCCAGACCGTCACGAGCCGCGAGGCGTTGAAGGAATAGGCCATCACCAGGACGATCGGCACATACAGGAAGGCGTAGCCGAAGCAGAGCAGCGTGAAGGCGAAACGTGCCTGCGATCTCATGGCCGCCGCTCCAGGCTGCGCGCCTGCTGGCGCTGGAACAGCGCGATCGGGCCGACCAGCAGCACGAGCAGGCAGATCGCCACGGCGGAGGCCAGCGGCCAGTCGCCGTTGGTGAAGAACTCGTCCCACAGGACCTTGCCGATCATCAGCGTTCCGGTGCCGCCCAGCAGGTCCGGGATCACGAATTCGCCGACTGCCGGGATGAAGACCAGCAGGCAGCCGGCGACGATGCCCGGGAGCGACAGCGGCAGCGTTACCGTGAGGAACGCGACCGTCGGCCGTGCGCCGAGATCGGCCGCCGCCTCGAGCAGGCCCCAGTCGAGCTTCTCCAGCGCCGCATAGAGCGGCAGCACCATGAACGGCAGGTAGGCATAGACGATGCCGATATGAACGGCCCATTCGGTGCCGAGGATCGTGCCCGGGTGCGGCACCAGGCCGGTCCAGCGCAGGAACTGGTTCAGGATGCCGTTCTCGGCCAGCAGGCCCATCCATGCGTAGACGCGGATCAGGAACGAGGTCCAGAACGGCAGGACGACCAGGGTCAGGAGCAGTGGCCGCCGCTCGGGGGCGGCGCGGGCGATGGCATAGGCCATGGGATAGCCCAGCAGCAGCGTGACCATCGTCGAGGTGGCGGCGATGCGCAGCGAGTTCAGCCACGCGGCGACGTAGAGATCGTCCGTGAACAGAAGCTTGAAGTTGTCGAGGCTGAGGCCGAGCGCGACCGGTGGCGCTGCATCGGGGGCGTTGGTGCCCAGCGCGATCGTCATCACCAGCGCGAACGGCAGCAGGAAGAAGACGATCAGCCACGCGAAGGGAAGGGCGATGGCGGTGCGCATGTCAGGGGGCGGGCGCGTGCATCGGGATGCGTCCGCGACCGGTGCGGGCGGCGGAGCCATGGCGCGTCCTCGCCATGCGGCTACTCATTCAGTACCTGCCCCGCGTCGCTGCTCCAGCCGAGCCAGACATGCTGGCCGCGGCCGAAGGACTCCCTCTCCAGGCGCAGCATGTTCGTGCGCGAGACGAGCATCACCGGCCCGCCCTTGACAGCGACGCGATAGAGCGAGCGGTCGCCCTCGTAGGCGACGTCGAGGATGTTGCCCGCGATGGCGTGCGCCGTTTCCGGCCTGTCGACCGACAGACCGATCTTCTCGGGCCGGATCGCCAGCCAGCGCCCATCGCCGAGATCGAGGATGTTGGCGATGCCGACGAAGTCGGCGACGAAGCGCGAGGCCGGCCGCTCGTAAAGGTCGTGCGGGGTGCCGGTCTGCGCGATCCGGCCGGCATTCATGACGGCGAGGCGGGTGGCCATCGACATGGCCTCTTCCTGGTCGTGGGTGACCATGACGAAGGTGAGGCCGAGCTGTTCCTGAAGCCGCACGAGTTCGAAGCGCGTGCCCTCGCGCAGCTTGCGGTCCAGCGCCGCCAGCGGTTCGTCGAGCAGCAGCAGCTTGGGCCGCTTCACGAGTGCGCGCGCCAGCGCCACGCGCTGCCGTTGGCCGCCGGAGAGCTGCGCCGGCCTGCGCGCGCCCAGGCCGTCGAGCTTCACCAGGGCCAGCGCCTCGGCGACGCGCGTGGCGATCTCGCCGCGGGCCAGCCCCTCGCGCCGCAGCCCGTAGGCGATGTTCGCCGTGACATCCATGTGCGGGAAGAGCGCGTAGGACTGGAACATCATGTTCACCGGCCGCCGATGCGGCGGCACGTCCGCCATGTCGCGCCCGCCGATCAGGATGCGGCCGGCGTCGGGCGCTTCGAAGCCCGCCAGCAGGCGCAGCAGGGTGGTCTTGCCGCATCCCGAGCCGCCCAGCAGGGCGAACAGCTCGCCGGTACCGATCTCGAGATCGACGCCGTCGACGGCCGCGACGTCGCCGAAGCGCTTGGCCACGCCCTCGAGGCGGACGATCGGCTCCGTCAAGGCCGGCAACTCACCGGCCCGTCTTGATGGCGGTCCACAGGCGGGTGCGTTCCCGGACCTGCGGGGCGGTGCCGGCGGTGATGGTGTAGAGCTTCGCGTAGATGTCGGGCGGCGGGTAGATCTGCGGGTTCTGCGAGATCGACTTGTCGAGCAGGGCCGTGGCCGCCGCATTGCCGTTGGCATAGCCGGTCACCGTGCTCGAGGCCGCGGCGACCTTGGGGTCGAGCATGAAATCGAGGAA
Source organism: Pseudomonadota bacterium (assembly GCA_018240685.1). Classification (GTDB taxonomy): domain Bacteria; phylum Pseudomonadota; class Alphaproteobacteria; order Reyranellales; family Reyranellaceae; genus Reyranella. Next base: position 57,734 of record JAFEFG010000008.1, on the reverse strand, counting down.
CCGGTAGGCGGCGTCGGGATGGGGCGCATCCTTGGGGATGGCGGCGACGTCGATCCACAGCATGGCGCCCTGCGTCGGGATCGCATAGGCGATCTCGCGCTTCTCCACCGCCTTCGCCGCCCGGTCGCGCGCCTGCAGGATGTCGCCCGAATAGCCGAAGGCGAGGCAGATATCCCCGCCCGCGAGCGCGTTGATATACTCCGACGAATGGAACTTGCGGATGTAGGGCCGCACCGCCTTGAGGACGTCCGCCGCCTTTTTGAGGTCGTCCGGATTCTTGCTGTCGGGATCGAGGCCGAGATATTTCAGCGCCGCCGGCAGCACGTCGGTCGGGCTGTCGAGCACCATCACGCCGCAATCGACGAAGTGCGACACGACGGCGGGATCGAAGATCATGGCGAGTGAATCCACCGGCGCATTCGGCATGCGGCGGCGGATCTCGGCCACGTTGTAGCCGATGCCGATCGTGCCCCACATCCAGGGGATGGCATGGGCATTGCCGGGATCGTACTTGGCGAGCTGCTCCATGATCTTGGGATCGAGATTGCCCCAGTTCTTGAGCTTGGCCCGGTCGAGCGGCAGGTAGAGGTTGGCGGCGAGCTGGCGGACGAAGAACGGCGAGGCGGTCGGCACCACGACGTCGTAGCCGGAGCGTCCGGTCCGCAGCTTGGCGTCGAGGATCTCGTTGGAATCATAGGTCGTGTAGTTGACCTTGATGCCGGTGTCCTTGGTGAAGGCCTTGAGCTCGTCTTCGGCGATATAGTCCGACCAGTTGTAGACGTTCACCTGGTTCTGGGCGAACGCCGGTCCGGCGAGGACCGCCAGCAGGCAGGCGAGGAAGCCGAGACGCATTCAGCAACTCCGGAAGATCAGACGCCGAGGTATCTATGCTGCAAGGCGGTGTCGCGCGCCAGTGCCTGCGACGGCCCGCTCCAGACGACGCGGCCCTTCTCGACGATGTAGTGCCGGTCGGCCAGCCCCAGCAGGGCGCCGACGTTCTTGTCGATCACCAGGATCGCCTGGCCCTCGGTCTTGAGCCGCCGCAGCCCCGACCAGATCTCCTCGCGGATCAGCGGCGCCAGGCCCTCGGTGGCCTCGTCGAGGATCAGGAGCTTGGGGTTGGTCATCAGCGCGCGGCCGATCGCCAGCATCTGCTGCTCGCCGCCCGAGAGCTGGTTGCCGCGGTTCCCCTGGCGCTCGGCCAGCCGCGGGAAGAAGTCGAAGACGCGCTCGAGCGTCCAGGGCCGGGCCCGCCTGAGCCGGTTGGCGGCGGGCGCGACCAGGTTCTCGCGCACCGACAGGTTGGGGAAGATCTGCCGCCCCTCCGGCACCAGGCCGAGGCCGAGCCGCGCGATGCGGAAGGAGGGCAGGCGGTCGAGCCGCTGGCCCTCGAACTCGATCACGCCGGCACGGTCGGGCAGGAGGCCCATGATCGCGTGCACGGTCGTGGTCTTGCCCATGCCGTTGCGGCCCATCAGGGTCACGACCTCGCCGGCTTCGACCGCGAGCTCCACGCCGAACAGCGCCTGGCTCGCGCCGTAGAAGCCGGTGAGGCCCTGAACCTTCAGCATCAGGCCGTCCCTTCGCCGAGATAGGCCTGGCGCACCTGCGCATCGGCGCGGATCTCCTCGGGCGTTCCAGTGGCGACGGCGCGCCCGTAGACGAGGACGGTGATGCGGTCGGCCAGCGCGAAGACGGCGTCCATGTCGTGCTCGATCAGCAGCATGCCGCAGCGGCTTTTCAGCTCCCGCAGCAGCCCGACCAGGCGCTGCGACTCCTCGGGCCCCATGCCGGCCATCGGTTCGTCCAGCAACAGGAGCCTGGGCTCGCCGGCCAGCGCCATGGCGATCTCGAGCTGGCGCTGCTCGCCGTGGCTGAGCGTGGCAGCCAGCGTGTCGGCGCGCGCGCCGAGCCCGACGGCCTCCAGGCCGCGCCGGGCGGGATCGCGCAGGCTCCGGTCGGTGCGCACGTCGGCGAGGAAGCGGAAGGAGTGCCCGCGATGCGCCTGGACCGCGAGGGCGACGTTGTCGAGGGCGGTGAAGTCGCGCAGCACCGCCGTGATCTGGAACGAGCGCGCAAGCCCCAGCCGCACGCGGGCATGCAGCGGCAGGCGGGTGACGTCGCGGCCGGCGAAGCGGATGGTGCCCGTGTCGGGGCGCAGATTGCCGGTGAGCTGGCTGACCAGCGTCGTCTTGCCGGCGCCGTTGGGGCCGATCAGGGCGTGGATCTCGCCCGGCATGACGTCGATCGAGACGTTGTCGGTGGCGAGCAGGCCGCCGAAGCGCTTGACCAGGGCCTGCGCGGAGAGCAGCGGCTCAGTCATGGCGCCGCCCCAGCAGCGAATCGATGCCGCCCTGCGCGTAGAGCGCGACGATCACCAGCAGCGGCCCGAACACGATCTGCCAGTATTCGCCCCAGCCCCGGTGCAGGAGATCGAGCAGCGGCTTCAGGAACTCCTCGACCGCGAAGAAGGTGATCGCGCCGTAGAGCGGCCCGAACAGGGCGCCGATGCCGCCCAGCACCACGATGACGATCAGGTCGCCCGACTTCACCCAGGACATCATCGCCGGCGAGACATAGGCGCCGTCGTTGGCCAGCAGGATGCCGGAGAGCGCCCCGAAGGCGCCGGCGATGACGAAGGCGGCGAGCCGGTACCTGAAGACCGGAAAGCCCAGCGCCGTCATGCGCAGCTCGTTGGACTTCGCGCCGCGCAGGACGTAGCCGAAGCGCGAATGCACGAGGCGGCTGCTGAACCACAGCGTGGCCAGCAGCAGGATGAGACAGAGCCAGTAGAACGAGGCCTTGTCGCGCAGGTCGACGAGGCCGCCGAAGCGGCTGCGGCTGATGTTGAGGCCGTCGTCGCCGCCATAGGCCTCGAGGCCGGAGCTGAGATAGTAGACGAGCTGCGCGAAGGCGAGCGTGATCATGATGAAGTAGACGCCGCGCGTCCGGAGCGACAGCGCGCCGATCAGCGCCGCCCACAGGATCGCGACTCCCAGCGCCAGGGGCCACTGGATCCAGCCGCTCTGGATGCCGTTCGCCGACAGAATGCCGACCGCGTAGCCGCCGATGCCGAAGAAGGCCGCATGGCCGAAGCTGACCAGGCCGCCATAGCCCAGGATCATGTTGAGGCTGGCCGCGGCGATCGACCAGATCACGATGCGGGTGCCCACCGACAGCAGGTAGCGCTGGTCGAAGGCCTGGGTCAGCAGCGGCAGGGCCGCCATCAGGAGCAGCAGCAGCGCCGTCACGGCGCCGCGCGGCGTGCGCAGGGCGGCGAGCATCGCGCTCATCGCCGTGGACCGCGCGGAGAACGGGAATGCCGCCGCACGCTTCAGCTCCGCTGGCCGAACAGGCCGGTGGGCCGCCACACCAGGACGGCCGCCATGACCACGTAGATCAGGACCTGCGAGATCGCGGGGGCGGCGCCGGAGGCGCTGGCGGGGTCCATGAAGGTCTTCAGCATGTCGGGCAGGAAGGCGCGGCCGACGATGTCGATCTGGCCCACGATCATCGCGGCCACGAACGCGCCCTTGATCGAGCCGATGCCGCCGATGACGATGATGACGAAGGCGACGATCAGGATATCGTCGCCCATGCCGATCTTCACCGACGCGATGGGCGCGGCCATCAGGCCGGCAAGGCCCGCGAAGACCGCCCCCAGACCGAAGACCAGGGTGAACAGAAGCTCGATGTTGATGCCGAGCGCGCCGATCATGCGCCGGTTCGAGGCGCCGGCGCGGATCAGCATGCCGAGCTTCGTGCGCGCGACCAGCCACGCCAGCAGCAGCGCCACCGCCGCGCCGACCACGATCAGGGCGAAGCGGTAGGCGGGATAGGAGGCGCCTGGCAGGATCTGGACGGTATGGTCGAGGAAGGCGGGCACGGCGATGCTCTTGCCTTCCGGTCCCCAGACCGCCCGCACCAGCTCGTTGAAGAACAGGATCAGGCCGAAGGTCGCCAGCACCTGGGCAAGATGGTCGCGCGCGTAGAGCCTTCGCGCCACGACCACCTCCACCACCACGCCGAGGAGGAAGGTCGCGGGCAGCGCCAGCAGGGCGCCCAGCACGAAGGAGCCGGTCCAGCCGATCAGTGTCCAGGCGAAATAGGCGCCCATCATGTAGAGCGAGCCGTGCGCCAGATTGACGAGATCCATGATGCCGAAGGTGAGCGTCAGGCCGGCGGCGAGCAGGAACATCAACAGGCCGAGCTGCACCCCGTTCAGCATCTGGATCAGCAGATAGTCCATGCGTTCAGATCACCTGTTGCGTCGCGCACCGCGCCATCCCGCACCGAGCCCGGGACGGACGATGCGGCCATCGGGATGGTGCGTCAGGGGCAACTTGCATGCCATCAAACGAAACGGGAGCGCGGTAAGGCGCTCCCGTCATTCCCTGCCGGTTCGCGCCTCACTTCATCGGGCACTTGTCGGCGAAGGGGTCCTTCGCCGCGGTGACGGCCGTGGCGATGGTCTTCACCGTCATCATGCCCTGAGGGTCCTTCACCGCCTCCTGAATGTAGAAATTCTCGATCGGGAAGTTGTTGTTGCCGAACTTGAAGTCGCCGCGCAGCGACTTGAAGTTCGCCTTCTTCATCTCGGCGCGGATCTTGTCCTTGCTGGAGAGATCGCCCTTCAGCGCCTCGACCGCCGAGGCGATCAGCATGATCGCGTCGTAGCTCTGGGCGCCGTAGTAGGACGGATAGGTGTGGTACTTCTTCTTGAAGTCCTCGACGTAGCGCTTGTTCTGCGGGTTGGGCAGGTCGTTCACCCATTCCTGCGCGCCGAGCGTGCCGAGCGCCAGGTCGCCCTGCTGCGGCAGCGTGATCGCGTCGATCGAGAACACCTGGTAGAGCGGCACGGTCTTGTTGAGGCCGGCCTGCGCCCACTGCTTCACGAACTGCACGCCGTGCGCGCCGGGATAGAAGATGAAGATGCCGTCGGGCTTGACGGAGCCGATCTTGGTGAGTTCGGCGGAGAAGTCGAGCTGCGAGGGCCACTTGGTGTAGTCCTCGCCGACGATCTTGCCCTTGTAGGTGCGCTTGACGCCGGCCAGCATGTCCTTGCCGGCGGCATAGTTGGGACCGACCAGGTAGAGGTTCTTCACGCCCTTCTGGTTGAGATATTCGCCCATCGCCATCGGCGTCTGGTCGTTCTGCCACGAGGTCGAGAAGAAGTTCTTGTTGCAGAGTTCGCCGGCGATCTGCGACGGCCCGGCATTGGCCGAGATCATGATCGTGTCGCCTTCGTCCGCCACCGTCTTGAGGGAGGCGAGCAGCACGTTCGACCAGATGTAGCCGGCGACGAAGTTCACCTTGTCCTGCTCGACGAGCTTCTCGGAGCGCTGCTTGCCGACGTCCGGCTTGAACTGGTCGTCCTCGTAGATGATCTGGATCGGCTTGCCGGCCATCTTGCCGCCCAGATGCTCGACGGCGAGTTCGACCGAGCGGCGCATGTCCTCGCCGATCGCCGCCTGCGGGCCGGAGAAGGTGCTGATGAAGCCGATCTTGACGCTCTGCTGCGCGAGCGCGGGCTGCAAGCCCAGCGCCAGCGTCGCCGCCGCAGCGGCAATGATTGCTCTCCCGAACGATCTACCCGTCATGTCGTCGCGCTCCCTGTTCTGTTTGCGGCATAGAAGCTGAAAAAGCTTCGGCCAACAACGGGGAAGGTGACTCAGTCCCGCAATTTGAAGCGTTGGATCTTGCCGGTCGCCGTCTTGGGAAGCTCGGGCACGTACTCGATCCAGCGCGGATACTTGTACGGGGCGAGGGTTTTCTTGCAGAGCGCCATCAGCTCGTCGGTGAGTGCGGCGCTGGCGTCGCCGGCCTGCTTCAGCACCACCACGGCCCGGGGCTTGATCAGGGCTTCGCTGTCGGCGTGGCCCACCACGGCCGCCTCGAGCACGGCCGGATGGCCGACGAGGCAGTTCTCGATCTCGACCGGCGAGCACCAGATGCCGCCCACCTTCAGCATGTCGTCGCTGCGGCCCTCGTAGATGAAGTAGCCGTCCTCGTCCTGGCGGTAGGTGTCGCCGGTGTTGAGCCAGCCGTTCACCATCGTCTCGGCCGTCTTCTCCGGCTTGTTCCAGTAGTACTTGGCGGCCGATTCGGCGCGGATCCACAGGCCGCCGCTCTCGCCCTTCGGCACCGGATCGCCGTTCTCGTCGAGGATGCGCACCTCGTAGCCGGGAACGGGCTTGCCGCTGGTGCCGGCGCGGTAGTCGTCGAGCCGGTTGCCGATGAAGATGTGCAGCGCTTCCGTCGAGCCGATGCCGTCGAGGATCACCGTGCCCGTCTTCTCCTTCCAGCGCCGGAACATGTCGGCCGGCAGCGCCTCGCCGGCCGAGACGCAGGCGCGCAGGCTGTCGAGCTTCCGCGGCCTGGCATCCAGTGCCGCCAGCTGCGCGGCGTAGAGGGTGGGCACGCCATAGAAGATCGTGGGCCTGAAGGTCTCGATCGTCTCGAAGGTGGAGTCCGGCGTCGGCCGGCGTTCGTCGAGCACCGCCGTGGCGCCCAGCCAGAGCGGGAAGGTCATGCCGTTGCCGAGCCCGTAGGCGAAGAACAGCTTGGCGGCCGAGAAGCAGATGTCGTTCTCGGTCACGCCCAGCACCCGCACGCCGTAGAGCTCGCTGGTGACGACCATGTCGCGCTGGGCGTGGACGGCGCCTTTCGGCCGGCCGGTCGAGCCCGAGGAGTAGAGCCAGAAGCAATCGTCGGCCGGTGCCGCCAGATGCGGCTCGAGTGCGGCGGAGGCGCGGCCCATCTCGGTCAGGAAGGCGTCGACCGTCAGCGCGCGCGGCGCCCGGGCGCCGAGCTGCTTCAGGGCCGGTTCGATTTCCCCGGCGAACTCCGTGGAATAGACGACCAGGCCGCAACCCGAATCGTCGATCATGTAGGCATAGTCGGGCGCGCGCAGGAGCGTGTTGGGCGGGATGGGGACGATGCCGGCCTTGATGGCGCCCCAGAAGAGATAGAAGAAGGCCGGACAGTCCTTCACCACCATCAGCAGGCGGTCGCCCGGCTTCAGGCCGAGCGCCAGCAGCGCGTTGCCGGTCCGGTTCACCCGTTCGGCCAGCTCGGCATAGGTGACGGTCTCGTGCGCGGTGCGGATCGCCGGCTTGGCGCCGCGGCCTTCCCCGACATGCCGGTCGATGAACGGCACCGCGACATTGAATGCTGCGGGCAGACGGACCTTCCGGTCCGGCCCGAAATCGATTCCCGGAATCATCCCTTACGTCGTCCTCCCAGGCGACTCTATGAAGCCTTCCGCTTCGGCGCCACGCCCATTCTGTTCTTGCGGACCTCGGATCGGAGTCCGTGGTCCGCTCGGGCTTGTCGTGCGCCGCGCGCGGCGGCGATCAGTTGAACCGAACGTATTCGAAGTCCACCGGCTGACCATTGATGCCGCGGGCCGGCGGGGCAATCCAGTGGGCGTACTTGCCCGGCTCGGTCACGGCCTGGCCCATCAGCGCGGTGACGAAGGCGCGATCTTCGTCGGTGGGCAGCCACTTGCTCTCGTTGGCCTTCCACTCGGCCTCGCTCAGCACCCGGCCGTCCGGCGAGACATGCAGCTCGGAGAAGGCGCCGATGCGGCGATGGAAGGCGCGGTGCGGCAGCTTCATCTCGAAATCGATGCCGGCCTTCTCGATGATCTTGTTCCAGCGCAGCACGCCGCGGCCGCAATCGTCGATGTAGTCCTGGCGCAGCCTTTCGTTCAGCGCCGAGAGCGCGGGCACCGACTTGTGGACGATGCGACCGCCCTCGACGATGTCGATGTCGTAGGCGGCGTCGGTGAGCATGTGGTCGTCCTCGATGCGGGTCTCGAGGAAGCGGCCCTTCAGGCCCTGGCTGTAGTAGTTGGCGGCGTTGGTCGAGGTCTCCTGGCCGAACAGGTCGACCGACACGGAGAAATGGAAGTTGAGGTACTTCTGGATGGTGTCGAGGTCGATGGCGCCCAGGGCGCGGACATCGTCGGTCCTGTGCTGCTTCATCAGCTCGCAGGTGCGCTGGATGATGCGGCCGACGCCGGTCTCGCCCACGAACATGTGGTGCGCTTCCTCGGTCAGCATGAAGCGGCAGGAGCGCGCCAGCGGATCGAAGCCCGACTCGGCGAGAGAGGCGAGCTGGTACTTGCCGTCACGGTCGGTGAAGTAGGTGAACATGAAGAAGGAGAGCCAGTCCGGCGTCTTCTCGTTGAAGGCACCGAGGATGCGCGGCTTGTCGGGGTCGCCGGAATGGCGCTCCAGCATCGCCTCGGCCTCCTCGCGGCCGTCGCGGCCGAAATAGGCGTGCAGCAGATAGACCATCGCCCACAGATGGCGGCCTTCCTCGACATTGACCTGGAACAGGTTGCGCAGGTCGTAGAGCGAGGGCGCGGTCTTGCCGAGCAGGCGCTGCTGCTCGACGCTGGCGGGCTCGGTGTCACCCTGAGTCACGATCAGGCGGCGCAGCGTCGAGCGCAGCTCGCCCGGGACTTCCTGCCAGGCCGGCTGGCCCTTGTTGTCGCCGAAGGCGACCTTGCGGTCCGGATCGCGCTCGGCGAGGAAGATGCCCCAGCGATACTCCGGCATCTTCACATAGCCGAAGTTGGCCCAGCCGTTGGCGTCGGTGGACACGGCGGTGCGCAGGTAGACGTCGAAGTTGTTCGAACCGTCGGGACCCAGGTCCTTCCACCAGTCGAGGAAGGCGGGCTGCCAGTTCTCCAGCGCGCGCTGCAGGCGGCGGTCGCTGGCGAGGTCGACGTTGTTGGGGATACGCTGGCTGTAGTCGATGGCCATGATTTCCTCCGTGTGCCTTGCGTTCAGGGCGCCCGCGATCAGGCGCGCTTGCGGTCGTATTTGCTCTGCTTGCCCGTGCCGTAGAGTTTCAGCGCGCCCTCCGGGCCGGTCGCGTTGGGCCGCTGGAAGATCCAGTTCTGCCATGCCGAGAGACGGGCGAAGATCTTGGTCTCCATCGTCTCCGGGCCGGCGAAGCGCAGGTTCGCCTCCATGCCGATCAGCCCGTCGGGCGAGAAGCCTGCGCGTTCCTCGATGGCGAGCCGCACCTCGTCATCCCAGTCGATGTCGTCGGGCGTGAAGGTGACGAGGCCGAGATCGTCGGCCCGGCCGGCATCGAGCGACTGGCCGATGTCCTTCTTCAGCACCTCGACGTGCTCGGGCTCGGCGAGGAAGCGGGTGGCGAGCCGTGTCAGGCCGTTGCCCATCGGGTAGGGGCCGAAATTCATGGCGGTGAGCTTCACCGCGGCCTCGGGCAGGTTCGAGCCCTCGAACACGCCGTCGAGCATGTAGGAGCGGTCGGCCGCGAGCACGAGTTCGAACAGCGTGCCGGCGAAGCACGAACCCGGCTCGACCAGCGCGATCAGGCTGCGCGAGCTGACGTCGAGGCGCTTCAGCGTGCGCTTCCAGTAGAGGACGATCTCGCGCACCAGCCAGTTCGCGGCTTCCTTCGCGAGCAGCGCGTCATAGGCCTCGACGGCGGCAGGATCGCCCTGGCTGTGCAGGACCCAGGTGCCGATCTCGGTCTCGTTGAGGCGCAGATGCATCATCGCATCGTCGAGCGCGCGGGCGAGCGCCAGCGGCCAGAAGGCGGCGCCTTCCGCATGGACGGCGGCGGCATTGGCGGGCGCAGGAGAGGTCGGGCCGCCGACGCGGAAATGCGCGGCGCGGCGGTCGCGGTCGATCTCCACGGTGAGATGCGGATAGCGGAGCGTGTCGCCCTCGATCGTGCGCTCGATCGTCGGCAGCGCGATGCCCTTGGCGTCCTTCGGACGATCCGACCGGGCCGCGATCTCCTCGGCGACCTTCTTCGTCTCCTCGACCAGCTTGCTGGGGGCGATCAGCCTGTCGACCAGGCGCCACTGCTGGGCGCGCTTGCCGCGCACGCCCTCGGCGGTGGTGCAGAAGAAGTCGGCATGGTCGCGGCGCACCAGGCGCTTGTCGACCAGGCGCGTCAGGCCGCCGGTGCCGGGCAGAACGGCCAGCAGCGGCAGTTCCGGCAGCGAGACGGCGCTCGAACCGTCGTCGGCGAGCAGGATCTTGTCGCAGGCCAGCGCCAGCTCGTAGCCGCCGCCGGCGGCGATGCCGTTGATGGAGCAGATGTAGCTCTGGTGCGAATGCTCGGTCGCGTCCTCGATCGCCAGCCGCGTCTCGTTGGTGAACTTGCAGAAGTTCACCTTGTGGTCGTGGGTCGAGAGGCCAAGCATGTTGATGTTGGCGCCGGAGCAGAAGATGCGGTCGCGCTGGCTGCGGATCACCACGGCGCCGATCTCGGGATGCTCGAAACGCAGGCGCTGCACGGCATCGGCCAGTTCGATGTCGACGCCGAGATCGTAGGAATTGAGCTTGAGCTTGTAGCCCGGCTTGAGCCCTGCCTCCTCGTTCACGTCCATGGTGAGGTAGGCGACACCATCCTCCAGCGCGAGCTTCCAGTGCCGGTAGCGGTCGGGCGAGGTCCTGAAGTCGATCGGCTCGGCGGACACGGACTCTGAGGCCATGGCGTTTCCCGTAATTTGCGTAATTCGGTACTGAAATACCTATTTACTTTGGCCGCCGCAAGCGCATCTTATTCACGTTCCCATGACGTCGATCCGTCCCGCCCAAGCCTCTGATTTACCGGCCATTTCCGCGCTGGACAGCCGCATCACCGGTTCGACCAAGCCGGATTACTGGCAGGACATGCTGGGCCCCGATCGCCATTTCCTCGTGGCCGAGACCGAAGAAGGCACCCTGGCGGGCTTCATCGCCGGCGAGATCCGGGCCTGGGAGTTCGGCCAGCCGGCGGCCGGTTGGGTGTTTGCGATTCAGATCGAGCCCGGCCTGCGCCTGCATGGTGTCGGCACCATGCTGTTCGAGGCGCTGGTGGCCCGCTTCAAGGCGAAGGGCGTGACCCGCGTGCGCACGCTGGTCGACCGCAAGGACCATCTGATCCTCTCCTTCTTCCGCGCCCAGGGCATGGTCGCCGGCCCGTCGCTGCAACTCGACATGGATGTGTCGTGAAGCTGCAGACGGCGACGCGGCTCGGCCTCTATGCCGTGCTCGAACTGGCACGCGATCCCGAGCGCACCTTGTCGGCGGCCGACCTCGCCGAACGCTTCGGCGTCTCCAATCACCACCTCGCCAAGGTGCTGGGCACGCTGTCCAGCGCCGGCCTCGTGCGCGGCGGCCGCGGCGCCGCGGGCGGCTACCGCTTCATCGGCAACCGCCGGCGCACGACCTTGATGGACATCGTTGCCCTGTTCGAGCCCGCGCCCGGGCGGCGCGCGAAGGAGCCCGGCGAGGACACCGACATCGGCGGCGCGCTGCAGCGCGTGCTGCTGGAGATCGACGAGATCGCCGAGGCGACACTGAGATCGATCAGTCTCGAGACGCTGCTCAAGAGCAAGGGCCCTTGCTGAAGGGGGCGGACGACCGCGTCGCTCTGCAGGTGCGTTGCTCTGCGGGATAGTCTCCTGCCGCAGGTCCCCTTGTCGGCGTGCGCAACGTGATGGATGGTCTGGGTTCGGGCGCGGCATCTTCTGCTTGACGGTTCGGTCGGAGAAGGGGCGCGCTCGTGTACCATTAAACAATCGTGAAGCCCCTTGTTTAGAATTAATCTAAACTATATCCAGAAGGCTGAACACGAATTGGAGGCAACATGGCCAGCGACAGCAAGTGCCCGTTCAAGGGCGAATCCGGCGCGCACATGAATCGTGACTGGTGGCCGAACCGGGTGGACCTCCAGGTCCTCCACCGCCACTCCGCCCTGTCCAATCCGATGGGCGAGGCGTTCGACTACGCCAAGGAGTTCAAGAGCCTCGACCTCGATGCCGTGATCAAGGACCTGCATGCCCTGATGACGGACTCGCAGGACTGGTGGCCGGCCGACTTCGGCCACTACGGACCGCTGTTCATCCGCATGGCGTGGCACAGCGCCGGCACCTACCGTGTCGGCGACGGCCGCGGCGGCGCCGGTGCCGGCCAGCAGCGCTTCGCGCCGCTCAACAGCTGGCCCGACAACGCGAACCTCGACAAGGCGCGCCGGCTGCTGTGGCCGATCAAGCAGAAGTACGGCCGCAAGATCTCCTGGGCCGACCTCATGATCCTCGCCGGCACCGTCGCCCTCGAATCGATGGGCTTCAAGACCTTCGGCTTCGGCGGCGGTCGTGAGGATGTGTGGGAGGCCGACGAGGACGTGTACTGGGGCCCCGAAGGCAAGTGGCTGGCGGACGAGCGCTACAGCGGCGACCGCGATCTGGAGAACCCTCTCGCCGCGGTGCAGATGGGCCTGATCTACGTCAATCCGGAAGGACCGAACGGCAAGCCGGATCCCGTCGCGGCAGCCAGGGACATCCGCGAGACGTTTGCCCGCATGGCGATGAACGACGAGGAGACCGTCGCGCTGATTGCCGGCGGCCACACCTTCGGCAAGACGCACGGGGCCGGCGACGCGTCGCTGGTCGGCCCCGAACCGGAAGCCGCCCCCATCGAGGAGCAGGGCCTGGGCTGGATCAGCAAGTTCGGCACCGGCAAGGGCAAGGATGCGATCACCGGCGGCCCGGAGGTGACCTGGACACAGACGCCGACCAGGTGGAGCAACCACTTCTTCGAGAACCTGTTCAACAATGAATGGGAACTGACGAAGAGCCCGGCCGGCGCCTATCAGTGGACGGCGAAGGGCGGGGCGGCCGCGATCCCCGACGCCTTCGATCCGTCGAAGCGGCACGCGCCGACCATGCTGACGACGGACCTGTCGCTGAAGGCCGACTCCGCCTACGAGAAGATCTCGCGCCGCTTCTACGAGCATCCGGAGCAGTTCGCCGATGCGTTCGCCCGGGCGTGGTTCAAGCTCACGCACCGCGACATGGGGCCGATCGTGCGCTATCTCGGCCCGCTCGTGCCGAAAGAGCACCTGCCGTGGCAGGACCCGATCCCTGCCGTCGATCATCCGCTGATCGGGGAGAAGGACATCGCTGCCCTGAAGGCAGAGATCCTCGCCTCCGGCCTGTCGGTCTCCCAGCTGGTCGCGACGGCGTGGGCGTCGGCATCGACGTTCCGCGGCTCCGACAAGCGCGGCGGCGCCAACGGCGCGCGCCTTCGCCTGGCGCCGCAGAAGGACTGGGCCGTCAACCAGCCGGCCGAACTGGCGAAGGTCCTGAACAAGCTCGAGGCGATCCGGAAGGCGTTCAACGCCTCGCTGTCCGGCGGCAAGAAAGTGTCGCTTGCCGACGTGATCGTCCTCGGCGGCTGTGCGGCGGTCGAGAAGGCGGCGAAGGACGCGGGTCACGACGTGAAGGTCCCCTTCACGCCGGGGCGGATGGATGCGTCGCAGGACCAGACCGACGTCGAATCCTTCGCGCCCCTCGAACCGAGGGCCGACGGCTTCCGCAACTATCTCGGCGGCAAGCCGCGCCTGCCGGCCGAAGCGCTGCTGGTGGATCGCGCCCAGCTGCTGACCTTGACGGCGCCGGAGATGGCGGTCCTCGTCGGCGGCCTGCGAGTCCTGGGGGCCAATGTCGGCGCGTCGGCGCACGGCGTCTTCACCACGCGGCCGGGGACGCTCACCAACGACTTCTTCGTCAACCTGCTCGACATGGGCACGCAATGGCAGCCGGCTGCCGGCTCCGACGGCGTGTACGAGGGACGCGACCGCAAGTCGGGCAAGGTCAAGTGGACCGGCACCCGCGTCGACCTGATCTTCGGGTCGCACTCGGAGCTGCGCGCCGTGGCGGAAGTCTATGCCTGCGCCGATGCGAAGGAGAAGTTCGCGAAGGACTTCGCGGCGGCGTGGGCCAAGGTGATGGACCTCGATCGCTTCGACCGCGCCTGATCCCCGCCGGGGGCATCGGTACAAGCCTTGACATATATTGCGAAAAACGCAATATATGTCAAGCGATGGTCATCGAACCGGTCTGGTTACGAAAAGTAACGTTTAAATTTCCCTTTTTAAAAGCGTTACTTTTGGTGACCGGCCTTGCTCCAGCCGTCGCGGGTCTGGGGCAGCTTCTTCTTGAGCAAGGCGCCGGCCACGACGTTGCGCAGCACCTCGGCGGTGCCGCCGCCGATGGTGAACATGCGCACGTCGCGGGCCATGCGCTCGAGCGGCAGCTCGCGGCTGTAGCCGCGCGCGCCGAAGACCTGCAGCGCGTCGTTGACGACCTGGATCGCGTTCTCCGAGGTGAAGACCTTGGCCTGCGCCGCCATCAGCATGTCGGGGAAGCCGCCTTCGCCCGAGCGCGCGGCCTTGTAGACGAGCGCCTGCGCGGCCACGAGCTTGATCGACATGTCGGCGAGCTTCCACTGCAGGCCCTGGAACTCGTTGATGGGGCGGCCGAACTGCTCGCGCTTCTCCGACCAGTCGAGGGCGAGCTGGTAGGCGCCCTCGGCGATGCCGAGCGCCACCGTCGCCGCGCCGACGCGCTGGCTGTTGTAGGCGGTCATCAGGTCGGCGAAGCCCTTCTTGAGGCCGCGCGGCGGGATCACCAGCGCGGAGGGCGGCACGTCCATGTCCTCGAAGTCGATGACCGCCTCGGGGATGCCGCGCAGGCCCATGGTCGGCTCGCGCTTGGTGATCTTGAGGCCTCTGGTCTCGTCGCGGATGGCGAGGAAGCCGCCGATGCCCTCGAATTCTCCCTTCTCGTCATAGACCTTGGCGAAGATCAGGTGCAGGCGCGAGACGCCGCCACCGGTGATCCAGTGCTTGCGGCCGTTGAGGACGTAGCGGTTGCCCTTCTTGTCGGCGCGCGTGGTCATGCCGTTGGCGTCGGAGCCGGCGTCGGGCTCGGTGATGCAGATGGCCGGCTTGTCGCCGGACAGCACCATGTCGGCCGCCAGCTTCTTCTGCTCCTCCGAGCCGTAGGCCATGACGGCGCTGATGGCGCCCATGTTGGTCTCGACGGCGATGCGGCCGGTGACGGCGCAGGAAGCGGAGAGCGCCTCGATCGCCAGCACGGCATCGAGCCAGCCCTTGCCCTGGCCGCCATACTGCGCGGGGATCGTCATGCCGATCAGCTTGGCGTCCTTCAGGAGCTCGACATTGTCCCAGGGGTACTGCTCGGTGCGGTCGACCTCGGCGGCGCGCTGTGCGACCGGCCCGGTCGCCAGTTCGCGGGCGCGGGCCTGCAGTTTCACCTGATCGGGAGACAATCCGGAGACATTCATGACGGGCTTTCCTGATGACGGGGATCGACACTGAAGAGGGAGACCGGATCGCTCCGGCCGCGCACGGTGATGCGGCCCAGCGGCGCGAACGTGAACCGCTCGCCGCAGGCCGCGCGCGTGCTTTCCGACACGAGGATGCGCGTGCCGTATTCCTTGTTCAACTCCTCGAGCCGCGCCGCGAGATTCACCGTATCGCCCAGCAAGGTGAAGCTCATGCGCCTGCCGGCGCCGACATCGCCGCCGATCACGCGTCCGGTGCTGATGCCAATGCGGGTCGCGAACGCCACGCCCGGGTGGCCGAACGTCCGGCTGCCGAGCGCGCGCTGGATGTCGATCGCCGCGCGCACCGCCGCGGCGGCATGGTCGGGGCATGCGAGGGGCATGTTGAAGGAGGCGAACAGGCCGTCGCCGATGAAGGTGTTGACCACGCCGCCGTGGTCGCGGATCGGCGCCAGCACGGTCTCGAGATAGTCGTTCAACGCGGCGATCAGCTCGTCCGGCTCGAGATGCTCGGCGATGGTGGTGAAGCCCTCGATGTCGGTGAACAGGATCGTCGCCTCGCCGATCTCGCCCGACCGCAGGCCGTCGCCCTGGCGACGCAGGATGGCTGCGGCGACGTGCTCGTCGACGTAGCGGCCGAAGGTCTCGCGGATCCGCTCGCGCTCGCGCAGCCCCTCGACCATGGTGTTGAACTGACCGGTGAGTTCGCCCACCTGGTCGTTCGACGTGACCGGCACGCGGAGGTCGAGATTGCCCGCGGCCACCTTGGTCATGGCGTTGGAGAGGATGCCGAGCGGACGCAGCAGGGAGCGGGTGATGAAGTAGGCGGAGATGGCCACGCCCAGCACCGCCGACGCCACGTCGACCAGGACCTCGGACTGCTGCCGGTCTCCGCTGTACGAATAGAGATCGACCACGATGGCGGTGAGCGGCGCCGCCGAGATGACCAGGAGCGCCACCAGGAGTTTCGCCGGGTAGCTGCCGAAGAACAGGCCGAGATTGCGGCCGTAGTGCCGGAAGATGAAGGTGCAGAGCTGGGCGAGATAGTCGCTGACGACGAAATAGGTGTACGTGAAATAGAAGACCCCGATCACGAGGCAGACCGTGATGAAGTCGGCAACGGCCGCCTTCGGCAGCGCGATGTCGGCCGCGTCGAGCCACCACGGCATCGAGAAGCGGAAGACGGCCGTCAGCAGCGCCAGGGCGCCGACCGTCCGCGCCGTGAGCAGCGGGAGCTGGGTGAGGCGCCGCTGGACCTCATCGAAGGGGAGGCTGCCTTCGAGGTACGCTGCGATCGGCTCGAACAGCCGCCGCGCGATCAGCCAGTTGACGCCGAGCAGGGTCACCGCGCCGGCTCCGCCCGTGAGCCACAGGGCAGACCACGATCCCGCCGCAGTGGTGAAGATGAGGGTGATCGCGACGTCGAGGAAGAAGATGGATGTCGCCATCCACAGGTAACGCCGCCGGATCGCGGCGATCTCGGCGGCGCCGGCCGGCCGCATCGTCGTCATGCGGGCGGATCGATGCGGTAGACGACCACCTCGCCCCGGTGGCCGCGCACGTCTGTCTTGCCGAGGCAGGCGGAGCGGAAGCCGTCGCCTGCGGCGCTGATCGTGCTCTCCGTGGCCAGGATGGAGGTATGGAATTGCTTGTTGAGCTGCTCCACGCGCGAGGCGATGTTCACCGCGTCGCCCAGCAGCGTATAGCTCAGCCAGTCGGCGGTGCCGATCGTGACACCGATGACAGGCCCGGTATTGATGCCGATGCGGGTGCGGATGCTCATGCCGGCGGGGAAGGTCGCCTGCGCCAGCGCCTCCTGCGCCTCGAGCGCGGCCAGCAGCGCCGCCGCGGCGTGGTTCTCCTGCGGCAGCGGCAGGTTGAAGGAGGCGAACAGGCCGTCGCCGATGCAGTTGTTGACCACCCCGCCGTGACGCTGGATCACCGGTACGATGGCCGCGTAGTAGACGTTGAGGATGCGCGCGACCTCGTGCGGCGACAGCGTCTCCGACAGGGCGGTGAAGCCCTCGATGTCGGTGAACATGAGGGTCGCCTCGGCGAGCATGTCGGCGACGCGGCCGCGGCGCTCGCGATCGTTGAGGATCGCCGCGGCCACGCTCTCACTCACATACTTTCCGAACGTGTCGCGCAGGTACTTACGCTCGGCGAGCCCTTCGACCATCAGGTTGAAGCCGCCGGTGGCGCGGCCGATCTCGTCGTCGGACGTCACCGGCAGGCGGACCGCGAAGTCGCCCTCGGCCACGTGCCGCATGCCGTAGTCGAGGCGCGCGATCGGCCGCGTCAGTGCCTGGGAGATCCAGTAGTAGATGATGATTGCGCCGATCACCGAGGCGGCGACGTCGACCGTGGCTTCGCGCAGCAGGCGGTTGCCGCTGTAGCTTGCGATGTCGCCCGCCAGCAGCGTCATGGCGGCGAAGGACACGAACAGGACGGCGACGGCGATCTTGCGGCGGAAGGCGCCGTGGAAGGTGCTGATGTTCACGCCGCGCGTCTCGAACAGGTACTCGCACAGCCGGTCGAGGTAGGCGCTGACGATGAAATAGGCGAGGACGACGTTGAAGGCCGTCACGACCACGAAGGAGGTGACGGTGTCGATCCAGCCCTGGAGTTCCAGCGTGGCGCCGAAGGTGATGCCGATACGCGCCGACAGGACGTGCAGTGCCATCAGCGGTGCGTCGAAGCAGGCGACCAGGATCGCCGAGGCGCGCGGCAGGTTCGCCAGTCGCGCCTCGACCTCGGAATAGGGAAGCTCGCCGGCGATGTAGCGTCGTATCGGCCGGAACAGCTGCCAGGCGGCGATGCCCAGGCCCAGGATCAGGAACGATGCCGACACGGACGCGATGGGCAGCAGGGCGCCGGGTCGCCCGTTGATCGCCACGTAGACGGCCGCGGTGGCCAGATCGATCGCGAACGGCGCACCCATCGCCAGGTAGTAGCGATTGACGATGCTCCTGGCCGACATCGTCGGCTCCGCGTGGGACGACGCGACCATGCCCTGCTGTATAAAGCGGATCGACGCGGAACGGAACGTCCCGCGCCAACCCGGTGCCGGAGGTCAGGCGGTTACTTCGCGGACCGTGATCCTGTACTGGAACGCTTCCGGATCGAGCGGGTCGACGGGCCCCGACTTGTCCTCGGCCTGCGGATACATGAGGAACGGCAGGGGCGGCTGGCTGCTGCCGGGCAGCGCCACGTCATGAGCGACGTTGAAGGCCAGCCAGTTGCCCTCCCAGGCGCCGAACAGCGTCTGCCGCGCCGCCGCGACCTTGGGATCGAGCAGGGCGAGGTTGGTCGGCGGCTCCTCGAGCACGACCTTGCGCACGTCGGCGGGATCGACGGGCGTCCAGCCGCTCCCCGACAGCCAGACCTCGGCACGACAATGTTGCGCCTTGGTGACGATCTCCGAGCCCGCGCCGAGCGACTTGTAGCCGAACTGGGACGGCAGGACGCGGATGCCGTAGACGTCGCGTGCCGGCAGGCCGACCGACCGTGCCATCGCGACGTAGAGCGCGTTGAGGTCCGCACACTTGCCGCTGAGGTTGCCGGTCCTCAGCATCCAGCCCACATCGCCGACGCCGCAGCCGCGCGTCTTGGGATCGCGGAAGGTGTTCTCGACCATCCATTCATAGAGCGCACGCGCCTTGTCGAGGTCGCGGCTCTTGCCGCGCACGATCCCCTCGGCCGTCTCCTTGACGATGCCGTCGACGGGCAGGAGCCGGGTGGCCCGGAGGTTGAGGGCGCGTTCCTCCTTGCTGAGCGCCTCCGCAGTACCCTGTCCCGGGACGACGGCCCGGTCGCGCGTCCGGACGATCGTCGTCACCTCGATGACGGGGTTCTTCGTGGCGTCGGCCCATTCCACACGCAGCATCTCGGCGCCGTAGTCCCGATCTGTCACGCGCTCGGCGAGGCTGGCATTGCCGGTCCAGCTCGCCAGGCCGGGCCGCTGCCAGTCGGAGGCGGTGAAGGCCGGCAGCGGGATCCACGCCTTGGTCGCGAAGGTCGGCTCGACGCGCGTCGTGAGCACGACGACGCGCCACCCTCTCGGGACCGGCGAGAACGCATTATCGGCTGCTGCCAGCCGCGGCGCGAAGCCTGCGGCCGTGATGGCGAGCCCGGTCTTGAGAAGGTGGCGACGCTTCATCCTTGTTTCCTCCGGCTTGCGATGCCGGGAGGCGGATGTTCCGTCGACGGAAAGTCCAGAATTCCCCCGGGTCGCGCTGCGCCGCGATGCGGCGGCAGTCGATATTCATTGCCCCAAGGGTGCCGGGGAGGTCGGGGGCCGTCAACGTTTCTCGGCGCGTCAGAGGCCGAGATAGGCCTGGCGCACGCGATCGTTATCGAGAAGTTCGCTGCCCGAACCGGAGAGCTCGATGCGGCCGTTCTCCAGGACGTAGGCGCGGTGCGCGATCTTGAGCGAGGCCGTCACGTTCTGTTCGACCAGCAGAATTGTGAGCCCGTCCTCGTTGAGGCGCCGCACGATGCGGAACACTTCCTGCACGATCGCCGGTGCGAGGCCGAGCGAGGGCTCGTCGAACATGATCAGGCGCGGCTGGCCCATGAGGCAGCGGCCGATCGCCAGCATCTGCTGCTCGCCGCCCGACAGCGTGCCGGCGGCCTGGCGGCTTCTTTCCGCCAGGCGCGGGAACATGGCGAACACACGCTCGAGCGTGGCCTTCTCGGCAGCCCGGGCGCGTTTGAGCGTGGCGCCCATCTCCAGGTTTTCGAGCACCGTGAGGTTGGGGAAGACCTGCCGTCCTTCGGCGACGTGGCCGACGCCGATCTCGCAGACGCGGTAACTCGGCCAGCCGGTGATCTCGACGTCGTCGAAGCGGATGTGGCCCGCGGCCGGCGTCTCGATGCCGTGGATGGCGCGGATGAGCGAGCTCTTGCCGGCGCCGTTGGCGCCGACGATGGCCACGATCTCGCCGGCCCTGATCTCGAGCGAGACGCCGTTCAGCGCCTGTGCGTCGCCGTAGTAGAGGTCGACGCCGTCGACCCGCAGCAGCCGCCCGCTCACGCCGCGTTCTCCTCGCCGAGATAGACGTCGAGGACCGCCTGATGACGCGAAATCTCGGCCGGCGTTCCTTCGGCGATCTTCTCGCCGTAGCTCACCACCACGACCTCCGCCGCCAGAGCCATGACCGCGCGCATCACATGCTCGATCAGGAGGATGGTGAGGCCGGTCTTGCCATTGAGTTCGCGCAGGAAGCCGACCATGACGTCGACTTCCGTCGGCCGCAGTCCGGCCATGACCTCGTCGAGCAGCAGCAGCTTGGGCTCGGTGGCGAGTGCGCGCGCCACTTCGAGGCGCTTGCGGTCGGGCAGCGTCAGGCTTTCCGCGAGCTGGTGGCGGCGGTCGTAGAGGCCGAGCTGCGCCAGAATGCCTTCCGCGCTGTGGCGGGCGTCGCCCAGCTCCCGATGGCGGTGCAACGCACCGACGGTGACGTTCTCCAGTACGCTGAGCGCCTTGAAGGGCTTCACGATCTGGAAGGTGCGGCCGACGCCCGCGGCGCAGACGCGGTCGGGACGCAGGCCCGAGATGACGTGGCCGTCGAGCGCGATCGATCCCGTGTCCGGCGCATAGACGCCGGCAATCATGTTGAAGATCGTGGTCTTGCCCGCGCCGTTGGGGCCGATCAGCGCGTGGATGGCGCCGGCGGGCACGGCAAAGCTGACGTCGTGCACGGCCCTGAGGCCGCGGAAGCTCTTGCCGATGCCGGCGATCTCGAGCCGGGCGCCCGTCATTGACGCCGCTCCGTCGCCCCGAACCGCGCCGCCAGCCACGGCCAGACGCCGGCCGGCCGGTACATCACGATCACGAGCAGGGCGATGCCGTAGAAGATCTGCTTGATGCCCGGGATGCCCAGCGTGTCGCCGACGCTGGTGAAGACTTCGCCCAGTCCGGTCAGCACCACCGCGCCCACCACCGGCCCGAACAGCGTACCCAGCCCGCCGATGATCGGCGCCAGGGTGATCTCGATCGAGCGGCTCATGCCGAACGCCGTCTCAGGGAAGAGGTTGTTGTAGTAGAAGGCGTTCCATACGCCCGCCAGCGAGGTGAGGGCGGCGGAGACGGTGATGGCCAGCATCTTGTAGCGCAACACCGGCACGCCGACCGCCTGCGCGGCTTCGGCATCCTCGCGGATGGCGAGCCAGTAGCGTCCGAGCCGGCTCTCCAGCAGCAGCCGGCAGAGCAGGAAGGCTCCCGCCGCCAGCGCCAGGATCACGTAGTAGAAGAGGAGGGGGCCGCCGCGCAGGTCGAACGGATTGGGCGCGACATCGACCTTGAGGAACAGGCCGCCGGAGGCGCCGAACCAGTCGAGATGGTCGAAGGCGATACGCGTGAATTCGCCGAAGGCGATCGTCAGCAGCGCGAAGTAGACGCCGGCCAGCGAGAAGCGGAAGCCGAGATAGCCGACGATCGCGCCCGCCAGGGCGGCGGCCGCGGCGGCAGCGAAGGCGCCGGCCCACGGGCCGATCCCGTAATGAGTGAACAGGCCCGCCGCGACATAGCCGCCAAGGCCGGCATAGAGCGCATGGCCCAGCGAGAGCTGGCCCGCGAAGCCCATCATGATGTTCCAGGCCTGGCCCACATAGGCGAAGTAGAGGATCAGGATCAGGACCGAGAGGCCGTATGTGTCGAGCACGGCCGGCGCGACGAGCAGCAGCGCCAGGAGGCCGACCAGCATCCAGAGCACCCGCGGCGCCACGCCGTGGACCAGGCGGCGGAGGATCGTCATGTGCCGCGCTTGCCCAGCAGCCCCTGCGGCCGCAGCAGCAGGACGAGGATCAGGAGGCCGAAGCTGAACATACTCTTGAGCGAGGGATCGACCAGCAGCCCGGCCACGGCTTCGCTGACGCCGATCAGCAGGCCACCCAGGAGCGCGCCGGTCATGCTGCCCAGCCCGCCGACGATCACGATGACGAAGGCGAGCAGCGTGTATTCGGCGGCGAGGAACGGCGTCACGGGGATGATGGTGATCATCAGCGCTCCCGCCGCACCGACGCAGGCGGCGCCGACGCCGAAGGTGATGGCATACAGGCGCTTCACGTTCAGGCCGACCACCAGTGCGCCCATGTTGTTGTCGGCGGCGGCGCGGATCGACTTGCCGATGCGGGTATGCGTGAAGAACAGCCACAGCAGGCCGGCGATCACCACCGCCGCAATGGCGGCATGCAGGCGCACGGCGTCGAGGACCAGCGGGCCCACCTCGTACGAATCGAACTGCGAGTCGAGCTGCACGCCGTGCGAGTCCGGCCCGACGACCGCCAGGCAGACATTGACCAGCACCAGTGCGATGCCCAGCAGAAGCAGGAACTGCTGGTGCTCGGGCCGGCCGATGAAGGGCGAGATCATCCCCCGCTGCAGCGCGTACCCGGCGACGAAGAAGACCGCCGCGATCAGCGGCAGGCTCAGCATCGGCGACACCTGCAGGTATTCGGAGCCTGCCCAGGCGAGGTACATGCCGACGATCATCATCTCGCCATGCGCGAAGTTGACCACGCGCATGACGCCGAAGATCACCGACAGTCCAAGCGCCATCAGCCCGTACACCATTCCGGTGAGCAGGCCCTTGGTGATTGCCTGGGCAAGCGAGAGGAGGAAGTCCGAGGTCAAGATCTGTGCGCGATCACGTCCGGCGCTTGTCGTTCCAGCCCGGCTCCGGGAAGACGAGCTCTGCCGCGGCCGAAGCCTTGGGCATGACGACGGTGGGCTTGCGCTTCAGGTTCTGCACCGCCGCCGCCACGATGTTGACGTTCTGGCCCTTGGCGTCGAACTGGATCGGTCCGCCGACCATCACGTGCTGGTCGACCTTGAGGCCGCGCAGCGCCGCCATCAGGGCGTCGGGCTTGGTCGACTTGGCGGCGAGCCAGGCCTGGGCCGCGATCAGCATCGCCTCGAAGGTGAAGCCGCCGTTGAGGTCGAGCTGGTCACGCGCGAACTTGGCGGCATGCTGCTTCTCCAGCGACTGCGTCATGGCCGACTTGGGATCGAGCCAGGGCACGTTGGAGATGTGGAATTCGCCGTACTTGCCCATGGTCTTGAGGAAGTCCTGTTCGTACAGGCCGGGCGAGCCCGGATTCATGACCGCCATCGGTTCCCAGCGCTGCTTCACCAGCTCCTGGATCATGAGCTTGGCATCGTTCAGCCGGCAGACCGGCATCAGCATGTCGGCCTTGGTGGCCTTGGCCTTGGCGACCTCGATCGACAGGTCCTTGGCGGCGGGGTCGTAGCTGATGATGTCGACGAGCTGATAGGGCATGTCGAGCTTGGGGAACATCGCCTTGATGCCGCCGATCATCGCCGTGCCGAAGGTGTCGTTGATGCTCATCAGCACCGCGGTCTTGGGCGTCACGCCGGAGGCCTTGAAGATCTCCTTGTGCAGCGCGAACGCGCCGCCGATCAGCATCGGCGCGGTCGGGAAGTTGCGGACGACGAACTTGTAGCCCTGCTCGGTGATCTGCGGCGCCGCCGCGATGTTGACGATCAGCGGAATGCCGCGCTGCTCGGCAACCTGGGCGATGGCGATGGTCTGGCCGGAATCGAACGCCCCGACGAGGACGTGCGCGCCGGCCTCGATCGCCTTCTCGGCCTGGGTGCGGGCGACGTCGGGCTTGGTCTCCGTATCGTAGTTCACGATGTCGAGCTTCACCGGCATCTTCATGTCGGCGAAGACGGCGTTGGCGAGATCGGCGCCGCGCTTGCAAGCCTGTCCGATCTGCGCCTGGGCGCCCGACGTCGGCAGCAGCAGCGCGACCTTGAGGTCGGCCGGGCCCGACTGGGCCAGGGCATGGCGCAAGGGCAGCGGCGCGCCGAGGGCGGCGGCCCCGGCCAGCGCGGCCTGGCCCAGGCGACGACGGGTGAAACGGTACTGGTTGGTCATGCGACCCTCCCTTTTGGCTGGCCTTCGCAGGCCCCTGTTTTTGGCTGGGCGGACTATAGAGACGGTCGCGCCAGCATGCTAGGTCGACCGACATGACCGTCTCCCTCGCAGACCTCAACCGCCTGTCGCTGCCGGCCTTCGAAGCCGCGGTCGGCGGGACGTTCGAACTTGCGCCATGGGTCGCGGCCGCGGCTCATGCGAGGCGGCCGTTCGCCACCGTGACGGCGCTGCATGCGGCGATGATGGAGGCCGTGCAGGCGGCGCCGCACGACGCCCAGCTTGCCTTCGTGCGCAATCACCCGGATCTTGCCGGCAAGGCTGCGCGGGCCGGGTCGATCACCGACGAATCCCGCAGCGAGCAGGCGAGTGCCGGGCTCGACGCGCTGTCGGACGAGGAGTTCCGCCTCTTCCACAGCCTCAACGACGCCTACAAGGTCAAGTTCGACTTTCCGTTCATCATCTGCGTCCGCCGCCACACCCGCGCATCGATCCTGCGCCAGTTCGAGCGCCGGCTGCAGCACGAAGCGGCGGTCGAATTCACGACGGCCCTGCAGGAAATCTTCTACATCACGCGCCTGCGGCTGGCCGATGCCGTGGCGGGAGAAGGCATGCCCAAGGTCACGGGACGGCTGACGACGCATGTCCTCGACACGCATGCCGGACGGCCGGCTTCCGGCATGGACATCGAGCTCTACGAATTCGCCGGAGACGGCGCGCACAGAATCGCACGCACCGTGACGAATGCCGACGGCCGCACGGATGCGCCTCTGATCGGCGATCGGCCGCTGCCGATCGGAAGCTACGAACTGCGGTTTGGCGTCGGCGATCACTATCGCGCGAGAGGTGTCCATGGCGGGGACCCGCCATTCCTGGACATCGTGCCTTTGCGCTTTTCGATCGCGGAGCCGGAGGGGCATTATCACGTCCCGCTGCTTTGCACGCCCTGGAGCTATTCGACCTATCGCGGCAGCTAGAAAACGGAGGAAGCGATGACCGCCTACAGTGATGTATCCCTGATGATCGACGGCGCCTGGACCAAGGGCGCGCAGGGCCGGACGATTCCCGTCGTCAATCCGGCGACGGAGGAAGTGATCGGCCAGGTGGCGCACGCCGAGAAGGCGGACCTCGACCGCGCGCTCGCCGCCGCGGAGAAGGGCTTCCGGCAGTGGAAGAAGGTTCCGGCCTTCGAGCGCTACAAGATCATGCGCAAGGCCGCCGAGCTGATGCGCCAGCGGCTCGACGAGATCGCCGCCATCATGACGATGGAGCAGGGCAAGCCCCTGTACGAGGCCAAGATCGAGACCAACCTCGCCGCCGACATCATCGACTGGATGGCCGAGGAGGGACGGCGCACCTACGGCCGTCTCGTTCCGGCGCGCGGCGAGAACATCTACCAGATGGTCATGAAGGAGCCGGTCGGTCCGGTCGCGGCTTTCACGCCGTGGAACTTCCCGATCAACCAGGTGGTGCGTAAGGCCTCGGCCGCCATCGCCACCGGCTGCTCGATCATCGTCAAGGGACCGGAAGACACGCCCGGCTCCTGCGCCCAGCTCATCAAGGCGTTCGTCGATGCGGGCGTGCCTGCGGGTGTGATCCAGCTCGTCTACGGCATCCCGTCGGAGATCAGCGAGTATCTGATCCCGCATCCGATCATCAAGAAGATCACCTTCACGGGCTCGACGCCGGTCGGCAAGCAGCTTGCGGCCCTGGCCGGCGCGCACATGAAACGCGTCACGATGGAGCTGGGCGGCCATGCGCCGGCGATCGTGTTCGAGGACGCTGATCTCGAGCAGGCCGTGAACGTGCTGGGCGCCAACAAGTTCCGCAATGCCGGCCAGGTCTGCGTCGCGCCGACCCGCTTCCTGGTGCACGAGAAGGTCTATCCGGAGTTCGTCGAGCGCTTCACGGCCTTCGCCAAGAACCTCAAGGTCGGCAACGGCCTCGAAGCCGAAACCAAGATGGGCCCGCTGGTGGCCGAGCGCCGGCTGCACGCGATGGACACCCTGGTGAGCGACGCCCTCTCGAAGGGTGCCAAGATCCAGACCGGCGGCCAGCGCAAGGGCAACAAGGGCTACTTCTACGAGCCCACCGTCATGACCGACGTGCCGCTCGACGCCAGGATCATGAACGAGGAGCCGTTCGGCCCGCTGGCGCCGATCACGCCGTTCAAGGACTTCGACGGGGTGATGAAGGAGGCGAACCGTCTCGCCTGGGGCCTTGCCGCCTACGCCTACACCCGCAACACCAAGACGATGGCGCAGGTGGGGGCGGCCTTCGAAAGCGGCATGGTGTCGATCAACCACCACGGCCTTGCCCTGCCCGAGGTGCCGTTCGGCGGCATCAAGGATTCGGGCTACGGCTCGGAAGGCGGCGTCGAGGCGCTCGAGGCCTACCTCAACACCAAGTTCGTCACCACGCTCGGCATGTGACGAAGCGGGCGAGGAAGACTCCTCGCCCGGCACGGGATGGATTGATCGCCGGCGCGATCAATCCACCTTGGCGCCCGACGCCTTGACGATCGGAGCGAACCGCGCCTGCTCGGCGCGACGATAAGCGACCGTGTCGGCGACGCTCTTCCACAGGGGCGTCGCGCCGTTCTTCAGATAGGCGTTCTTGACGTCGTCGCTCTCCAGCGCCTGCCGGGCCAGCGCGTTCAGCTTGTCGACGATCGCGGGCGGCAGGCCGGCCGGGCCGCAGATGCCGCCCCAGGAATTGATGTCGTAGCCGGGCAGGAATTCGGCCATTGCCGGTACGTCCGGCGCCTTGGGGCTGCGCTCCTGCGAGGTGACGGCAAGGCCGTATACCTTGCCGCCTGCCATCTGGGCCAGAGAGCCGGGGATGTTGTCGAAGATCATGTCGACCTGCCCTGCGAGCAGGTCCTGCACGGCCGGCGCGCTGCCGCGATAGGGCACATGCAGGACGTCGATCTTGGCCATCGAGACGAACAGGGCGCCGCTCAGATGAACGGTCGTGCCCGAACCGGACGATGCGTAGGAGAGCTTGCCCGGCTTGGCCTTCGCCAACGCGATCAGCTCCGGGACGGTCTTGACCTCGAGCCCCTTGCGCACGACCAGGAGGTTCGGCAGCGACCAGAGCATGGTCACGGGCGTGAAGTCCTTGTCCGCATCGAACGGCAGCTTGGTGTAGAGGCTGGGCGCGATGGCGTGCGAGCTGACGCTCATCAGCCCGATCGTGTAGCCGTCCGGCTGCGACTTCGCGATCACATCGGCGCCGACATTGCCGCCCGAGCCGCCGCGGTTCTCGACGATGAACTGCTGGCCGCTGAGCTCGGACAGCTTCTGGCAGATGATGCGCGACAGTACGTCGGTCGGGCCGCCGGCGGGGAACAGGTTGATGTACTTCACCGGCCGGGCAGGCCAGTCGTCCGCGGCCCGAGCGACGCCCGATGCGAGCATCGGCGCGGCAAGGGCACCGCCGGACAGGATCAGCGCCCGACGGCGCGGCAGGACAATCCTCTTCATCTCATTCCTCCCAGACTTATTTGATCGTTACCGGTTCCTATACGAACACTTCGGTTGAAGCGCACGCTGCGAATCGGGAGACTGCCGCGGTTTTTTCGGCGGTGTGAGGACCTAAAGATGGCGGATCGCGACGATCTCGGGCAGGCATGGCGCATTCCGCCCAGCCGGTACCTGGCCAGCCGGCCAGCGGAATTCGCCGTCGGCGCGCCGCGCTCGCTCTACGTCACCATGCCCGACGGCTGCCGCCTCGCAGTCGATGTCATCCTGCCCGACGGCGATGCGACGCGGCGCTGGCCGACGATCCTGATCCTGACGCCCTACGTGCGACGCTTCGAGCTGGCGCCGGGGGCGACCGGCGTCGAGCCGTCGCCCAACTCCTATCGCTATCGCGACATGTTCGTGCCGCGCGGCTACGCGGTGGTGGTGGTCGACGCGCGCGGCACCGGCGCCTCCTTCGGTACCCGCGATTCGTTCCGTTCGCCGCGGGAGCGGGAGGACTATCGCGTCATCGCCGACTGGATCGTGGCCCAGCCCTGGAGCGACGGCGCCATCGGTGCGACGGGCATCTCCTATCTCGGCGCGGCCTGCGATTTCCTGGCCAGCACCGGGCACAAGGCCGTGAAGGCGATCGCGCCGCTGTTCGCCGTCTGGGACACCTGGGCCGACAACTATTACCCGGGCGGCATGCTCATCAAGCGGCTGGCCCTCGTCTATGACGAGCTGATGCTGGCGCTCGACCACGATCGCCGGGACCTGCGCGCGCAGTTCGCCTATTTCGCCAACCCGGCGCTGCTGGGCCCGATGCCGGTGGACGAGGACCGCGACGGCACACTCGCCCGCGCCGCGGTGAAGGGCCATCTCGCGAACTTCCGCATGCCCGACTTCATCACCGAGTTCAAATGTCGGGACGATGCACTGCCCTACGATCCGACATTCACCTCGGCGTCGTTCAGCCCCTACAACTATCTCGACCAGATCCCGCGGGACGTCGCGGTCTACGCCGTGTCGGGCTGGATGGACGGGGCGGGTTATGCCAACGGCGTGCTGTCGCGCTTCCTGTCGTTGCCCAACCCCGAGCGGCGCGTTCTGCTCGGCCCCTGGGATCATGGCGCGCGCGTGAACGCCTCACCCTGGCGCGCGCGGAAAGACCCGGAATTCCCGGTGCTGGGAGAGGTACTGCGTTTCTTCGACCAGCATCTCGCCGGACGGGACACCGGCCTCGATCGTGAGGATCCCATCCATTACTTCGCCGTCCATGCCGAGGAATGGCGGTCGGCCAAAAGCTGGCCGCCGGTCACCGGCACCCGACGCTATTACACGGCCCATGGCGGGCGGCTCGCGGCGACGGCACCCGTGGATGCCATCTGGGACTCGCACGAATCGGATTTCACGGCGGGCAGCGGATCGCAGACACGGTACGAGCGCATCGCCGGCATCGACGCGACGGACTACTACAATGACTGGCGGGAGCGGGAAGCGAAGCTGCCGAACTTCACGACGGAGCCGCTCGCGGAGGCCGTGGAGATCGCGGGGCATCCCGTCGTGTCCTTGCGGCTCGCCTCGAGCGAGCCCGACGCATCGGTGTTCGTCTATCTGTCGGAGGTCGAAGCCGACGGCGCAGTCCGCTACGTCACCGAGGGGGTGCTGCGCGCGATCCATCGCGCCGAGGCGCCGTGTCCATCGAACTATCGCACGACCTGGCCCTGGCGTACCTTCGCGCGCGCCGACGCGAGGCCGATGCCGATCGCCGAGCCGCGGTCGCTGAGGTTTGCGCTCCTGCCGGTCGCCTGGCGCTTCGCCAAGGGCAGCCGCATCCGGCTGTCGATCGCGGGCGCCGATGCCGATCACTTCGTGCAGACGCCGCACGGCCGCCCGCCCGTCCTCTCGATCGTGAGTGGCGGCGAGCAGGCGACGATGCTGGAGCTGCCGACGGCCGAGGCCTAGGTCTCGGCGCCGCCATTCACCTGGATCATCTGGCCGTTGATGTAGGCGCCCTCGTCGGAGGCGAGGAGCCGCGCAGCCGCCGCGACTTCCTTCGGCGTGCCCATGCGCCCTGCCGGCACCCGGGCCAGAGTCTCCTGGCGCGCCTGAGCCGAGGCATTCTTCTCCTCGGCGTCAGGCGCGATCGGCCCTGGCGAGATGGCGTTGACGGTAATGCCTCTGGGGCCGAACTCCTTGGCAAGCGCCTTGGTCAGCCCCCACACGCCGTGCTTGGCGACCGACACCGGCGTGCGGCCGGCATGGCCGTGGATGGCATTCATGCCGGTGAAGTTGACGATCCGACCCCAGCCCTTCTTCAACATGCCGGGCAGGCAGGCGCGCGCCAGCCAGACGGCCGCATCGAGGTCGACCGAAATCACGCGGCGCCATTCCGCCTCGCTCATCTCCAGGAACGGCTTGTTGGGCCGCAGGGCGGCGTTGTTGAGCAGCGCATCGACTGCGCCGAAGCGGGCGATCGTCTCGTCGACGATGCGCTGGCATTCTCCGGCGGCGCCGACATCGCCCATGACGACCAGCGTTCCGACGCCCAGGGCTGCCGCCTCGCGCGCGACCGACTCACAGGCCGCCCGATCGGTCGAGCCGTTGATGGCGACGTTGAAGCCGTCGGCGGCCAGGGCCAGCACGCAGGCGCGGCCGATGTTGCGGCCTGCGCCGGTCACCAGCGCCGTTCTTCCGTGGGCGGTCATCAGATCACGCCGCCGGCGCGCAGACTTTCGATCGCCTTGGCGTCGTAGCCCAGGTTCGCCAGAACCTCCTCGGTGTGCTGCCCGAGGTCAGGCGTCGGCTTCAGCGTCTCGGGCTGCGGGAAATCCGAGAGGTTGATGGGCTGACCGACGACCTTGATGTCGCCAAGCTTGGGATGCTTCACCTGGCGGGCGATGCCGAGATGCTGGACCTGCGGCTCGGCAAACGTCCTGTCGATGGTGTTGATCGGGCCGCAGGGAACGCCTGCCTTATTGAGCGCCTCGATCCAGTGCGCCGACGTGTTGGTTCGGGTCACGGCGGCGATGCGTTCGTTCAACGCCTGGCGATGCTGGGAACGAAGGGTCGGGGTCGCATGTTCGGGATGGTCGATCAGTTCCGGTGTGCCCAGCGCCTTGGCGAAGCGCTTCCACATGCTGTCGCCGGCGGCGGCGATGTTGATGTGACCGTCGCTGGTCGGGAATACGCCGGTCGGGATCGAGGTCGGATGATCGTTGCCGGCCTGCTTGGCGACTTCGCCCTTCATCAGCCAGCGCGCGGCCTGGAAATCGAGCATGAAGATCATCGCCTCGATCAGAGAGGTATGCACCCACTGGCCCTTGCCGGTGCGCTCACGATTGTAGAGCGCGAGCAGGATCGCCTGCGCCAGCAGCAGGCCCGAAGTGAGGTCGCAGATCGGGATGCCGACGCGCATCGGGCCGCGGCCCGGTTCGCCGGTGATCGACATCAGCCCGCCCATGCCCTGGGCGATCTGGTCGACGCCCGGACGCGCCGCATCGGGGCCGGTCTGCCCGAAGCCTGCGATCGAGCCGTAGACGATGCGCGGGTTGACCTTGGCCACGGTGTCGTAGTCGACCTTCAGCCGATGCTTCACGTCGGAGCGGTAGTTCTCGACGATGATGTCGGCCTTGGCCGCGAGCTTCATGAAGATCGCGTGGCCTTCGGGGCTCTTGAGGTTCAGCGTCATCGCCTGCTTGTTGCGGTGCAGGTTCTGGAAGTCGAAGCCGTGGCGGGCGCCGCCCATGGAATCGGCCTTGCCGTCCGATGGCGGCTCGATCTTGATGACCTTGGCGCCCCAGTCGGCGAGCTGCCGCACCGCGGTCGGTCCGGCCCGGTGCGCGGTCAGGTCGAGCACGAGCAGATGGGATAGCGGCAGCTCGCTCATGGGCGTTTCCTCGCTTGTTGCCTGTCAGCGGCCCTGGAAGGCTGGCTTGCGCTTCTCCATGAAGGCGCGGCGGCCTTCCTTGTAGTCTTCACTGTCGAAGCAGGCTTTGGTCATGGCTTCGAGCCTCTTGTGGTCCTGCTGCGATTCGGGCTTGGCGATCTCGCGCGCGGCGGCCTTGGCCAGGGCGATGGTGAGCGGCGCGTTCTGCGCGATCGCATCCGTGGTCCTGGCGACCAGGGCGTCGAGTTCGGCATCGGCCGCCACGCCGTTCACGAGGCCCATCTCGTAGGCTTCCTTCGAGGAGAACTGCCGGGCGGTGAACAGGAACTCCATGGCGCGCGGCAGGCCGACGATGCGCGACAGCCGCTCGATGCGCAGAAAGCCGTAGCCGAGGCCGAGCTTGGCGGCCGGCACGCCGAAGCGGGCGCCTTCATTGCAGAAGCGCATGTCGCAGCAGGCGGCGAGATTCATGCCGCCGCCGATGCAGTAACCGGTGACCTTGGCGATGGTCGGCTTGGGGAAGTCGTAGAGCGCCTCGTAGCCCTGCTTGGAGATCGCGTCGTAACGGACCTGTGCCTCGGCGTTGGCGCGCTCGCTCTCGAATTTCGAGATGTCCGCCCCCGACACGAACGCCTTGCCGCCCGCGCCGCTCACCACCAGGCAGCGGATCTCGGGGTCTTTCTCGTAGTCCTTGAGGATGCCCACGAAGCCGTCCCACATGTCGAGCGACACGGCGTTGAGTTTGGCCGGATTGTTGAAAACGACGTGGCCGACCGCGCCTTCGCGCCGGCCGTAGATCTTCTGTTCCTGCATGGGGCAGCCCTCCGATGATCGCGGACTATACAGCATGGGTCCCGCCCCGTGCGATGTCGCGGGAGGGCGCAAAGACCCCTTGCCCGTCGTGGCGAAGAGCCCCCCGGGGAGAGTCCGTCCGGATCAGTTGTCGAAGATGGCGACGTCGTCGACGGTGATCGGCTTGGCGAGCAGGCCGAGCGACGACAGAGTGTTGATCGTATCCTGCCAGCCCCGCCGTGTCTGCACGCCGACAGGCGGCGGATTGAGCTGCTGTGATACAACAGCCATGCTGCGATCGATGTAGTTCGGAGCGAGGCGGGGGAACAGCGTCGAGAAACGCGCCGCCGCATCTGCGGGGCGCTCGTTGACGAGACTGTAGCCCTCCTGGACGGCTTCCACGACCTTCTGGGCGATGGCCCGCTTCTCGGGATCCGCCCAGGCCGTATCGTTCACGATCAGGTTCAGGCTGTAGGTCCTTACGCCGAAATCGCTCAAGCGCAGCAGGAGTAGGCGCCGGCCTTCAGACAGCAACTCCGCCGGCGTCATCTCCTCGTAGTCGATCAGCGCATCGACCTTCTTCTCGAGCAGTGCCCACGGATCCCAATTCACCTCGACCTGGGTGATCTTGCTGGCGTCGATGCGGTTGAGGTCGAGCATCGCCTTGAACTCTTCGTTCGTGATGCTGCCTTTCACCAGGCCGATCTTCTTGCCGTACAGGTCCCGGGGGTGGGCGATGCGATCCTCGGTCCGGGTGAAGATCGCCGTGGGCGTCTTGCGATAATAGACGGCGAGGCTCTTGATCGGCAGTCCCCTGGACCGGCCGATCGCGGTGGCCATGCCGCTCGACGAACCGATCCAGTATTTCTTGCCCTCGCCGATCATCTCGGCCGCAGGGATGGCGCCCTGGACTTCACCGAAGGAAACGTCCAGCCCGCGTCGCTCGAAGGCACCCATCTCCCGTGCCAGGAAGAAGCCGGCATAGGTCGGCAGTGCCTTCCAGTCGAGCAGCAGGTTGATCTTCTGCAGAGCTTCCTTCGGGGCCGTCTTGGCAGACTGCGCGTAGGCGCCGAACGACGAGGCTGCCATGGCGGCCATTGTCGTGGCGAGCAGAAAACCACGCCTGGAGATCAATGTCGTCATCGCCTGTTCCCTTTGCGGTCCGGTTGCCCCGTCAATCGTAGATGGCCACCTCTTCAGCGCTGACGGCTCGCGACAGCAGGCCCAGTGACGACAAGGTTTTCAGCGTGTCCTCCCAGCCCAGGCGCGTCTGGCTGCCGATCGGTGCCGCAAGCTGGCGGCTCACGATCTGCGTGCTGAGATTGACGTAGCGGGAAGAAAGATCTGGAAAGAGCTGCTCGAACACGGTGGCCGAACGGGCGGGATGATCGCGTACGGCCTGATAGCCTTCGGCGACGGCCTCGGCCACCTTGCGCGCGGTCTCCTGGCGCGCCGGATTCATCCACGCCAGCTCATTCACGATGAGGTTGAGGCTATAGAGCCGCACGCCGTAGTCGGCGAACCGCAGCGTCGAGATCTTGTGGCCCTGTGCCTGGAGCTCGGCGGGAGAGAGTTCCTCGTGGTCGACCAGCGCGTCGACCTTGTGATCGAGCAGGGCCTGCGGGCCGGGTTCGACCTCGACTTCCTTGATTCTCGACCGGTTGATCCGGTTGGCGGCCAGCAGGGCACGGAATTCATCGGCCACGATCGAACCCGGAACGATTCCGACGCGCTTGCCGTAAAGGTCTCGTGGTGCGTCGATGCGATCGGCGGCATGCGCATAGAGAACGGTCGGCAGGCGGCGATAATATACCGCCAGGCTGCGCACCGATTTCCCTTTGGAGCGGGCGATGGCCGTCGCCGGGGCACGGCAGATCGCGATCCAGTATTCCTTGCCGACGCCTACCATTTCCGCCGCGACGTCGGCGCCGTGTCCTTCATGAATGCGAATGTCGATGCCGCGCCGCCGGAAGGCACCATTCTCACGGGCGATGTAGAGACCGGCATGGGTCGGACCCGGCTTCCAGTCGATCAGCAGGGTCACCGGCTGCAGCGGCTCCGCCTTTAGCACGGCGGGTGCGAGCGGTGCTGCAGCCAAGCCGGCCAGGACAGACCGGCGCGATGGATATGACTTATTCATGCTGCCTTATTTTGGCGACCCATCAACAACACTTTCTTGATGACCCATCATTCATTTTCGATGTCGTTCGGGCCGATGACTTCGACGACGGTGGACAATACGATAGCCCGATGCAGGCTAGGCTACTGATATCACTCATATTGCTCTTTGCCACAACCTTCGCGCGGGCGCAGTCGCTCGAAGAGCGCATGCGGACCGCGGCCGGAGCCTACGAGCGGAAGGATTATGCCACGGCCGTCGGCATTTGGCGTCCCCTGGCGGAGCAGGGGAATGCCGAGGCGCAGACGCTCCTGGGCGCCATGTATTGGAGCGGCGAGGGTGTGCCGCGCAATCATCGTGAGGCAGCGAAGTGGTATCTGCGCGCCGCCGAGCAGGGCTATGCCCGGGCTCAGAACGACATCGGATTCATGTACGGCTTTGGTGAAGGCATTCCGCCGCATGACGACGTCCAGGCCTACAAGTGGATCAGTCTTGCGATCATGCGCTATACATCAAAAAATCAGGATCGCCTCGATCAGGCGGTCAAGGACCTCGCCACCTTGAGGGCGCGCATGACGCCGGCGCAGATTGCCGAGGCCGAGCGCCTGATTCAGAAGTGGGAAGCGCCAAAATGAGTCGTCACGGGCTTATCACATCGACGCTTGGTAATTCGTGCTTGATATGAACGCCATCGGCTGCCCCAACTCTTTCGAGGCCTGATGATCGGTAAACCGTCGTCCGTGGCGGCGCTTGCGCTCGCCTTCTCCTGCCTTGTGCTGCCGGCGCTCGCCGCGTCGCCCGAGGAGGAGCGGCTGCTGGGCTGCGGCTGCGAGGAGGAACGGCTCCAGAGCCATCTGCCCTTCACGCGCGCGCTCGCCGTCAGCGGTATCGTCAAGGGCGGGCTGGCGCAGTCGGCGGTAGAGGCGGGCGTTCCACCCGTGGTGATGCTCGAGGCGTTGAAAGCGCTTGCGACCACCATTGACGTCGGCCGCGACGTGCGCGACGGCGATCGCTTCTACGTGCGCTATGCGCAGACATACACGGCCGTCGGCGATCCCATCGAGGTCGGCCATGTACTGTGGCTCGAAGTGAAGACGGCGGCGAGGGGCACGCTGGCGCTGCATCGCTTCCGGCCGGCCAGCGCCGTTCGCGAAACCTTGTGGCTGACCAGCGGGCAAAGCACGTCGCCGCCGGAACTCGAGATGCCCTTGGCGACGGTCGTCGTCACGTCGGGCTTCGGCATGCGCGCCGATCCCGTCGATCAGCCCTGGGCGGCCCGTGTCGGTATGGGGCCGGTCGGCTCCTCTGGATGGGCCGCCGGCCAGAAGTGGCAGCCGAAGGTCGTTCCCGCACCGAGCCCCTTGTTCGCCGGCGGGCCGGCGGTGAACACGTCGACCCGGCTTGGCCTGTCGATGGGGCTCCCGCCGTCGCACGGCAGCCACTTCGGGGGATTCCGGGTGGGCGGCGGCCATCTCCAGCTGCATGAGGGGGTCGATCTGGTCGCCGCCGTCGGCACGCCCGTCTACGCCGCCGGCGACGGCATCATCGTGGGCGCCGAGCCGAAGGGACGCTACGGCAACTGGATCGAGATCGAGCATGCGGGCCGGCTCGCCACTGTCTACGGACACCTGTCGGCCTTCGCGCCCGGCATCAAGGCCGGCAGTGAGGTGAAGCGGGGCGAGCTGATCGGCTACACCGGCAACACGGGCCGCACGACCGGGCCGCATCTGCATTTCGAGATTCGCGTGAATGGCCGTCCGACCAACCCGATCGGCAATGCCTCCCTGAAGCACGCGCAGCTGCGCGGCCCCGACCTGGTGAAGTTCCGCAAGGTCGTGGCCGACGACCTCGCCGAGCGGGAACGCGAGGCCAAATCGATGTAGAGCATGAGCGTTCGCCGCGCCGCTGCGGCGGGCCATTCTCGCTGGAACATCCGAAAAAAGGATGTCCCGGACTCCTTCGTTGGCGTTGTATCGGCAATGGCGAAGAAAAGAACCAGCGCCGGCCTTGTCATCTATCGGCGAGTGCAGGGCGCGGCCTCTCCCGTCGAATTCTTCCTGGTGCATCCGGGCGGTCCCTATTGGGTCCGGAAGGATGACGGCGTCTGGTCGATCCCCAAGGGGGAGGTCGACGACGGCGAGGATCTCCTGACGGCGGCCAAGCGCGAGACGCTGGAGGAAACGGGCTTCGCGATCCACGGCCGGTTCCGTCGGCTGGCGCCGGTGCGTCAGCGAAGCGGCAAGCTCATTCACTCCTGGTCGGTCGAGGCCCGGACGCTCGATCCCGCGGCCCTGAAGAGCGGACTGTTCGAGATGGAA
Source organism: Pseudomonadota bacterium (assembly GCA_018240685.1). Taxonomy (GTDB): domain Bacteria; phylum Pseudomonadota; class Alphaproteobacteria; order Reyranellales; family Reyranellaceae; genus Reyranella. Next base: position 21,121 of record JAFEFG010000008.1, on the reverse strand, counting down.
TGGCCGCCGCGATCGGGCCGCACGGCGTCCTTTCCGGAAGTCGACCGCGGCGCCTGGTTCGGCATCGAAGAGGCCATGGTGAAGATCCTCCCGGGTCAGCGGCCGATCCTCGAGAAGGCGCTGGCACGCCTCGAAGAGGATAGCCGCCAGCCGGCCCCCTGAGACCGCTGCGGCTGCCCTAGAGAGGTTTGCCCTCGCTCGTTGCCCAGCGCGTCATCAGCGCGTTGCTGGGCTGGCTCTTGTCCATGACCTTGCGTGCCGTCTCCGCGCCTGCGACGGGCAGGCCCTTGGGATCGAGCCATCCGATCTGTACCAGCACCGAGGCCTGGTCCCAGTAGATGTGTTCGTGCGCGACCTTGCCGTCGACGAAGCGCACGATCGCAACCAGCGGGATCTCCACGCGGCGTCCTGTCGGCGGGATGCCGGGGATCATCCAGTCGACCTCGCTCGTATGCGTGAAGGAGAAGATCATCTCGTCGACGATCTGGTCGGCGCCGACCGTGCGGCTGACCGGCGTCAGCGTCGTGTCGGGCGGATTGCCGCCGATGAAATGATACTTGTAGAAGCGCTTGAGCTGGTCGTGCCCGACGCCGCCGGTCATCGTCGGCACGTGGTTCACGTAGGGCGTCGCGACCATGGTGGCCATGGTCGCATCGACGTCACGGGTCTCGAATTCGTGCCGGCAATGCTCTTCCCAGAGCGCGACGAGATCGTGCCCCGGCATCTCAGGCGGCCTTGCGGGCGCGATGCGCGTCGATCACCGCCCACAGGCTCGCCGCCGTCACCGGCATGTCGACATGCTTCACGCCCGTATGCGGGTGGATCGCATCGACGATCGCATTGACCACCGCCGGTGGCGCGCCGATGGCGCCGGCCTCGCCGGCCCCCTTCACGCCCAGCGGATTGGTCTTGCAGAGGCTGTTGTGCATGTCGAAGTGCACGTGCGGGACGATATCGGCGCGCGGCAGGGCATAATCCATGAAGCTGCCGCTCATGAGCTGGCCCGATTCGTCATCGTAGACCGTCTTCTCCGTCAGCGCCTGGCCGACGCCCTGGCCGACGCCGCCATGCACCTGTCCCTGCAGCAGCAGCGGATTCAACGCCGTGCCGAAGTCGTCCATGATGCTGTAGTTCAGGATCTCGATCGTGCCCGTGTCGGGATCGACCTCGAGTTCGCAGATGTGGCAGCCATTGGGGAAGGTCGCCGCCTGCGGCGTCCGCGTGAAGTCGTCGTCGAGACCGGGCTTCTCGCCCGCGGGAACGTTCTTCGGGTCCTTGGCCGCCTTGGCGACATCGAACAGGCTCATCTGCCGGTCGGTGCCGACGATCTTGAAGGTGCCATCGGCATATTCGATATCGCCTGCACTCGCCTCCATGGCGGTCGCGGCAACCTGCTTGCCCTTGGCGATGATCTTGTCGGATACGCCGAGCACGGCGGCGCCGGCGACCGGGATCGAGCGGCTGCCGCCGGTCATGCCTTCGGGTGTGAAGTCCGAATCGCCCTGGACGATGCGGATGCGCTCAGCGTCGACGCCCAGTCGGGCCGACATGATCTGCGTGAAGGCCGTCTCGTGGCCCTGGCCGTTGGTCTGCACGCCGACATAGACGGTGATGGTGTCGTCGTCGTTGAACTTGGCGATGGCGCTTTCCGGCGCGCCGCCGGAACACTTCTCGACATAGGTCGACATGCCCATGCCGCGCCACTTGCCCTTTGCCAGCGAGGCGGCACGGCGGGCGGGAAAGCCCTTCCAGTCGGCCTTCTCCATGCCCTTCAGCATGACGTTGTCGAAGTCGCCGCTGTCGTAGACGTCGCCCAGCGCCGTGGTCCACGGGATCTGGTTCGGCTTCACGAGATTGCGCTTGCGGATCTCGTCCGGCGTCAGGCCGGTCTCGCGCGCGATGTGATCGACGAAGCGCTCCAGCAGGTAGGCCGCTTCCGGCCGACCCGCACCGCGATAGGCATCGGTGGGCACGGTGTTGGTCATGACGCCCTTGACGTTCACGTAGATCGCCGGAGTCTGGTAGAGGCCGGCCAGCATGCCGGTGCCGGCCATGGTCGGGATGAAGGCGCCGAAGTGGCTGAGATAGGCGCCGAGCGCGGCATAGGTCGTCACGCGCAGGCCGAGGAACTTGCAATCCTTGTCGAGCGCCATCTCCGCGATCGAGACGTGGTCGCGGCCCTGGACGTCGCTCTGGAAGGCTTCCTGGCGGTCGGGAATCCACTTCACGGTCCGCTTCAGCTCGCGCGAGGCCCACACCACCATCGGATATTCGGGATGGACGAAGATCTTCATGCCGAAGCCGCCGCCGACGTCGCCGGTGCGTACGCGCAGCTTGGGCTGGCCGATTTTCAGGATCATGTCGGCCACAACGGGACGGATCACGCTCACGCCCTGCGAGGAGACCCACAGCGTCGAGCGGTCGTCCTTGGGATCGTACTCGCAGATGGCGCCGCGCGGCTCCATCGAGTTCACGACCAGGCGGTTGTTCACGATCTGCAGCTTCACGACGCGGCTGGCCTTGGCGAAGGCCGCCTCCGTCCTGGCGCGATCGCCCATCTCCCAGTCGAAGGCGACGTTGCCCTTGATGTGGTCGTGGACGAGCGGAGCGCCCGGCTGCGCCGATTCGTAGGTGCCGACCGTATGGCCGCGCGGCGCGTAGTCGACCTCGATCAGCTCGGCGGCATCCTTGGCCTGTTCCAGCGTCTCGGCGACGACAAGGGCCACCGGATCGCCGACGTGGCGCACGCGGCCCTGCGCCAGCATCGGCCGCGAGGTTTCGGCGCGCGGGGTGCCGTCGCGGTTGGTCACCGGCACGAGGCAGGGCAGGTCGCCGAAGCCCGCCTTCTTCACGTCGTCGCCGGTCAGGACCAGCAGCACGCCGGGCGCTTTTTTGGCGGCGGTCGTGTCGATCTTCCGGATATCGGCATGGGCGTGCGGGCTGCGCAGCACGTAGGCGCGCGCGGCAGGCTGGGCGAGCTTCGTGTCGTCGGTGTAGCGACCGCCGCCCGTCAGCAGGCGCGGATCCTCAACTCTGCGAACCGATTGACCGATACCGAATTTCGCCATGCGTCCCTCCGCTATTCCAGGAAGGTTAGACGCCCAGCACCGGGATTGAAAGCCTCGCGGCCGAGCCTCCTCCGTAACCCACCTGACATCTTGCCTCGGCACTGCAGCCGCTCGACCGCGACCTGGCCCCCTGACGTGCACGACCTGAAACCCCTTGCCCGCGACCATGGGCTTCGGTGATAGGGTGCGCGCATGACCGATCCTGGCCAATTCATCGCGCGGCTTCCGAAGGCGGAGCTGCACATCCACATCGAAGGCAGCCTCGAACCCGAAATGATGCTGGCGCTGGCGGCGCGCAACGAGGTTCGGCTGCGCTATGGCAGCGTCGAGGCGGTACGGGCAGCCTATCGCTTCACCAACCTGCAGGACTTCCTCGACCTCTACTACCAGGGCATGAGCGTGCTGCGCGAGGAGCAGGATTTCTACGACCTTGCGATCGCATACCTGCGGCGCGCCGCGGCGCAGAACGTGCGCCATGCGGAGATCTTCTTCGATCCGCAGGGCCATACCGAGCGCGGCATCTCCTTCGAGACCGTAATCGACGGCCTGTGGCGGGCACTCAAGGATGCCGAACGGACGCTCGGCATGACGACGGGGCTGATCCTGTGCTTCCTGCGCCATCTCGACGAGGCGAGTGCCGAGCGGACCCTCGACGAGGCACTGCCCTGGCGCGACCGTATCATCGCGGTAGGGCTCGATTCGTCCGAGAAGGGCAACCCGCCGTCAAAGTTCCAGCACGTCTTCCGCCGCGCACGCGATCTCGGTTTCCTGACCGTGGCGCATGCCGGCGAGGAGGGGCCGCCCGACTACGTCCGGCAGGCGCTCGACCTTCTCGGCGTGCGCCGCATCGATCACGGCAATGCCGCCCTGCGTGAGCCCGACCTCGTGGCACGCCTCGTGAGGGACCGTATTCCGCTTACCGTCTGTCCCTTGTCGAACGTGCGGCTCTGCGGCGTGCCGGATATGGCCGCTCATCCGTTGCGCAAGATGCTGCAACTCGGACTGATGGCGACCGTCAACTCCGACGATCCGGCCTATTTCGGAGGGTACGTCAACGAGAACTTCCAGCAGGCCCACGACGCGCTGGGACTGACGCGCGAGGAGATCGTGACCCTGGCGCGCAACAGCTTTCAGGCCGCCTTCTGCGACGACGCCGTGAAGCAACGCCATCTCGCCGCGCTCGACGCCTTCGTGAAGGCATGACCACCGCCTATCTCGCCGCCGACGGATTCGAGACACAGCTCGTGGAGGAATTGCGGCGAGCCGGCGTGACGGTACGCACGCCTCATGGCCGGCTGTTCGTCTGCGAGGAGCCGGCGATTCGATCTGCCTGGGCGGCCAACATCTGGCACGGTTGTCGGGAGATCGCGGTGCCGTCGATCGGCGAGGCGGCCAAGGCCCTGCGCGCCATCCAGCGCAACTGGGCGATGTACGCGCCGCTCCATCACCGGCGGGCGGCGCTGATCGAGGAGCGTCTGCCCCACGTCTCCGCCAAGCCGATCGTCTTTCCGGCACCGGCACCGACGGCGCCGCTCGGATCATGGACCTTGCTGGCGCCGGACCGGATGCTCGTCGCCGCGCAGTGCAGCTCACCGTTTCCCAATGGCGAAGTGGCCTTCGTCGAGGACAAGGCCGGGCCGCCGAGCCGCGCCTACCTCAAGCTGTGGGAGGCGCTGGTGCGCCTGCGCCGCTGGCCGCAGCCGGGCGAGCGCTGCGTGGATCTCGGCGCCTCGCCGGGCGGCTGGACGTACGTCCTGGCCAGACTCGGGGCGCGGGTGGTCGCCGTCGACAAGGCGCCGCTGGATCCCAGGATCGCGGCCATGTCCGGCGTGGAATGGCGGGGGGAGAGTGCGTTCGCGATCGATCCCGCCAGCATTGGCCCGGTCGACTGGCTCTTCTCCGACGTCATCTGCTACCCGGCGCGGCTGTTACGCCTCGTCGAACACTGGCGGGCGTCAGGACTGGTCGGCAACTTCGTCTGCACCATCAAGTTCCAGGGCGAGACCGACCACGACTCCGCCGCCGCCTTCGCGGCGCTTCCGGGCGCGCAGGTCCTGCATCTGCATCACAACAAGCACGAGCTGACCTTCATCCTCGAGCGTCCGGCTTCGTGAGCGCAGCTCGCGCACGACCGCGACCCGGCTGACGGTCCGGTCCTACGGTCGTGCGGACTGGCCGCCGCGCAGGAACGCCGCGACATGCGACCTGAAGGCGTCGATGAATTCCCGCGTCACGGCCGGCAGCGCGCGTTGTGCGGCGGAGAGGGCGGCGAACTCGAAATCGACTCGCGGCTCGAAGGGACGGACGACGATGCCGCGCGTTGCGTATTCTGTGGCGGTGAAAGGCTCGCAGAGCGTCACGCCGGCACCCGAGGCCGCGAAGGAGCAGGCGATCTCGGACAACGGCGTCTCGATGCGCATGATGCGGTTGACGCCATGCGCGGCGAAGACACGGTCGATGCGAAAGCGCGAGACCGAGGAGTGGCCGAGCGAGATGAAGCTCTCGCCCTCGAAATCCCGCGGCTGAAGCCGCTTCCTGCGCGCCAGCCGATGTCCTTCGGGCAGTACCGCGACCAGGCGCGCGGCCGGCATGCGCTCGTGCCGCACGGCCGCATGCTCGATCGAGGCCTCGGCGAAGCCCAGGTCGCACTGGCCCTGCGCCACGGCGGCGACGACCGCGTGCGAGACGAGGCCCGACAGGACGACATCGAGCTTGGGGCGGTCGGCGAGGAAGTGGCCGACGAAGCGGGGCAGGAAGCCGTTGGCCAGCGCGGGCAGGGCGGCGATGCGCAGGAAGCCCGCGCCGCGCGTACGCAGTTCGGTCGCCATCTGGGCGATGCGGTCCAGCCCCACGAACGCCCGCTCGACTTCGGCGTAGAGCGACAGCGCCTCGCTGGTCGGCACCAGGCCTGTGCCGCGGCGCTCGAACAGCGTGAGGCCGAGTTGGCGCTGCAGGTCGCGGATCATCCGGCTCACGGCCGGTTGGGTGACGTTCATGAGGGCAGCGGCCGAACTGACGCCGCCGGTCAGCAGGACGGCGCGGAAGGCTTCGATCTGGCGGGGATTCAGGCCACGCATGGCGCTCTATAACATTTTGGCATGAAGCTGCCTGCGATTTCGAATTTGACGACATCGTGACGGCCGATGACCATTGTCCGGGCAGCCTTCAAAACGGGCAAACGGAGGGGCAGATGGGGCGTTCATCCTGGATTGCGGGGCTGGCGGGCACGATCGGCCTGCTGGTCGCGACGTCGGTTTCGGCACAACAGACTCTTACCGTCGCAGGCTATGGCGGCGTCTGGGATTCGCTCCTGCGCAAGGAGGTGTTCCCGGCCTTCGAGGCCAAGCACGGGGTAAAGATCGAATACGTCGCCGGCAATTCGACCGATACGCTCGCCAAGCTCCAGGCGCAGAAGGCCAATCAGGTGATCGACGTGGCGATCGTCGATGACGGCCCGATGTACCAGGCGATCCAGCTCGGCTTCTGCACCAAGATCGAAGGGCTGAAGAAGGACGACCTCTATCCCGCCGCCCTCTACAAGGACGACAAGGCGGTCGCCGTCGGCCAGACCGGCACCGGCCTGATGATCAACACCAAGGTCTTCAAGGAGAAGGGCTGGGCGACGCCGACCTCCTGGAACGACCTCAAGGATCCCAAGTTCAAGAAGCAGCTCGTCATCCCGCCGATCAACAATACCTACGGCCTGTACACGCTCGTGATGTTCGCGCGCATGAACGGCGGCGGCGAGAAGAACATCGAGCCGGGCTTCAAGGTGATGAAGAACGACGTCAATCCCAACGTGCTGGTCTACGAACCGTCGCCGGGCAAGATGACGGAGCTGTTCCAGTCGGGCCAGGCCAACATCGCCGTCTGGGGCACCGGCCGCGTTCAGGCCTTCGCCAATACGGGCTTTCCGGTCGATTTCATCTATCCCAAGGAAGGGGCGCCGATCCTGCTCGCCTCCGCCTGCCCGGTGGCCAAGGCCAAGGTCAATCCGCTGGCGCATGAGCTCATCAAGACGCTGATCTCGGCCGACGTGCAGACGCTCATGGCCAAGAAGATGGGCAACGGGCCGGTCAACACCAAGGTTGACGTCAACATGCCGGAGCTGCGCATGGCCCCGGTCGGCGCGCGCGCCAAGCTGATCGTCACTCCCGACTGGGATACGATCAACGCCCATCGCGAGGAGTGGACCAAGCGCTGGAACCGCGAGGTCGAGCGCTGAGCCACCATCCGATCTATCTCTTCCGGCATGGCGAGACGGTGTGGAACGCCGAGAAGCGGGCCCAGGGCCATCTCGACTCGCCACTGACGACGGCCGGACGCGAACAGGCCCGCATCATGGGGCAGGCGCTGGCGCGCGAGCTTGCCCTTGCCGGCTACCAGGCGGGCGACGTCGTCGTCCGCGCGAGCCCGCTCGGCCGCGTGCGCGAGACGCTGGCGATCGCGGCCGAGGCTGCCGGCCTTGCCCATGACGAGCAGAGCCTCGATCCCCGCTTGCGCGAGATGAGCTGGGGCGATTGGGACGGCTTGAGCCTTCCCGAAATCGAGGCGCGCTGGCCCGGCGCCATCGCGGCGCGGCGGCTCGATCACTGGCGCTATGTGCCGCCCAATGGCGAGAACTACGTCATGGCGGTGGAGCGTGTCCGGCCGGCGCTCGACGACATCCTCGGGGTGGCAGCCGAGCGCCCGGTGGTGGTGTTCGCCCATGGCGCCATCGGACGGGTATTGCGGGGGCTGTTCCTGGGCGTTCCCGACGCCGAGGTGCTGACCATGGATCAACCGCAGGACGCTTTCTATCGTCTGCACGGCGGCGCGGCGACGCGCATCACGGGCTGACCACGCATGGCCTTCCTGGCACTCGACAATCTCAGCAAGCGGTTCGGCACGCAGACCGCCGTCGACGGCCTGTCGCTTGGAGTCGAGAAGGGGGAGTTCATCTCCCTTCTGGGACCGTCCGGCTGCGGCAAGACGACGACGCTGCAGATGATCGCGGGCTTCGTCGAGCCGAGCAGCGGCGCCATCCGGCTGGAGGGCGAGGACCTGCTGGCGGTGAAGCCGGCGAAGCGCGGGCTCGGCATCGTGTTCCAGAGCTATGCGCTCTTCCCGCACATGACGGCGACGGAGAATGTCGCGTTCGGCCTGGAGATGCAGGGAATTGCCGCGGCCGAGCGCGCCAGGCGGGTCGCCGATGCGCTGGAGCTGGTGGGACTCGGCGCGTTCGCGGCACGCTATCCGCGCCAGCTCTCCGGGGGCCAGCAGCAGCGCGTGGCACTGGCGCGCGCGCTTGTCATCCGGCCGCGCATCCTGCTGCTCGACGAGCCGCTGTCCAACCTCGACGCCAAGCTGCGCGAGGAGATGCAGATCGAGCTGCGCCAGATCCAGCGCACCGTCGGCACGACCACGATCCTGGTCACGCACGACCAGGCCGAGGCGATGGCGCTCAGCGACCGCGTCGTCGTGATGAACAAGGGGCGCGCCGAGCAGATCGCGACGCCGCTCGAGGCCTATGAACACCCGGCGACGGCCTTCGTCGCCAGCTTCCTCGGCAAGACCAATCTCGTGAACGGCGTCGCCGTCCGTCCGGAGCGCATCGCCTTCGCGGCGGCGGGACTGGTGGGCACGGTGCGCACGCGCATCTTCCAGGGCAACCACTGGCTCTACCAGGTCGACACGGCGTCGGGTCTCGTCACCGTCATCCGCCAGAATACCGGCGATGCGATGCCCGAGGAGGGCGCGGCGGTGCATCTGGTGTGGGAGGCACGGGCGTGAAATCCACACCCTATCTTCTCGCGTTGCCCGCGCTGCTGCTGTTCGCGGCGATCGTGATCGTGCCGCTGGGCATGACGGTCGTGCTCACCTTTCATGACTGGGGTCAGTACAAGGGCATCGAGCCGGTCTTCATCCTGAAGAACTGGCGCGAGGTCTTCTCCGATTCCTACTACGCTGAGATGTTCGAGCGGACCTTCCGCATCGCCCTGCTGGTCACGCTGTTCTCCGCCGTCTTCGGCGCGCCCGAGGCCTATATCCTGAGCCGCATGAGGAGCCCGTGGCGCGGCATCTTCCTGCTGGTGATCCTGGGGCCGCTCCTGATCTCCGTCGTCGCCCGCACGCTGGGCTGGGCGCTCCTGTTCGGCGGCAGCGAGGGGCTGGTGAACAAGGCGCTGATGGAGCTCGGCCTGATCGATACGCCGCTGCCCTTCATGTTCACCGAGACCGGCATGGTGGTGGCGCTGGTGCATGTGCTGATGCCCTACATGGTGCTGTCGGTATGGGCGGCACTGCAGCGCCTCGATCCGCAGGTGGAGAATGCGGCGATCGCGCTCGGGGCGGGGCCGTTCACGGTGATGCGGCGCATCGTGCTGCCGCAGGCGATGCCGGGCATCCTGTCGGGCGCGGTGATCGTCTTTGCGCTTGCCGCCTCGGCCTTTGCGACGCCGGCCATCATCGGCGGCCGGCGGCTCAAGGTCGCCTCGACGCTGGCCTACGATGAATTCCTCAATACGTTGAACTGGCCGTTGGGCGCGGTGGTGGCGGTGCTGCTGCTGGTCGCGCTGGTCATCATCGTGGTGGGTGCCAACCGCCTGGTCGAGCGCCGCTACGGGCAGGTGTTCCGGTGAGCCGCAACGGGCCCCTGGCGCTCGCCTATCACGCGCTGTTCGTGGTCTTCATGCTGACGCCGATCCTGGTCGTGTGCTGGGTCGCCTTCACGCCGGAGGGATTTCTCTCGTTCCCGGTCCGCCACTGGTCGCTGCGCTGGTTCTACGCCATCGGGCGCTATCCGGAGTTCGTTTCGGCCTTCTGGCGCAGCCTCGGTCTGGGTGCCCTGTCTTCGGCGCTGGCGGTGGCGGTTTCGGTGCCGGCGGCGCTGGCGATCGCACGGCATCAATTCGCTGGGCGCGAGGCGATGACGACGCTGTTCATGTCGCCGCTGATGATCCCGCATGTCGTGCTGGGCATCGCCTTCCTGCGCTTCTTCACCGAGATCGGCCTTGGCGGCACCTTTGCCGGACTGGTGCTGTCACACATCGTGATCGTGCTGCCCTTCGCGCTGCGGCTCACGCTCGCCTCCGCCGTCGGCCTCGACAGCCGCATCGAGCATGCCGCCGTGTCGCTCGGCGCGTCGGAGGCGACGGTACTCAAGCGCATCACCCTGCCGCTGGTCCTGCCCGGCCTAGTGAGCGGCTGGGCGCTCGCCTTCATCAATTCGTTTGACGAGGTGACGATGACGGTGTTCATCGCAGCCCCCGGAACCGAGACCCTCCCCGTGCGCATGTTCCTCTACATTCAGGACAATATCGATCCGCTCGTGACCTCGGTCTCGGCCTGCGTGATCGCCATCACCGTCGCCGCGTTGATCGCGCTCGATCGCGCCTACGGGCTCGAGCGTCTGCTGGTCGGAAAGGGCAGCCATGGCCGCTAGGGAATACGACGTCGCCGTCGTGGGCGGCGGCCTAGTCGGCGCCGCCACTGCCTGGGGCCTCGCACGCGAAGGCTGTCGCGTGGCGCTGCTGGACGAAGGCGATCGCGCCGTGCGCGCAAGCCGCGGCAACTTCGCCCTCGTGTGGGTGCAGAGCAAGGGGCTGGGGCTGGCGCCCTATGCTGGCTGGACCATCCGCTCGTCCGACGCCTGGGCGGGCTTCGCCGCGATCCTCAAGGACGAGACCGGCCTCGATGTCTGCTTCCAGCGGCCGGGCGGTTTCCATCTCGCCTTGTCGGAGAAGGAACTGGAGGCGCGCGCCGAGGTCCTGAAGCGGCTGCACAACCAGCCCGGCATCGTCGACTACAAGACCGAGATCCTCGATCATTCGCAGGTCGCCCGGATGCTGCCGGACATCGGGCCCGAGGTCGTGGGCGCAAGCTACTGCCCGCTCGACGGCCACGTGAATTCGCTGCGCCTGTTCCGCACGCTGCACCAGGCGATCCACGCACGCGGCGTCGACTACCTGCCCAGCCATCGCGTCGACGACATCCAGCGCGAAGGCGGCGTCTTCCGGTTGCTGACGCCGCAGGGCGAGGTGAGGGCGGGGCGGGTGGCGCTCGCCGCCGGCAACGCCAACATGCGGCTGGCGCCGATGGTCGGCCTCGAGGCGCCGATGAAGCCCGAACGCGGCCAGATCGTCGTCACCGAGCGGCTGCGGCCGTTCCTGAACTATCCCGTGGTGACGCTGCGCCAGACCGACGAGGGCACGGTGATGATCGGCGATTCCAAGGAGGAGGGCACCGATCCCGCCCGTATCACGTTGGGCGTTGCCGCAACCGAGGCCGAGCGCGCGGTGCGGCAGTTCCCGCTGCTGGCCAACGTCAATGTGGTGCGCACCTGGAGTGCGATCCGCGTCATGACCCAGGACGGCTTCCCCATCTACGACGAGTCGGAGACGCATCCCGGCGCCTTCGTGCTCTGCTGCCATTCGGGCGTCACGCTCGCGGCCAATCACGCGCTCACCGTGGCGCCGATGATTGCCCGCGGCGCCCTCGACAAGGCGCTGGTCGCTCCCTTCAGCGCACGGAGGTTCCATGTTCAAGAGGCTGCATGACACGGCGACCGTGACCATCACGGTCGACGGCCAGCCTGTGCGGGCCCGGATCGGCGACACGGTGGCGGCGGCGCTGCTGGCGGCCGGCATCGACCACTGCCGGACCACGCCGGTCACCGGCGCGCCGCGTGCACCCTACTGCCTGATGGGCGTCTGCTTCGACTGCCTGGTGACGATCGACGGCGTCGGCAACCGGCAGGGCTGCCTCGTGCCGGTGCGCGAGGGCATGGCCGTGGCGACGCAGATTGGCAAGCGGGAGGCGGGGCGATGACCTCGGCAGCGGATCTTTCTCCATCCTACGACCTCGTCGTCATCGGCGGCGGGCCGGCGGGGCTGGCGGCGGCGTCGCTGGCGGCGCGGGTCGGGCTGTCGACGGTGCTGTTCGACGAGAACCCGGGCGTCGGCGGCCAGATCTATCGCGGCATCACCTCGACGCCGATCAAGAACGGCACCGTGCTGGGCGAGGAATATTGGGCCGGCGGCGCCTTGGCGTCCGAGGCCAAGGTGAGCGGCGCCGCGATCGTAACCGGCGCGACCGTCTGGACGCTCGATCCGTCGCTGGCCGTCGGCGTGTCGATCGCCGGCAAGGCGCGCTTGATCCAGGCCCGTCGCGTCATCATCGCCACCGGCGCGCTGGAGCGGCCTTTCCCCATCCCCGGCTGGACCCTGCCCGGCGTGATGACGGCGGGCGCCGCGCAGACGACGCTGAAGGCGCAGGGCCTGGTGCCGGATGGCCGTACGGTGCTGGCCGGCTGTGGCCCGCTCCTGTGGCTGCTGGCGGCGCAGCTCCTGCGCGCGGGAGTGAAGATCGAGGCAATGCTCGACACCGCGTCGCGTCGCAACTGGCTGCGTGCCCTGCCGCATCTGCCCGACTTCCTGCTCTCGCCCTACTGGCGCAAGGGCCTTGCGCTCCTGCGCGAGGTGAAGGCGAAGGTGCCGGTGATCGCCGTGGACCGGCTGTCGGCGGCAGGCGACGGCAAGCTGAAGGAAGTCGTCTATGGGACGGGCGGCACCGAACATCGCCTGGCGGCCGACCTTCTGCTGCTGCATCACGGCGTCGTTCCCAACGTGAACCTCGCCAACGCGACCGGCGCCGCCCATCGCTGGAACGAGCGCCAGCTCTGCTTCGAGCCCGTGCTCGACGACGACTTCACCAGTTCCGTTCCGGGCATCGCCGTGGCCGGTGACGGCGCCGGTATTGCCGGCGGCACGGCCGCCGCCGAGCGCGGGCGGATCGCGGCCATCGCTGCCGTGCGTGCCTTGAAGCCCGAAGCGTCGGTACCCGATCCGCAGGTGGTCCGGCAGAAGCTCGCCCGCGAGGAGATGGGCCGCGCCTTCCTCGACATCCTTTACCGCCCGGCCGATTCCTTCCGCCGGCCGGAGGGCGACACCGTGGTCTGCCGCTGCGAGGAGGTCACCGCCAGACAGGTCCGCGCCATGGCGGACACGGGCTGCGAGGGGCCGAACCAGATGAAGGCCTTCCTGCGCTCCGGCATGGGACCGTGCCAGGGCCGGCTGTGCGGGCTTACCGTGACCGAGCTGATCGCCGAGCAGCGCGGCCTGTCGCCGGCCGAGGTCGGCTACTACCGCCTGCGTCCGCCGGTGAAGCCGATCACGCTCGCCGAGCTCGCCTCGCTGCCGATCGGCGAGGCCGAGCGCAAGGCGGTGGAGCGCTAGCCGTGAGGACCGCCGACGTCGTCGTCATCGGCGGGGGCATCCATGGCTGCTCGACCGCGCTGCATCTTGCGCTGCGCGGGCTCAAGCCGATCGTGGTCGAGAAGGACTATGCCGGCCGCCATGCCTCGGGCGTGAATGCTGGCGGCGTGCGCCAGCTCGCGCGCCATGTCGCCGAGATCCCGCTCTCGATCTCCTCCATGGCGATCTGGGAACGCATCGAGGAACTGGTCGGCGACGATTGCGGCTTCGATTGCCATGGCACCGTCCTGGTCGCGGAGAGCGAGGAGGAACTCGCGGGCTTCCGTGCGCGCGTCGAGGATCTGCATCTGCGCGGCTTTTCTCACGAGGAGTTGATCGGCCGCGCCGAGCTCAAGCGGTTGGTGCCAGCGGTGTCCGACTACTGTCCGGGCGGCGTGGTCTCGCGCCGCGACGGCGCCGCCGATCCCTTTCGCACCACGCAGGCCTTCCGGCGACGCGCGGTCGAGAAGGGAGCCGAGGTCATCGAAGGCGTCCGCGTGACGGGTCTGGTTCGTGCTGGAAGTGTCTGGCGCGTGGAGACGAGCGACGGTCCGATCGAGGCGCCCAAGGTCGTGAATGCCGCCGGTGCCTGGGCTGATCGCATCGCGGCGATGCTGGGCGAGCCGGTGCCGCTCGAGGTGATCGCGCCGATGCTGATGGTGAGCAGCCGCGTGCCGCCCTTCATCCAGCCGGTCGTGATCCTGCGCGGCCGCAAGCTCTCCTTCAAGCAGCTCGCCAACGGCACGGTCGTCATCGGCGGCGGCCATCTCGCGACGCCGTTTCGCGACGAGAATCGCACCGTGCTGGACTGGTCCAAACTCACTGCCTCTGCGAGAACGGTGTGGGAGTTGTTTCCGGTAATGCGCGAGGCCACTATCGTGCGTGCCTGGGCCGGCATCGAGGCGCGCATGATCGACGACATCCCCGTGGTAGGACCGAGTTCGACTTCGGAAGGCGTGTATCACCAGTTCGGCTTCTCCGCGCACGGCTTCCAGCTCGGACCGGGAACCGGCGCAATGATGGCGGAACTGATCGCGACCGGCGCCACCAACGTTCCCATCGACGGATTGGGGATCGGCAGGTTCGCCGCAAGGTGAAGCCCTTGCCGCCGTCGCGCCCATCGCCACGCCTCGCAGGCGGCTTCGTTCTTTCCTTCGTTACCGTCGTCTTCTGCCTCCTGGTGGGCGAGGTGCTAGCGCGGATCTTCGACTCGACGGCGTCCTTGTGGCGCTATCCCAACTATATCCATGAAGTCGTGCGACGACCCGTGCTGAAGCGTCAGCTCGCCTACGACTCCCGGCTCGGATGGGAGCCCATCCCCAGCGTGTCAGGGACGCTCATGGGCAAGGCCTTCTCGGTATCGGCGCTGGGCATGCGCGACCACCATCTCCAGGGGCCGGCGGCGACGGGCCCGGCCATCCTTGCATTGGGCGACTCCTTCACCGAAGGGTTCGGCGTCGGCAATGACGAGACGTGGCCGGCCGATCTGGAGCGGCTGACCGGCCGGCGCGTCTTCAACGGCGGCGTGCGCGGCTATGGCATCGACCAGATGGTCCTGCGGGCCGAGCGGCTGGTTCCCCGTCTCAAGCCGCAGACCGTCGTGGTGGCCTTCATCGCCGACGACACCACCCGCACCGCCCTGTCTGTCCGCGACTCGATGGGCAAGCCTTACTTCGTCCCGGTCGGCGAGCGGCTGGACCTGCGCAACGTGCCGGTGCAGACGGCTTTCCAGTCGCCCTGGCTCGTGCGTGCTCGGGACATCCTCGGCTATTCGCGCCTGCTCGATGTCGTCATGACGCGGCTGGACGCGCTCGAACTCTGGTATGGCGACGTCGTCAGGACCGGCGCCGACCCGGCTCTTGTCTCGTGCCAGCTGATGGAGCGCCTGGGCGCGCTGCTGCGCCGCGAGCATGTCGAGGGGCTGGTGGTCGCGCTGCCCGAGTCGCTGGGCTGGTCGGATCCCGTCGGTGGCGCCGGCGGACATGCGGCGGTGAGCGCGGTGCTCTCCTGTGCGGCGCGGGCCGGGCTGCGCACGCTCGACACCTTCGCCGCCTTCGAGAAGGCGGGCGCGCGCCGCGATCCCGACTCCCTGTATGCCAACTATCATCTGAACGAACGCGGCAACGCCCTCACCGCAAGGCTGATCGCCGAAGCGCTCGACGCCGCGGGCGGCTAGAGCGCGCGTCCTTCAGGCGGCCGGCGGGTTTGGCGCCGCCGTGCGGGCGAAGCGTTCGTTGCGGTAGGCGGCCACGCTGACGGGCGGATACTTGGCGCGGTCCGTCGACGACTGACAGGTCGGAAGGCACTCGACGATGGTGTCGTAGGCGGGGGCGACGAAGTATGCGATCGACAGCCGCCGGGCGCCGCCGCCCTGGCGCGGATTGGCGACGCGATGCAGCGTCGAACGGAAGCGGTCGTTGGTCCAGCGCATGAGAAGATCGCCGATATTGACGATGAAGCCGTCTTCCACGGTCGGTGCTTCGTGCCAGTTGCCCTCGAGATCCCGCACTTCCAGGCCGCCGTCGGCCGCCTCGTTCTTGAGAAGGGTCAGCATGCCGAGATCGGTATGTTCTCCCGCGCGCAGCTGACCCGGCCCCGGCGGCGCCTTCTGCGCGGGATAGTTCAGCGCCCGCAGCATGCTGCAGTGGCGGGTGAGGGCGCGGTCGAACCAGGTCTCGGGCAGGTCGAGCGCGTTGGCGAAGATATGGCAGATCGTGGCCTGCAGGTCCTCCATCGCCGTCCAATAGGCGCGCCATGCGGCCTCGAACGCCGCCGGCTGGTCGGGCCACAGGTTGGCGGCATAGTTCGGGTAGGCACCCGGCAACCGATGGAACCAGGGGTCGTCGGCCGGCACGTCCGGCGGACCGATGGCGAAGAGTTCCTTGTAGTCGGCCAGGGTCTCCTTTCCGGCGAGCCGCGCCAGGGTCTCCGTGCCTTCGGCATGGTAGGCCCGATTCTGCTCCGGTCGCGGGCGGGCCACCTTCATCTTCTGCGCCAGCGGCAGGTCGAAAAAGGCCCGGGAGGTGCTTCGCATTGCTTCGATCGTGGCTGCGGGAACCCGATGGCCGACCACGGCGAAGAAGCCGATCGTCTCGCAGGCCGCGCGCACGCGGTCGGCGACCTGGCGCCGGCCCACCTCGTCGCCGGAGAACCAGGGCGCGAGATCGATGATCGGGAACGCGAAGCCGGACATGCTCGGAGCTCTCCTTGGCGTGCAGGCGTGGCAGCAAGCGGCGTGCCATAATGGCCGCAGCGCAGGTCGCTGGCATGGTGTTTGCTGACCAGACACAGACCGATGGGCCTCAGCCATGGGCCTGCGGGCAAGCAGGAGAGCGCAAAATGAACATGATCCGACGATTCCGGTCCGTGAAGGCCATGATCCTCGCGGCAGGCGCCACGATCGCCTTCGCGGCCAGCGCTGCGGCACAGACCCAGTGGGTCATGGCCAGTGGCTATCCCGAGAACAACTTCCTGACCCAGAACCTGCGCAAGTGGGTCGAGGACGTCGAGAAGAACAGCGGCGGCAAGCTCAAGATCATGCTCCACACCAACGACAGCCTGATCAAGCTCGACAGCATCAAGTCGGCCGTGCAGCGCGGACAGGTCCAGGGCGGCGAGATCCGCCTCGGCGTCTACGGCAACGAGGACCCGATGTTCATCCTCGACGGTGTGCCATTCGTCGCCTCGACCTACGACGACGCCTGGAAGCTGATGGAGGCGCAGAAGCCCTACTTCGACAAGCTGTTCGACAAGGCCGGCATGGTGATCGCCGGCTACCAGGTCTGGCCGAGCCAGGGCTTCTACACGAAGTTCGAGGTCAAGTCGGTCGAGGACTTCAAGGGCAAGAAGATCCGCATCTACTCGACCGCCACGCAGCGCATGGCGACGCTGCTGGGCTTCAACGCGACCATCCTGCCCTTCGCGGAGATCCCGCAGGCCTTCTCGACCGGCCTGATCGAAGCGCTCTTCACCAGCGCCCAGACGGGTGTCGACATCCAGGCGTGGGACAACACCAAGTACTTCACCAATGTCGGCGCGATCCTGTCCAAGAACGCGCTGATCTTCAACAAGCGCGCCTTCGACTCGCTGCCGGCGGACGTCAAGAAGGTGGTGATGGACGCCTCGGATGCCTACACGAAGCGGTCCTGGGAAATGAGCAAGGCCGCCGATGCGGCGCAGTCGGCCATCCTCAAGAAGAACGGCATGATCGTCGCCGAGGCGCCGGCCAGTGTCGTCGAGGCGATGAAGAAGGTCGGCGCCCAGATGGCGAGCGAATGGAAGGCCACGGCCAAGCCCGACGCGATCGCCGTCCTCGACCACTACATGGCGATGCTGAAGACGCATTGATGATCCGTCCGGGCGGGCGAACGTGCCCGCCCGCCCGCAACGCGTGACGACGGAGCTTCCATGCGGCGCTTTCTCGACACCCTCTATACCGTGAGCGGCGCGCTCGCGGCGTTCTTCCTCATGATGATCGGCGTCTCGATCCTCCTCCAGATCGCGGGACGACTCCTGAACATCACCTTCGATGCGACCGAGATCTCCGGCTTCTGCATGGCCGCGTCGACCTTCCTCGGTCTTGCCTACACGCTGCGCGCCGGCGCGCATATCCGCGTCAATCTCCTGATCAGCCGCTTCGGCCCGCGCGGGCGCCGGCTCGTGGAGATCTGGTGCTGCGCGCTCGGCGGGCTGGCGCTGGCATTCTTCTCCGTCAATGCCTGGATGATGGTCTACGATTCGATGGTCTACGGCGATACGAGCCCGGGCCTGATGGCGGTGCCGTTCTGGATCCCCCAGATCGGCATGGCGCTCGGCGGCACGATCCTCGCGGTGGCGCTGTTCGATGAACTGGCCGAGGTGCTGGGCGGCAAGACGCCGGAATTCCTCGATGCCGAGGCGCAGGCGATCGGCGAGGAGCTGACCTACTCCGAAGCCGAGATGGTGAGTCGCTCATGACCGGCGGTCTGCTCCTGGCGGTCGTCGTTCTCGGCACGCTGTTCTTCCTGCTGGCCACCGGACTGTGGATCGGCATCACGCTGCTGGTGGTGGGCTTCGTCGCGCTCTACTTCTTCACCCCGGCGCCGGCCGGCTCCCTCCTTGCCAGCACGGTGTGGGATTCCAGTTGGGGCTGGGCGCTGACCGCCCTGCCGCTCTTCATCTGGATGGGCGAGATCCTGTTCCGATCGCGATTGTCGGAAGACATGTTCAAGGGCCTCGCCCCGTGGCTTGGCTGGCTGCCGGGCCGGCTGCTGCACGTGAACATCCTCGGCTGCGGCGTCATGGCCGCGGTGTCCGGTTCGTCGTCCGTCACCTGCGCCACGATCGGCCGCATGAGCATGCCCGAGCTGCGCAAGCGCGGCTATCACGAGGGCATGTCGATCGGCACGCTGGCGGGCTCGGGCACGCTCGGCCTGCTGATCCCGCCCTCGATCATGATGATCGTCTACGGCATCACGGCCCAGGTCTCGATCGGCCGCCTCTTCATCGCCGGATTCCTTCCCGGCTTCATGATGATCGGCCTGTTCATGGCCTACACGGCGATCTGGGCGATCTTCAATCCGACCCAGGTGCCGGCCGACGACATGAAGATGAGCTTCGGGCAGAAGCTGTGGAACGCCCGTCGCCTGATCCCGGTGATCCTGCTGATCCTGGCGGTGCTGGGCTCGATCTATGGCGGCATCGCCACGCCCACCGAGGCGGCGGTGATGGGCGTGTGCGGCGCCCTCATCCTCGCCGGCGTCACGCGCACCCTGTCGTGGAACACGTTCCGCGAGAGCCTGATGGGCGCGGTGCGCACCAGCTGCCTGATCGGGCTGATCCTGGTCGGCGCGGCCTTCGTCACCACGGCGATGGCGTTCACCGGCCTGCCGGCGGCGATGGCCGAGTGGGTGAACTCCCTCGCGCTCAGCCCGGCCGGGCTGATCTTCCTCCTGACCCTGCTCTACATCGTGCTCGGCTGCTTCCTCGATGGCGTGTCGATGATCGTGCTGACCGCTCCGGTCGTGCTGCCGATGGTCAATGCCCAGCACATCGATCCGCTCTGGTTCGGCATCTACATCGTGCTGGTCGTGGAGATGGCGCAGATCACGCCTCCGGTCGGCTTCAACCTGTACGTCCTGCAGAACCTCACGGGCCGGGACATCTGGACCGTGACCAAGGCCTCGGCGCCGTTCTTCGGATTGCTGTGCCTTGGCATCGTGCTGATCACCCTCTGGCCGCAGATCGTTCTCATCCTGCCAAGCCAGATGGTCGCGCACTGACATCGAGCCGGCGGCGCGGTCCGCCGGGCGGAAGGGCGCTGGCCGCCCTCGCCCGCGTGAGCGGGCGTCAGCTGCCGGGTCCCACGCTCAGGGATCCATCACGTAATAGACCTTCTTCTCCCGGCGCATGCCGAGCCGGTCATAGAAGCGCTGGGAGCCGGCGTTGCCTTCGCCGGTGGTCCAGATCACGCGGCTGACCCCGCGCTGGCGGGCGAGATCGCGGATGGCGTCGATCAGCCGTTCGCCGACGCCCTCGGAGCGCGCGTGCGCTGCAACGTAGAGTTCCTTGAGGAACAGGCCGTGGCTGAGATTGGGGCCCGGAAAGTAGGGGTTGAGGATGGCGAAGCCCAGCAGCCTGCCGTCCTCCTCCGCCACTAGGCAGATCGGGCCGCCGGCGGGCGGGGCGATCAGGAAGGCGGCGCCGGGCACGCCGCTGCCGGGCGGAACCGGGTTGCCGTAATGATGCTCGTGCTCCTCGAGCAGATGGGCGAGATGGGCCTCGTCCCCTTTGTGCGGATGCCTGATCTGCATGGCGGTCCGTCTAACATCACTGGTCCGCTGCTGCAAAGCGCGCCAAGATCGCGACAAAGGGAGAGAGTCCAATGAACGGCGTGGTCAATATCGAGGATCTGCGGAAGCTGGCGAAGAAGCGCCTGCCCAAGATCGCCTATGACTTCATCGAGGGCGGTACCGACGACGAGGTCGGCCTGGTCACCAACGAGCAGGCGTTCCGCAAGGCCCGCATCGTGCCGCGCTATCTGGTCGACGTTTCGGTGCGCGACCAGGCGACCACCCTTTTCGGCCGCACCTATTCCAGCCCCATCGGCATCGCGCCGACCGGCCTCGCCGGCCTGTTCCGCCGCGGCGCAGACCTGATGCTGGCCGAGGCGGCCCGCGAGGCGAACGTGCCCTTCATCATGTCGGGCACCAGTACCGGATCGATCGAGGATCTCGGCCGGGTCGCGCCCGATCATGGATGGTACCAGCTCTACTCCGCCAAAGACCAGAGCGTGTCGGAGGACATGGTCAAGCGCGTCGCCGATGCCGGCCTCAAGACGCTGGTCTTCACCGTCGACATCCCCGAAGGCTCCAACCGCGAGCGCAACGTCCGCAACGGCTTCGGCCGTCCGCTGAAGCTCAACTGGAAGACCAAGTTCGAAGCATTGCGCCATCCGGCGTGGATGATGGAATGGCTGCGCCACGGCACGCCGATGTTCGACAACTGGGCCAAGTACGCGCCGGGGAAGAGTGCGGAGGAGGTCGCCGACTTCGTCGCCCATCAGAACCGCGCGCCCATGACCTGGAAGCACGTCGAGCGCTTCCGCGAGCTGTGGAAGGGCAACCTCGTGCTGAAGGGGATCATGCACCCTGACGATGCCTTGCGGGCCTGGTCGCTGGGCGTCGACGGCATCATGGTGTCCAACCATGGCGGCCGGCAGCTCGACATCGCGCCGTCGCCGCTCGAGGTGCTGCCGGCGGTTCGCGACGCCGTCGGCGACAAGATGACGGTGATGTTCGACGGCGGCATCCGCCGCGGCATGGACGCCGTCGTGGCGCTGTG